>JAVBKA010000108.1:0-16093 GCA_031546715.1 Oscillospiraceae bacterium | reverse complement strand
TGGTGGGATGGGATGGATAGATTGGCGATAGAAACGGAACTAAAAAAAAGAATTTGGTTTGATACATTGGGTTCCCTGCCGATGGAAGAATTTCAGCGTGCAAATGAGCTGATAGCAACAATGGCTGACTTGCTGTTGATACAGAAAAGAGAAATGCAAGTCAACGGTGAGCTTGTGCCAACCGATTTTGTGAAGAACCGCATCAGCGAGTATAAACTTGGGCATTTCCTGTATGTTCTGAAGTCGCTGGCGCAAAACAGTAAGCCTGTCAAAAACATTCGGGCATACATGATTACAACGCTCTACAACGCACCGATTACATATTTGCATAGTCTCCAAGCCGATAGTAACGCTGACCCCGTGCTGACCCCGAGAGACGATAAAAACGACATATTTTCGGGGGCTGAGAGGGAAATCGCTGATATATTCGCGACAACAAAAATTCCCTGCAATCCTTGGGATTACAGGGAAAATTCTTGCTCCGATACAAACGGAAAAGACTTTGGCAGGGGCAGAAGGACTCGAACCCTCAAAAACGGTTTTGGAGACCGGTATGTTACCATTACATCATGCCCCTGTATTAAGTTTGTACAGTAGGCAGTTAGCGCGAAGCTAACTGTCTACTGATGTGGTGGGCCCTCAGGGACTCGAACCCGGGACCAACCGGTTATGAGCCGGCCGCTCTAACCAACTGAGCTAAGGGCCCACATAGAGCGTTTTTTTAAATAACCGCCACACCAGACGGCGTGGCGGTTATACTTGGCTCCCCAAGTTGGACTCGAACCAACGACCCTGCGGTTAACAGCCGCATGCTCTACCGACTGAGCTATTGAGGATTATTGTGACAACGAACATGATACTATAAGTTTCAATCATTGTCAAGAGGCTAAGTAAATATTCTGTGGTGACCCGTAGGAGAATCGAACTCCTGTTTGCGGCGTGAGAGGCCGCCGTCTTGACCGCTTGACCAACGGGCCGTTTTGCGGAGCGATGTCGAGCTTAATCTTTCGCTCCAAATGGTGCACCTTCACGGACTCGAACCGTGGACCCGCTGATTAAGAGTCAGCTGCTCTACCAACTGAGCTAAAGGTGCAAATTTACTTGCGTAAACAGCATTACGAAGTATAACATAGCTATAATTATATGTCAATATATTTATGGAATGTTGCTGATATTTTTTTCAAAATAAAATTAGTATAACTTGCAGGTCTGCCTAATTTGTGATACAATGCGTAGAAACTATCGATATATTGTGTATTATGCTTGGGGTGTGCAAAGTGGAATTAATACTTACAATTGACCAAGGCACTACTTCTACTCGTGTATTACTTGTGGACAAGGCGGGAAACGTTGCCGCAAAGGCGCAAAATGAGTTTACGCAATTTTTTCCTCAGGAGAGTTATGTAGAGCATGACCCACTGGAAATCCTCGAAAGTACATATAAGGCAATAAATGATGCCATGGCCGCGGTTGATGGCGCATGTATTTTGGCTACGGCAATTACAAATCAACGGGAAACCACGGTTGTCTGGAATAAAACCACAGGGAAGCCTATTTATAACGCAATTGTTTGGCAATGCAGGCGAACTGCTGAAATTTGCGAAAACATCCCCTCGGATATGCGGCGGCATATTAAAAAGTCCACTGGACTGAACATTGACGCTTACTTTTCGGCGACCAAGGTCAAGTGGATACTGGACAATGTCCCCGACGCGCGCCAGCAAATGCAGTCAGGCGATTTACTGTTTGGTACTATTGACACATGGCTGATTTGGAATTTGACCTCTGGAAAAGTTAATGATACGGACTATACAAACGCCTCTAGAACCATGCTGTTTGACATAGACGGTCTTTACTGGGATTCTGACATATGTGAGTACTTCGACATCAGCACGTCAATGCTGCCCAAGGCATTGCACTCGGACTCATGCTTCGGAACGATATCTGCGCTTGAGGTATTGCCCTTAAAGAATGTTCCGATTTTGAGCGTTTTAGGCGACCAACAGGCCGCGCTTTTTGGTCAGGCATGCTTTAAAAAAGGCGACGCTAAAAATACATACGGCACAGGGTGCTTCATTCTTGTAAACACTGGAGAACAGCGTGTGTACGGCAGTCTTGACGGCGGGCTTTTGTCTACAATTGCTTGGGGTTATGGCGGCAAGGTGCAGTACGCCGTTGAGGGTAGCATATTTAACGCAGGAACAGCCATTCAGTGGTTACAGTCTATTGAGCTAATAAGCACGCCTCGGGAGTGTGACGGACTAGCTGAGGCTGTTGCTGACAATGGCGGTGTATACTTCGTTCCTGCCTTCACAGGGCTTGGCGCGCCCCACTGGGACATGTACGCCCGAGGCTCAATGTTTGGCATTACCAGAGGTACAACACGGGCGCACATAGCCAGAGCCGCCCTTGAGAGCGTTAGCCATCAGGTTTGTGATTTTTTTGAGGACTTGGAAGCAGAGCTTGGTATTTCACCGAAAATTCTCCGTGTTGACGGAGGCATTACTGCCAGTAAATTTGTAATGCAAATGCAGTCTGACCTTTTAGGAATACAAATACGCCGCCCTAAAAACGCAGAAGATACTGCACTGGGCGCAGCATTCATGGCGGGCTTATCTTGCGGTCTTTGGCACAGTTTGGACGAGATTATAGAAATCAACAGCAATGCAATCAGTTATAGTCCCAGCATGGATTCTGAAGACGTAAATTGTCAGCGCGGCATGTGGAAAAAAGCAGTTTCGAGGGCTAAGGGCTGGATTCAAGATACATAAGAGTAACGATATATTATCACACTACAGAATATACAGGAGGAATACTATGAAGTGCCCATTTTGTGCATTTGCAGAGAGTAAGGTCGTGGATTCTCGCCCCACTGACGAAGGCGGTTCAATTAGAAGACGAAGGGAGTGCCTTAGCTGTCAGAAGCGATTTACCACTTACGAGAACGTAGAAAGCCTACCTCTGATTGTCGTCAAGCGAGACGGCTCACGTCAATCCTTTGACAGACAAAAGCTGCTGCACAGCTTTGTACGGGCATGTGATAAGCGGTCAATACCACTTCAAAAGCTTGAAGAAATGGCTGCCGACATTGAGCAGGTTTTACTGAACTCCCTAGAGCGAGAGGTTACAACCCATAGAATTGGTGAGCTTTGCATGGAAAGGCTTAAAAACATTGACGAGGTCGCCTATGTACGATTTGCATCAGTGTACCGCCAGTTTACGGACGTAAGCACATTTTTAACCGAGGTCAACAAGCTGCTAACAGAAAAGAAGTAACAGTTTTACATAACCGCTACTTCTTTGCCGCATATATTCCGCCGTTTTCGTCAAGCATAACCAGCAGGCATTTTTCGGGGGTTAATCCCTTGGTAACAAGGTCTTTTTCCACGTATTTGCGCTCGTATCCTTGGATTTGCAGGTTTTTATCCAACCATCTGCCGTCATTTATCACCACAACTGGCATTCCGCTATCCTGCTTTATCGCCCCTACATCCTGTGCCGTTGCGGGCTGGAATTTCGGATAAAGCGTCACGCTTAGTATGCCGTTTGTTTCTAAAATAGCATACTTTACCTGCGATAAATCCGTCGTTCCGCGTATACGTATTTCTTCAATCAGTTCGTCCACAGTCAGACGGTTTTTTTTCAGCTCATCCCGCTGAATTAGACCGTCATTTATAAGCATTGTGGGGACACCGCTGACAATTTTTCGCAATTTTATGCTTTTTAGCAGTAGAAATGATATAAGCAGCTCTGTCGATACCAGAATTAATATGGGTACTATGCCATGAACCATTGGTATTTCGATGTCCTGCATGGGTAACGCAGCAATTTCAGAAATCATAACCATTACCACAAGTTCGTTTGGCTCAAGTTGACCGATTTGCCGCTTTCCCATAATCCGCATGGCGGTTATCGTCACCAGATATAACACTATAGTTCTAAAAATTATTATTAACATACCTTCACCAATATTATTATGCCCCAATAGTCGCTTTTTAGTCCAATTGAGTTATAAAACTAAACACTAAAAAAACGAGGCTTTCACGGAAAAATCCGTGAAAGCCTCGTTTTACATATAGTCCCGGGATTTAGTTTACGCTGTACAAAAGGTCAGCATAGGTCGGCAAACTCCAATAATTCTTTGCCACCATGGTTTCAAGCTTGTCAATATGCATTCTAAGTTCGGAAATATTGTTAAACACGACATTCCTGTAAAATTTTGCGATAGAAAGGCAGTCGCTATTTGTTTTGGCTTCCAGCAGTGAATTTTCAAGAGTTTCCATTTTTTTGTACAGACATACAGTTAGTGACGACATCTTTTTAAGCAGCTGTTCCTCAAGGGTATAGTCGATTTCACCGATGGATTTTTTGCGTTCTAAGAGTTCAGCTAGCTGATTTTGATATGATATCGAAGACGGAATAATCTCCTTTTTCACTATATCAATCATGGTTAAGGCTTCGATATGAATGGTTTTTTCGTAGTTTTTAAGTATAATTTCGTACCGCGAATACATTTCCGCTTCGGTTAAGACATGGTGCTTTGTAAAAACCTCAATGTTTTTCGGGTGAATAAACGTCGGCAGGGCGTCAACTGTGGTTTTTAGGTTTGACAGTCCCCTATTTTCCGCCTCTCTTACCCATTCATCAGAATAATTGTTGCCGTTAAAAATAATCCGCTTGTGCTCTTTTATGGTATTTCGGATAAGTATTTGCAAATCTTGCGTAAATTTGTCCGATTTTTCCAATGCCGTTGCAAATTCGGACAGCGTTTCCGCGATAATAGTGTTAAGTACAAAGTTTGACCCCGCAATTGAAAACGCTGAACCCAGCATACGAAACTCAAATTTGTTGCCTGTAAAGGCAAAGGGCGATGTCCTGTTGCGGTCGGTAGCGTCCTTTGGAAAGTGCGGCAAAACTGTTGCGCCGATTTCCATTTGAAGGGTTTCTTTGCCGTGATAAACTGCATCGTTTTCAATAGCTTCTAGAATTTCCGTAAGCTCTTCGCCCAAGAACATAGAAACAATGGCGGGAGGAGCTTCGTTAGCACCAAGTCTGTGGTCATTTCCTGCGCTTGCCACTGAAACACGCAGTAAATCCTGATAAACGTCAACCGCTTTGATTACTGACACTAAAAACAGCAAAAATTGTGCGTTTTCGTAGGGAGTTTTGCCAGGTTCTAGCAGATTTACGCCTGAATCCGTTGAAATTGACCAGTTATTATGCTTTCCGCTGCCATTTACCCCCGCAAATGGCTTTTCATGGAGTAAGCACGCAAGACCGTGCTTGTTTGCAATGCTTTTCATAAGCTCCATTGTAAGCTGATTATGGTCGCTGGCTATATTTGTGGTGGTAAATATAGGGGCAAGCTCGTGCTGAGCGGGCGCGACCTCGTTATGCTTAGTTTTTGCAAGTATTCCCAGTTCCCACAATTGGGAGTCCAGTTCCTTCATAAATGCTGAAACTCTGGGCTTAATTGTTCCATAATAATGGTCGTCAAGCTCCTGACCCTTGGGGGGTCTTGCGCCGAACAGTGTTCTTCCGCAAAACACTAAGTCAGGGCGTTTTAGGAATATTTCCTTATCAACCAAAAAATATTCCTGCTCTGCGCCCACCGTTGTGTTGACACGCTTAACCGTGGTGTTTCCGAAAAGCCTAAGAATCCGCAATGCCTGCTCATTAATGGCTTGCATTGAACGCAGAAGGGGTGTTTTTTTATCCAAAGCCTCGCCGCTGTAAGAACAAAAGGCTGTGGGGATGCATAATGTGCCGTCCTTAATAAACGCATAGGAGGTTGTGTCCCACACTGTATAGCCCCTAGCTTCAAAGGTTGCACGCAGACCGCCCGACGGAAAACTGGATGCGTCCGGCTCACCGCGGACAAGCTCCTTGCCCGAAAATTCCATGATAATCGTGCCGTTTTTTGTGGCGGAGATAAAGCTTTCATGTTTTTCGGCGGTTATGCCTGTCATGGGTTGGAACCAGTGGGTAAAATGCGTTGCACCTTTTTCCGTCGCCCAGTCCTTCATAGCGTTTGCAACGACGTTTGCCACGTCAAGCTCTAGGTGGTTACCCTGTGCGATGGTTTTGTTTAGGGCTTTATACGTATCTTTGGGCAGTCTTGCTTGCATAATAGAATCGTTAAACACCATGTTTCCAAATAAATTCGGAAGATCCTTCATCGTTTGTACCTCCTACAAAAGTTCCAGACCGGCGGTCTTACAGCCGGAAACAGTATTTTCATCCCACAAGGAGACTTGCACCTCTCCGATGTGTGCCTTATTTAGCAGAAGCATACATAATCTTGATTGACCGATTCCCCCGCCGATTGTGAGAGGTAACTCCCCTGCCAGCAGCATTTTATGGTACGTCAGCCCTCGGCGATGGTCACATTTTGCAACGGATAGCTGGCTATCCAACGATTTTTCATCCACACGAATACCCATTGACGAAATCTCAAAGGCGCAATCCAAGCAGTCATTCCAAAACATAATATCGCCGTTCAGCGACCAATCATCATAGTCTGGTGCTCTGCCGTCATGCTTGATGCCTGATTTCAATACGCCACCGATTTGCATGATGAAAACGGTCTTTTTAGCTTTCACGTACTCATATTCCCGCTCCTTTGGAGTAAGCGCGGGGTACAAATCCTCAAGCTCCTGAGTGGTTACAAATGTGACTTCTCTTGAAAGTGCTGTATTGAGCTTGGGAAACAGTGCCACCATCTTCTCCTGAGTGTCGCAAATTGCGCTCACGATATGGTTTACGGTTTCCTTTAGATATTGGAGATTGCGTGAAGCACGGTCAATATTTTTCTCCCAATCCCATTGGTCAACATAGATTGAGTGAATATTATCCATCTCTTCGTCACGGCGGATGGCGTTCATATCGGTGTACAGTCCTTCGCCTATGGGAAAGGAGTAGTTGTGCAATGCCATACGCTTCCATTTTGCGAGAGAATGAACGATTTGAGCATTGGTTTTTGTCTCTAAAATGTCAAACTCAACAGGACGCTCTATGCCGTTTAAGTCGTCGTTAAGCCCTGTCTGCGGGTCAACGAAAAGCGGCGCGGAAACTCTTCTCAGATTAAGGGCATTTGATAAATTATCCTCAAAAAGTCTTTTAATAGTTCCGATTGCAATTTGAGTTTCATAGATGGACAAAATCGGCGCATAACCCGCAGGCATAGTAAATTTGCTCATAGCTCTATCCTCCAAAAAATAGTAATGTAGTACAAAACGCCGCAGACAATCGTCCGCAGCGTCATTGCTGCTTGCTGAAACCAAGGCAATAGATTTCCCGCTATTTTAACATTTAGTTACGAAACAAAAAAGGCGATCACCAACAAATAGGCACAGCCTTTTATTGATAAACACCTTTGTTTAACAATATATAGACTACCATGATTTTTTTATTTGTCAACTATATTTTTCAAATTTCAGAAAAATTTTTAAAAAGAAATAAAAGTCCATTGACAGAATAAAAAGCTTAGCATATAATTTCTCAGGTGAACAAAGGCGTTCATCACATAGTTGTTGCAGGTAACCATTCCTCACAACTGTGTGATGTTCGCCTTTTTATTGTTTATTGGAGGTGGAAAGCTATGCTCGGAGGAACAAAGCCGATAGAAGGACAAGTAAGAATACCCTCAGGTTGTGCAATATCTGGGATGTTTGCAAAATCCGGCAAGCGATTTAGCGGCGAGGCAATTATAGATTCCATAGCCGTTATGCATGACCGTTCTAACGGTCTTGGCGGTGGATTTGCAGCTTACGGCATTTATCCCGAATATAAGGATTTCTACGCATTTCATGTTTTTTATGATGATACTTCGGCAAAAAAGGAATGCGAGGAATTTTTAGAGCGGCATTTTGACATAATCAATCTTTCTAAAATTCCAACTAAAAAGATGAAGGAAATTACTGACGAGCCGCTTATATGGCGGTATTTTGTAGCACCGCTGCCCACAAAGCTTGCGTCCAGCCAGCTTGACGTTTGCGAGTTTGTGGCGAGATGTGTGTTAAAGGTAAATACCAAAATCAAAGGGAGCTATATATTTTCCAGCGGAAAAAACATGGGCGTGTTCAAGGCTGTGGGCTTTCCTGAGGATGTGGGGAAATTTTACCGCTTGGACGAATACGAGGGCTACTGCTTCACCGCTCACGGCAGATATCCAACCAATACCCCAGGCTGGTGGGGCGGGGCGCACCCCTTTGCACTGCTTGATTATTCAGTTGTCCACAACGGAGAAATCTCCTCCTACGATGCAAACCGCCGTTCAATCGAAATGTATGGCTACAAATGCACCCTTCAAACGGACACAGAGGTTATTACCTACATAATCGACTATTTGCACAGGACAAAGGGGCTTACTTTTACCGAAATTGCGGCAGTTATCGCCGCACCCTTTTGGCAGACAATTGACAGAATGCCACCTGCCGAGAAATCACTGCATGAGTATTTGCGCAACGTTTTTTCGTCGCTGCTTATCACTGGACCGTTTTCTATTCTCGTTGGATTTGAGGGCGGCATTATGGCGTTAAACGACAGGCTCAAGCTGCGCAGTATGGTTGTGGGCGAGAAAAATGACATGGTTTACATCGCCAGCGAAGAGGCTGCTATCCGTTTAATTGAGCGTAACTTAGACAAAATATGGTCGCCAAAGGGCGGCGAGCCCGTGATTTTCAGCTTGGAAGGTGGTGTGGTCTAATGGCTGTCAACGATTTATATCCCGATTATGAGGTCGTCAGAAATTACGACAGATGTATTGCGTGCAGAGTTTGCGTCCGTCAATGCGCCAACGACGTTCACGAGTACTTGGAGGGTAATAACAAGCTGGTATGTGACGACTCAAAATGCGTAAACTGTCACCGCTGTGTTTCCCTTTGCCCTACAAGGGCGTTGAAAATTGTTAAACGCGACAACACCTACAAGGAAAACGCAAATTGGACAAAAAAGATAATAAACGAAGTATACAAGCAGGCAAGCACTGGCGGCGTTCTCTTGTCAAGCATGGGTAACCCTGAGGATTATCCCGTTTATTTTGACAAAATTCTGCTTAACGCTTCTCAAGTTACCAACCCTTCCATAGACCCGCTGCGTGAGCCTATGGAAACCAAGGTGTTTTTAGGGGCAAAGCCGCACAACATCGAGCGTGACGCCAATGGAGCACTGAAAAACAATTTAACCCCCTTCCTAAAGCTTTCAATGCCTGTAATGTTTTCCGCAATGAGCTACGGCTCAATCAGCTACAACGCCCACGAAGCACTGGCACGGGCGGCTGAGGAACTGGGAATACTCTACAACACAGGCGAGGGCGGGCTTCACGAGGATTTTTACAAATACGGAAAAAATACCATTGTACAGGTTGCGTCTGGACGTTTCGGCGTACATAAGAATTATTTAAACAGTGGGGCGGCAATCGAGATTAAAATGGGTCAGGGCGCAAAGCCCGGCATCGGCGGGCACTTACCGGGTACAAAGATAATAGGCGACATTTCCAAAACCCGCATGATACCAGAGGGCAGTGACGCCATATCCCCCGCCCCACACCATGATATTTATTCCATTGAGGACTTACGGCAGCTTGTGTACTCTCTCAAGGAAGCCACGAACTATACAAAGCCAGTCATCGTCAAAATAGCGGCGGTTCATAATGTCTCGGCAATAGCCAGCGGAATTGCCAGAAGCGGAGCAGATATCATTGCAATTGACGGTTTTCGTGGAGGCACAGGAGCTGCACCCACTCGGATACGGGATAATGTCGGCATTCCCATTGAGCTAGCCCTTGCGGGAGTTGACAAACGTCTGCGTGATGAAGGCATTCGTGATAATGTGTCCATCATTGTGGGAGGCAGTATTCGCAGCAGTGCCGATATTGTAAAGGCCGTTGCGCTGGGAGCGGACTGTGTGTACATAGGCACGGCGGCACTTTTGGCACTGGGCTGTCACCTTTGCAGGAGCTGTCACAGCGGCAAATGCAACTGGGGAATCGCCACCCAAGTTCCTGAGCTGACAAAACGGCTTAACCCTGAAATTGGCTATACCCGTCTGGTCAATCTCTTAACTGCGCTTAAGCATGAGGTTAAGGAAATGATGGGCGGCATGGGCATTAATTCTATCGAGAGCTTAAGAGGTAACAGGCTGATGCTTCGGGGAGTAGGGCTGAATGAAAAAGAGCTTGAAATTTTAGGCATAAAACATGCGGGGGAGTAAAATTATGATTCTGTATGAAGGCAAATCAAAAATAGTATGCACCGGCGAAAACGATTCCAGCTGCATCATTAAGTACAAGGACACAGCCACCGCTGGAAACGGCGAAAAAAAGGAAGAGCTGTTAGGCAAGGGCAAGATAAACGCCGAAATATCTAACATTATCTATGAATACCTTGCCGAAAACGGTATTAAAACCCATTTAATTAGAGTAATTGACGATACGCAGGTTTTAGTTAAAAAAGCTGAAATTATTATGGTCGAGGTTATAATCAGAAACGTCGCCGCGGGCGGGTTCTCAAAAAAATACGGCGTTCCCGAGGGTTCACCGCTGAAAAATACAGTAGTTGAGTTCAGCTATAAGAGCGATTTACTCAACGACCCACTGATTAACGAAAGTCAAATTACAGCCATCGGGATTGCTACCCTGCCAGAGCTTGCAGAAATGTCGTCCACGGCACTGAAAATTAACGGTTTACTATGCGATTTGTTTACAAAAATGGGCATTCGGCTTATTGACTTCAAGCTTGAGTTCGGTAGATGTAACGGCGAAATCATTCTTTGCGATGAAATCTCGCCAGACTCCTGCCGCTTTTGGGATGCAGACACTGGCAAAAAGCTTGATAAAGACCGTTTCAGACGCGACCTAGGCAACGTGCTTGACGGCTACACCGATGTTTTGCAGAGACTTAAAAACGTGACTACCAGTAGATAAATGTATAATTATTAAAGCGTAAGGGGGATTTTTTATGCTTACAGCAATAGTCGGCATTAACTGGGGCGATGAAGGAAAAGGCAGAATGGTGGACTTGCTTTCCTCTGATTATGATATCATTTGCAGATATCAGGGTGGAAACAATGCAGGACACACCGTTGTCAACGACAAGGGCAAATTTATTTTAAACCTTCTGCCATCTGGCATTCTGCGAGATACCACCGTAAACATTATGGGAAACGGCATGGTTGTTGATATAGAGCATTTGTGCGGCGAACTAAAAAATTTGGCGGACAAGGGTGTTAAGATTACCCCCCACAACCTAAAAATAAGCGACAAGGCGATAATCTGCTTTCCTTATCATAAAATACAGGACATTTTAGAGGAAGACCGCCTTGGCGACAAAAAATTCGGCTCAACAAGACGTGGAATTGCTCCCGTGTATGCTGATAAGTATATGAAAAAAGGCATTCGCATGGGCGATTTGCTTGAATTAAGCACTATTGGCGAAAAACTGGAAAGTATCCTTGAGTGGAAAAACATAACCCTGGTTGGCTATAACAGCGAGAAAATTTCCCTCGATGATATGCTGAACTGGCTTAAGAAATACGGCGAAATCGTCGCTCCCTACATATGCGACACCTCGGAGTACTTGCTTTCAGCGAAAAAGAGCGGCAAACGCATTATGTTTGAAGCGCAGCTCGGCGCATTGCGTGATATTGATTTCGGCATTTACCCCTATACCTCTTCCTCTCAAACTATTGCCTCGTATGCAACCACAGGTGCGGGAATACCGTCACTAAAATTAGACAATTGCATCGGCATTATGAAGGCGTACTCAAGCTGTGTCGGCGAAGGTCCTTTTACGGCGGAGCTTTTTGGCGATGAAGCCGATAAGCTCCGCACCGCAGGAGCAGAATTCGGCGCAGCAACAGGCAGACCCCGCCGCGTTAGTGGTTTTGACATTCCCGCTTCTATTTACGGTATTAAGGTGCAAGGAGCTGACTACTTAGCTCTTACAAAGCTTGATGTTTTATCCTACCTTGATAAAATTCCTGTATGCACCGCGTATGAAATAGACGGCGTGAAAACCACCGCTTTCCCCACGGGAGACAGGCTGTTGAGGGCAAAGCCAGTATACGAATATGTTGACGGCTTTAGCTTAGAAATCGGAAACTGCCGTAAAGCTGAGGACTTGCCCAAGGCCGCCCTTGATTATATCCGTTTTATTGAAAACGCCGTATCTAGCAGAATAAAATATGTATCGGTGGGGGCAAAGAGGGAGGATATTATCGTACTGTGAAAAGAGTATATGTAAACGAAAAATGGTGCATCGGCTGCCATTTGTGCGAATACTACTGCACTTTTGCCAGTACAAACGAAAAAGACATGGCAAGAGCGTTGAAAGACCTAAAAATAAACCCCAAAATTAAAATTGAGGAGCATGGCGGCATCAGCTTCGCCGTGTCCTGCCGTCACTGTCCCGAACCGCTTTGCGCAAAGGGCTGCTTAACTGGGGCAATCACAATAGTTGACGGCGTTATAACCATAAATTCTGAAAAATGCATTGGATGCTACACCTGCATATTAAGCTGCCCTAACGGAGCAATTGTTTTCGAGGAAAGAGGCTCGATATGAAATATGTGATAATTGGTAATTCAGCCGCTGGAGTCGGTGCGGTAGAGGGCATAAGACAGCTTGATAAGTACAGCGAGATAGCAATTATCAGTGATGAGGAGCATTTCACGTACTCCCGACCTTTAATATCATATCTTTTACATGGAAAAGTCACCGAGGAGTCAATATTCTACCGCGGCGACGATTTCTACGAGAAAAATAACTGCACCCTGATTTCGGGGGTAAAGGTTACATCTATTAATCCAAGCGAAAAAACCGTTGTACTAAGTGACGACCGCATTATCAAGTATGACAAGCTCCTTGTGGGAACAGGCTCATCCGCCTTTGTTCCAAGCTTTGAGGGTCTTGATACTGTGCAAAAAAAGTTTACCTTTATGAGCCTTGATGACGCCATTGCGTTGAAAAAGGCTATTGATAAAACATCTCGCGTGCTAATTGTGGGGGCGGGTCTTATCGGGCTTAAGTGTGCCGAAGGCATTTTGGATAGCGTTGCTGAGATTACAGTTGTTGACCTAGCTCCCAGCATTCTTTCCAGCATTTTAGATGCGGACGGCTCAAGAATTGTACAAGCTCATCTTGAAAACAAGGGGATAAAATTCGTGCTGTCCCGCAGTGTAAAGTCCTTTAACGTAAACAAAGCCGTCCTTGACAACGGCGAAGTCTTAGAGCTTGATGTGGTTGTTTTAGCCGTGGGCGTTCGCCCAAACACTGGGCTGCTAAAGGGTATAGCCGACACTGAAAAGGGCGTAAAAATCAACTCCCGAATGGAGACCTCCTGCAAGGACATTTATTCAGCGGGAGATTGCACACAAAGTTTTGATGTATCTAGTGGCTGTGATAAAATTATGGCATTGCTGCCTAACGCGTATATTCAAGGTGAATGCGCTGGAAAAAATATGGCTGGCGGGGAATGCCATTTTGACAAGGCAATCCCCATGAACGCCATCGGTTTTTTTGGAACTCATACAATAACAGCAGGCAATTATTGCGGCGAAGTATATTGTGAAAAGGACAATGACAGCTATAAAAAATTGTTCTACAGCGATAACAAGCTAAATGGTTATATGCTTATCGGAAATGTGGAAAAAGCGGGCATTTATACAAATCTAATCAGGGAGCGAACCCCTCTGGACACCCTTGACTTTGACTTGATTTGCAAAAAGCCAGGGCTTATGGCATTTTCCAAAAATGACCGAAATTTGATGTTGGGCGGTGGCACGGTATGAAGATGTCAGCCAAAAATATGGATTTCAGAACCCTTAATGAGCATGTGCGGCAATCCAAGGGTGACTTTAGTATAGACCATTGTTATGGTCAGCGTTTTATAGGCAGCGGGCTTGAGGGCAAAACAATTACAATTAACGGAACCCCCGGCAACGCCTTAGGCAGCTACTTAAACGGCGCAACCATTGTGGTAAACGGCAACGCGCAGGACGCCGTGGGTGACACAATGAACAACGGCAAAATAATTATTCACGGCAACGCAGGCGACGCCCTCGGTTACGCAATGCGCGGCGGGGTAATATACGTATGCGGCAACGCAGGGTACAGAACCGGAATACACATGAAGCAGTATCAGGACAAAAAGCCCGTAATCGTCGTGGGCGGCAAAGTTGGCAGCTTTTTGGGCGAGTACTTGGCAGGCGGCTTGATTATCGTGCTGGGCATTGACTCATACGGCGTTCCCGTTGGCAACTTTACAGGAACGGGAATGCACGGCGGTCAAATATTTATCCGAACCAATGAAAAACCGCCAAACCTGCCTGAACAAGTAACGGTGGAAGAAGCTACCGCAAACGATTTGAACCAAATTTCTTCGTATATCAATGAATATGCCGAGCATTTTAACAAAAGCGGCTATGAGCTTTTGAAGAGTACGTTTTATGTGTTAAAGCCCAGCGCAAAAAACCCTTATAAGCAGTTATATACGGCGAACTAGCACCTGCAACACTATAAATATATATAAAGCCGCGAAATAGAAGGAGGAAGCCGAATGAGCAATACTGTCCAAGAGGTTTTGGAGTTTATTAAGGAGAACGACGTTAAGTTTATACGTCTTGGTTTTTGCGACCTGTTAGGTGTACACAAAAACATTTCAATCATGTCCGATGAGCTTCCATCGGCATTAAAATACGGAGTTACCTTTGACGCTCACGCAATCAAGGGCTTTCGGGACATTGCGCAGTCGGATTTGCTGCTGTTTCCCGACCTGTCAACGCTGACGATACTTCAATGGCGGCCAGGTCCGGGCAGAGTGGCGCGATTTTTCTGCGATATTAAAAATCCTGACTACTCCGATTTTCAAGGGGACAGCCGAAATCTAATAAAGAGTGTTATCAAGCGCAGCGAGAAAATGGGTTACGTCTGCAAAATTGGCACAGAATGCGAGTTTTATCTCTTTAAAACAAACGACAACGGCGAGCCCACAACCGAAACCTTGGACAACGGCGGCTATCTTGATATTTCCCCCATCGACAAAGGCGAAAACATCAGGCGGGAAATTTGCCTTTGCCTTGAGGAGATGGGCGTTAAACCCGAAACCTCACACCATGAGCAAGGTCCTGGGCAAAACGAAATTACATTTCAGTTCAGCAATGTCTTAGAAGCGGCGGACAATCTTTTAACCTTTAAATCCGCCGTCAAAGCCATTGCCGCTCGAAACGGACTTTTTGCGTCCTTTATGCCGAAGCCTATTTTGAACAAGAGCGGGAACGGGCTTCATGTGAATTTGTCAGTTTCCCAAAATGGGTTCAATATTTTCCGAACCGCCAACGAGCATTCAAAAACAGCAGAGAGCTTTATTGCGGGAATTTTAGAAAAAACCCCAGAAATCACACTGTTTTTAAACCCCATCGCCAATTCATATGAACGCCTTGGAAAAAACGATGCGCCCAAATATGTCTCATGGTCACATCAAAACCGCTCGCAACTGGTGAGAATACCTGCGGCACAAGGCGAAAAAGTCAGAATGGAGCTGCGCTCACCTGATGCGGCTTCTAATCCCTATCTCGCCTTTGCGTTGATTGTCTCCGCGGGGCTTGATGGCATTGAAAAAGAGTTGCCTTTACCCCCCTCCGTAAATGCAGACTTATACAAGGCAAACGATAGCATCACAAGCAATCTTGCCTTACTGCCAGACAGCCTTGATAAAGCAATTGAGCTTGCTAAAAACAGTAGCTTTATTAAAAGAGTAATCGGCGAAGAAATGCTGTCAAAATACCTTGACATGAAAATAGAAGAAGCCGCAGATTTTTCTGCGGCTGAAGATAAAAATAGTTTTTATTTGGAGAGATATTTTGATATAATCTAATAGACATGTTCGGTAACCATTTACCGCAATTGACTGCTTGAACAACCACCCCGCCAACTGCGGTTGGCATCCCTCTATGGTGTAATGTCAACAACTTAAGGTCAAAGATGAGATTTCAGGTTAAGATTAGCGTTGAAGAAAGGCTTAAAAATTCTAGGGAAAGACCGATTATGACGAATAGGAGAAACAACCCTAGCCAAAGTCTTGATAACATCTTCAAT
>JAVBKA010000139.1:0-5333 GCA_031546715.1 Oscillospiraceae bacterium | reverse complement strand
GGACTGTCTCCCTCTGCACCGTCAGCGTCCAAGCGCATGCAAGATATTTTACAGGCAGGTTACGAAAAGACAAACGGTCTATTCGATAACCTCACCAAAACCACTGCAAACACAGCGACCCGCCAATTTGAAAAGGCACTGGACAATGCATACATGAAGGTTACATCCGGTGCATTCAGTCCTGACGAGGCAGTCAAAAGCGCAATAAAAGAGCTTTGCGGACAGGGCGTAAACGCCGTTGAATACCCCAGCGGTCACAAGGACGCCATGGACGTTGCTGTTCGCCGTGCTGTGATTACAGGTGTAAACCAGACAGCACTGCGGTTACAGGAGGCTCGGGCTGATGAAATGGGTTGCGACCTTGTGGAGGTTACGGCGCACTCAGGCGCACGTCCCGACCCCGCAGAATGGCAGGGCAAGGTATTTAGTCGGTCGGGCAAGTCGAAAAAATATCCAGATTTTGTGAAGAGCACAGGCTACGGTAGTGGCGCTGGTCTTGGGGGCTGGAACTGCTCCCACTCCTTCCGACCGTACATCGATGGTATGCCACTGACCTATACGGACAAGATGCTTAAGCAGTACAACGCCGAAAACTACGAATACAACGGCAAGAAAATGACCGAGTACGAGGCTCTGCAACAGCAGAGAGGCATAGAGCGTAATATTCGCCGTTGGAAATGTGAGAATTTGGCGATGTCTGCGGCGGGGCTTGATACCTCTGAAAGTGCGGTCAAGCTGAAGCATTGGCGTGATGCTGAGAAGGACTTTGTGCAGCAGACTGGGATTAAGAAGCAGGGGGCGAGGACGTGGGTTGATGGGTTTGGGCGTAGTGAGGCTGGGCGGGCTAGTTGGGATGCAAGAAAAGAGTTGCGAAAAGTTGGCAATAGTAGTATAATTAACACAAAGTGAGGTGCTGCAATGGATATTACTGGCGCAAGCGGAGCGATACCTGTTAATGACCAAAGTCGCCGATATGCTCATGCTGCATTGTATTACGAGGAAATCCGCAAGCGAAGCACGGATACCCAGTCAATTGCGAAAAACACTGGTTGGAATGAAAATGCAATATCAAAAATTAAGCACCATGTGTTTTTTAAAGAGCATGACTTGGGACTTGAAGAACTTGTCCGATTTGATGCCGACTACAATATGGCGGTTTCTTGGCAACGTCTAACCAACGGCATATCTATTTTGGAAGAAGATTTGGTCTTGCTTTAGCATGAATACCTTGAACTGGTTATAATGGAGAAAAAAGGGCTGAGCTATGAATCGGCTCATGTTTTAGCAAGCAAAAAGCATAATTACGCTGAACTGATTAGAAGAAAGGAACTTACCAAATGAACATTTTAGTGCTTAAAGAATATAATGGCGGAAAAGTAATTTATGAATACCAGCCTGAAGGTCAAGGAGCAGCTGGGGTTGTACAATTTGACGTTTTTGGAATGAACGGAATGTTGGTAAAAAAAGCCGAAGGAGATAGCGAAAGCGAAACCTATGGTTATAAAGCTCTTTCTAAAATTGAAGATTTGGTAAAGAAAAATAACATACCGCTAAAATTTACGCAAGCTTGGTACTAAGTGTACTTTCACAAACTGATATCCTCAAGCATCTTATCATCCGATAGGGTGCTTTTCTTATACCCATTTTTGCCCCGTGCCGGGCGTACTAAGGCACACCGCAAGGGAAGCGACCCCGTAACGATTGGCGGCAGACGTCTGCCGCCATCGGCAAAGCGTAGCGGAGAAAGGAACAGCATGAAGCGAGAATTTATCAAGGGGCTATTGCCAGACATCACCAAGGAGGCGTTGGACGCCATCATGGGCGAGAATGGCAAGGACATCGAGACACATGAGAACACCATCACCCAGCTCACCACAGAGCGTGACGGGCTGCACATCAAAAAATCTTGACAAATGCAGTGGGGCAGCCCATAATAAAAGTGAGCAAAACAACGTCAGACGGCGTCGCAAATAGTATTACACAGGTTGAAAACGCTCATGGCGGACTGAACAGGAATTATTATGATGCTAATGGTAAGTGGATTATGCAGATAAGCAATAATGACCACGGATACCCCAAGGACCACCAGTTTGGTATGCACGGGGAGCATACTCACGATATTATCTGGTAAGACAGCAAGATATCAGGACGTCCCTCCAGAGAATTGACTAAATCTGAGAGAGAGGAGAATCAAGACATACTATGAATGCAGAAGACTTAATTGACTGGATTGACAGCCTTACGGCAGATATTGAGTTTGAATACCAAGGTATACTTGGTGCTATTTGTCCATATTCTCGCACGGATATTTCATTTTGCTATGGGGATGATGACATTAAATGCTCCTCTATTGACGAGGTGATGACTACTCCATTTATAACTGGTAGACCATTAAAAGATATTTGCGAGGAGATAACCTTTGGCTAGAACTAGCGAACTTAGTGATTAATAAGGTACGTGCAATAAAAAACAGTTGCAAATAGTTGTCTCTGGAAGTATACTAAAATCAGGTGGTGGAAAGATAATGCGTGAAAACGGGCTATTAAATAAAATTGATTCTACCACGCAGTATACACAGGAATACAAATCAAAAATGAAAGAATTGTACCATTACTTTGCTTCCGAAGGGTTTGAATTTAGGGAGCATGCCCTTAATAGGGTACTCGGTCAAAAGAAAAGTCAACGTAAACGAGAGTTTACTAAAGAGGATATTGTATCAAATTTGCGGCGACAACCAAATTTTATGGAAGAAAACAGCCGAACTGTTAAGTATTATAACGGCATTGCAGTGATTCAAGGGGATGATACTGGCGAAGTTATAACTGTGATTTCTTTATTTGAACCCAAAACACAATGGAGGAGGCTTAATAATGATTACTAATAAACTTCTGATGATGATTGCTCGGTTTCTTTATGGGGAATATGACGCTAATGATTTTTCATATGATTTTCCCGACGAACTCATAGCGACCTATGCAGAACTTCAAATAGAAAACAATGAACTTGCAATCCTATTAAACGATGAAATGCCTGATATCTGCGCATTTTTTGACCCATATGATACAGGTGACCCCGACACCCTAGACGAAAAGGCATTTAAAGAAAAGGTTTTGGCAGTTTACATGAAAGCATTACCATTGACAGCAGTGTCGAAGAGGGCTGTATAGTTTCCTCGATTTTATATCCTCAAGCATCTTACCATCCGATAGGGTGCTTTTCTTATACCCATTTTGCCCCGTGCCGGGCGTAAAACAGCACACCGCAAGGGATGCGACCCCGTAACGATTGCCGGCAGACGTCTGCCGCCATCGTTAAAGCGTAGCGGAGAAGGGAAAACAGCATGAAGCGAGAATTTATCAGGGGGCTATTGCCAGACATCACCAAGGAGGCGTTGGACGCCATCATGGACGAGAATGGTAAGGACATCGAGACACATGAGAACACCATCACCCTAGCAAAAGGCTACACCGACCTATTAGACGAGGTCTACAGAGCCGCATCCGTCACCGCAGACCTAACATCTAACCCAACGCTCATTCGCCAAGGAGCAAACGTCAACGAGCTTATCTACCCACAAATTGACGTAACAGGCTTGGGAGACTACGACCGCAACAGCGGCTACACCAAGGGCACAATCAGCCTTGTGTGGAAAACCGCAACATTTAACTATGACCGTGGCACAAAGCTGTCTGTGGACATAATGGACGACCAAGAGAGCTTTAACCTAGCCTTTGGCGCAGTGGGCGCAGAATTGCAGCGAACAAAGGTTGCGCCCGAAGCGGACGCCTTTGTGTTTGCTACATTGTCGGGTATCTCCGGCATCAGCACTGCCGCCGCTGCGACCTATGCAGACGGTACAGCATTTCTTGCTGCTCTGTTAGCGGCAAAAAACAAGATGGACGAGGACGAAGTGCCGCAAGAGGAGCGCATACTCTACGCCACACCAACGCTTTTAAACAGCGTCATTGCACTGGACACCACAAAATCCAGAGAGGTGTTGTCTGCCTTTGCTGTCCGCAAACCCGTTCCCCAAAGCCGCTTCTATACCGCTATTGACATGCTAGACGGCAAAAGCGCAGGCGAAGAAATCGGACATTTCAAGAAAGCGGCAGCCGGCAAAGACATCAACTTTATGATTGTTCACAAGCCCTGTGTACTCAAGTGGGATAAGCACACCGCCAGTGACGTAATCGCCCCTGTGTTTAACCCTGACAGTGATGCGTATATCTCAAAATATCGCAAATACGGCATTGTAGACGTGTACAAAAACAAGGCAACGGGTGTCTATTTAAGCCACAAGGCGTAGGAGGATTAAGTATGAAATCAGTTGGAATGGGCACAAAACCGCCCAAAGATGATAAGGGCGCAGCTGCGCTAAAAAAGGAGTATGACGCTCTGGTCAAGTCGCATACAGAGTTGATGGCGGCATATGAAAAACTATCGCTAGTTAAATCAAAGCAAGACGCTGAAATCCAAGAGCTGACAGCCGAGCTAGCAGCTCTTGAGACACCAAAATAGGAGGACGCTATGGCATACGCAGACTATGACTATTACATCGAAACCTACTGCGGCACAATGCCAGAGCCAGATTTTGTGCGCCTATCCCGTCAAGCCAGTGCGTACGCCAAAAGTGGAGAAAAGAAGCGGTACACAGGTCAGGCGATTCAGTACAGCGGCGGCGGAACACGAGGCAAGGAATGGGACAAGCGCATGATGGCTGACCGTGGGGATGAAGTCGTCAAGGCTGTGGCAAAACATGTGGGAGGAAGGGCAAAATGACAATAATTGAAGCGGTGCGCCTATATGTACAGCAGTACCCCAGACTAAAAGACGGCAAGCTTGGGGTGGATTTTCTGCCTGCGGAAGCTGCTAACTATTCCGTTGACACCGTACCGACAAAAACCGTCATCAAGCAATATATGGACGGCTCAAGCGTTCGGCAATTTCTCTTTACCCTTGCCAGCCGCACCTATTATGGTTCGCATATACGGCAGCAGCTTGACAACCTCGGTTTTTTCGAGGGCTTCGCTGAGTGGTTAGAGGTGCAAAACCGTATCCGACGCTTCCCCGACCTCGGCGAGGGGTGCAAGGCACAAAAAATAGAGGTCGTGACCTCGGGTTACGCCTTTGCCCCCGATACCGAGACAGCACGGTATCAAATCCAGTGTAAATTGACGTATTTTTATAACAAATCAGGCTTGCAATAAGCCGAAGCTTGTTGTAATATATCGTCAGAGGGTAGATTATAGGCGGCATCTGTCGACGGTTACGCCCACCTCCGAAGCTTGTAAGAGCTTAGGAAGGAGGTGAGGCTCAATTGCGAAGTTGGAAAC
>JAVBKA010000116.1:0-7581 GCA_031546715.1 Oscillospiraceae bacterium | reverse complement strand
TAAAAGATTGTCAACGGCTGTAATACTTGCAAAGAGGACGCCATAGCTGACGCCCTCTGAGTGATGATAGTGTGACGTTGTCATTCTTATGGTATTCGAATAAACGGCGAAGGAACTACTGGTGGCATATCTTTCGGAAGTGTAATTGCCGTAAAGATAACCGAAATTGCTGAAAAAATATGGAATGCAGCAACTAGCCAAATTATTACCACCAGAAGTATCATAATCGATTTGTCAATGCCAAGTTTAGAGCCAAACTTGCCCCATAGAAATAGAACCAGTTTTGTCAGTAGAATCCCCACGGATACTGCGATAAGTATGATAAGTATGTGTAGGAAATAAAGCATTTAAAGCACCTCCTAAATTATTTTAGGCTGCGATTATATGACCCATTGGATTCACCCCTTTCGTGCAATTTTCTGACTGCGGGTGGCGAGCACCCAGGCGAGCACCCACCACCACTACACCAACCTCCTCACAATCTCCTCCGCATCCCCGGCAAGCAGTGCGACGGGGGGGATTTCTATCATGGTATAGCAGCCGGAGGGGAGTTTGGTGGCGGCGCGGGCGCAGGAGACCATAATCTGGGCTGTTAGGGCGGGGTTACAGCCTCTCATGCGGTATTCAAGGGTTATGGGGTTCTCGTGTCCGTGCTGAACGCCTTCGCATTCAAGTAAAACGCCGTGGGTGCTGTCAATAAGGCTTGACACATCTTCTACAAATACTACCTCTGTGTTGTCATGGGCAAAGTACGCATCAGCTTTTAGCAGTGCTGAGACATCATCAGGGCTTGCGCCATCGCAAAGCTCTACATAAACACGACGGTCGTGTTTGCCTTTTCCTGCCGGAAGTGTCATTGACAGGGCGTTTTTAACGCCGCTGATTGCCTTGGCGGCGACAGTATGCCCCATGCTCATGCCGGGACCAAAATTGGTATACATGCTGTTTTGAGGTGCCATTGCTTCAAAAACAGCTCTCATTACTGAGTCTGTGCCGGGGTCCCAGCCTGCGGCGATTACGCTTACGGTCCTGTTGTCCTTTGTAATCTCGTGCTGACCTTTTCGATAGGACACTATTTCGCTATGAATATCAAAGCTGTCAACAGTGCTGTAGCCTTGTTTTGAAAGCTCTGCGGAGGCATTTGGAACAAGCCGTGAGGGCTGGCAGAGGATTGCTATGTCTACGGTTTGGAGCTTTCCTATGTCGTCTGTAACAATTACGTCTTGCAGCTCGGCTTCAGGCTTAACAGCGTTTCTCCTGACAACTCCCGCAAGCTCAAAATCGGGGGAATGTAATATACACCTAAGCACCTCAGAGCCGACATTGCCGTACCCTATAATTGCCGCACGAATCTTTTTCATGATGCACCGCCTTAAAAAAATCATTTTTACATAGATATATTATTTTTTTCATTGTCATTTGTCAAGAGTTATGATATAATCCGGCATTATTATGTAAATCAATTACAGTGGAAATGGTGGCTATTTATGGATTACAAGTTTTCAGACAGAATTTCACTTCTCCAGCCGTCTGCAATCAGAGAAATACTAAAGGTCACTGCCGACCCCACCGTGATTTCCTTTGCAGCAGGCAATCCTTCTGCGGATACGTTTCCCACGGAAATGCTGGCGGAGCTGTCCGCAAGCATTTTTGCAAAGCAATCCTCAATGGCGCTGCAATACGGCGTCACAGAGGGCTACGAGCCTCTGAGAGTGAAAACAGCGCAAAGACTGCGTGAAAAATACGGTGTCGGCAAGGAGTTTGACAATTTAATTATTGTCAGCGGAGCGCAACAGGGCATTGAGCTGACTGCAAAGGTGCTGTGCAACGAGGGGGACATCGTATTATGCGAAGACCCTAGCTTTATTGGCGCGCTTAACGCCCTGCGCTCCTACAATCTCCGTCTTGCAGGCGTTCCTTGTGACGAAAACGGCATGGACACGGACAAGCTTGAACGGCTTTTGCAAACCACGGCAAAGGGCGCAAAACTGCTGTACACAATTCCAACCTTCCAAAATCCCTCAGGCACAACGCTTTCAGCCCCGCGCCGCAAGAAGCTTCTAGAGCTTGCGGAGAAATACGATTTTATTATTTTAGAGGACAGCCCATACCATGAGCTTCGTTTTGAAGGACAGTATATACCCCCAATTAAGGCTGGTGATGAAAACGGCAGAGTAATTTATTGCGGCTCTTACTCGAAAATTATCGCTCCGGGCATTCGCCTCGGCTTTGTATGCGCACCGTCACCCATTATTCAAAAGCTTACCGTTGCAAAACAGGTTTCTGACGTTCACAGCACTATGTTTTTTCAAATGCTTGTGTCCGATTTCTTAAGCGCAGTTGACCTTGACGCACATATTGACAACGCTGTTAAAATATACAGAGCCAAGCGTGACACAATGATTAAGGGGCTGACGGAGCACTGCGGAGAACAGCTTCGATGGCGAACCCCAGAGGGAGGCATCTTCCTATGGTGCGAGCTGGCTGACGGCAGTAACGGCTTTGAGCTATGCCGCAAGGCAGGTCTTAAAAAGGTTGCGGCTGTCCCCGGTAGCTCCTTTATGACAGACGAGAAGGCGGTTACTAATACCATTCGTCTGAATTATTCCCTCCCGACTTTGGAACAAATCTCCCTAGGAGTCGTCAGATTAGGCGAGGTATTTAAAAACTAATTTTAGTTCTGGTCACTGACTAAAACCACCAGCCATCTGGTCTTTAATAAGTGAGCAGAATAACATGAGAAATGGCGGATTATATGGAAAAGAAACGAGTTTTTAGCGGGATTCAACCCTCGGGTATTCCCACAATTGGCAATTACTTTGGTGCGATTAGCCGTTTTAGTGAAATGCAGGACGAAAATGACTGCTTGTTTTGCGTTGTTGACCTCCATACCTTGACACAGCGTTTTGAGCCTGATGTTCTTCGCAACAGGACACGGTATCTGTTCGCGCTTTTTCTTGCCGCAGGTATCGAGATGGAAAAGTCCACACTTTTCATCCAAAGTCAAGTACCTCAGCATGCGGAGCTTGCGTGGATTTTAAGCTGCTACACCATGTTCGGCGAGCTTTCGCGGATGACTCAATTTAAAGAAAAATCTCAGAAAAACCCCGAAAATATCAACACAGGACTTTTCAATTATCCTGTACTCATGGCGGCGGACATCGCTTTGTATGACACTGCGTATGTGCCTGTGGGTGAGGACCAGAAGCAGCATGTTGAGATTGCCCGTGACATATGCGAGCGGTTTAACAGTGTTTACGGTTCGGTGCTAACAGTGCCTCAGCCTGTGATGCCAAAGGTTGGCGGTAGAATTATGAGCCTTGTTGACCCAACCCGCAAAATGGATAAGTCCGACCCAAACCCCCAAGCCTTTATCTCCTTAGTTGACGATAAGGACACCATAATCAAAAAGTTTAAAAAAGCCGTTACAGACAGTGACAGTTCAGTACATTATGACACAGTTAATAAGGCAGGCGTGTCAAATCTCATGGAGATTTACTCACTTGCAACAGGAAAAACCATTGAGGAAACGGAAAACATCTTTGCAGGGCAAGGCTACGGCGTGTTTAAGCCCGCAGTCGGCGAGGCAGTTGACGCTGCCATTGAGCCAGTACGCAGACGAGTAAGCGAGCTAATGGAAAATCCCGCGCTTCTTGATATTTTAATGAAGCGAGGAAATGAAAAAGCGGCGGCAATGGCTTCTTTTACGCTTAACAAGGTAAAAAAGGCTGTCGGATTGGTAGGACAGGGCTTTAACTCCCTTGAGGTGAAGTAATGCAGGGTTATGAGATACGTGTTTTGCTTTGTGCGGTTGTGGCCTTTGTAGTGTGCTTTGCGGTGACGCCTATTGTTAAGCGTCTTGCATATGCTATCGGTGCAATCGACGTTCCCGCCGACAATCGGCGTATGCACAAGGTTCCAACGGCACGTTTGGGCGGGCTGGCTATTTACATAGCCTTTATTGCTGCGGTTTTGATTTTTTCCCCAACAATTGACACTAAAATTAAAGGAATGCTTATCGGCTCGGTTATTATCGTAGTTATCGGCGTTGTGGATGACGTCCAGAGAATACCGTGGTGGATTAAGCTTATTGCTCAAATTGGCGCGGCTACTATAGTTGTGCTTCATGGAGTTCGTATTGAAGCTTTTACCAACCCCATTTCATACACGCAAAGCGGCTGGTTAGATGTCAGCGTTATCTCCATACCAATAACCATTATATGGATAGTAGCAATAACAAATGCGGTTAATTTTATAGACGGCTTAGACGGTCTTGCAGTTGGCGTGTCCGCAATCAGCTCTGTAACCCTACTGGTAATCGCATGGTCGTTACAGCTTCCGTCAACGGCGATTATTATTGCGGCATTAGCGGGAGGCTGCTTTGGATTTTTGCCTTACAACACAAACCCCGCCAAGCTGTTTATGGGAGATACAGGCGCGACCTTTATCGGGTTTATCCTTGCGGCTGTGTCCGTTCAAGGTCTTTTCAAGCATTACGTAATTATTTCGTTCTTAGTGCCGTTTTTAGTTCTGGGACTTCCGATTTTTGACATTGTAGTATCGGTTTTCCGTAGACTGATATCCGGCAAAAACCCCGCCCACGCCGACCGCAGTCACATTCATCACAGGCTTATTGACATGGGCTTGACGCAAAAGCAGGTGGTTGCTGTGCTGTACACCGTTTCGGGTATTCTTGGGCTTACCGCCGTGCTGCTGTCAACAGATGGCACTATTAGGCTGATTGTTATGATTTTTGGCTTTATAGTTGCGGTTGCACTGAGCTATAAGGTGCTTTACCCTAAAAAACCTGTTGTAAAAGTTCCATTTGAACCTGAGCCTGATGTTAAGCTGTACGACCCTGAAACGGGAATAAAGGCAGATAATGTAACTGAGAATAAATCGGATAATGTAACTGAGAATATAAACGATACTGGGGATAAGAAGAATGATTAAGGTATTAACAGTTTTCGGAACCAGACCCGAAGCCATAAAAATGGCACCTTTGTGTTGCGCCTTGGAACAATGCCCCGAAATTCAGGCGGTATGCTGTGTAACAGGGCAGCACCGTGACTTACTGCCCCCAATTATGCAGTATTTTAACGTACGAGTGGACTATGACTTGGACATAATGCAAAAAAATCAGACACTATCGTCAATCACCGCCCGAACGATTCTAGGGCTTGATGAAGTGCTAGCAAAGGAAAAGCCAGACTTAATGCTGGTTCACGGCGACCCCACCACCGCATTATCCGCCGCACTGTCAGGTTTTTACCACAAAATCCCTGTAGGACATGTGGAGGCGGGACTGCGCACCTATGACCGCTACTCCCCATACCCAGAGGAAATGAATCGCCACCTTATCGGTCAGCTTGCTGAGCTTCACTTTGCACCCACGGAGGAAAACAAGGCAAAGCTTGCCTTGGAAAACATAACCAACGGCATATATGTCACAGGAAACACTGTTATTGACGCTATTCTTCAAACCTCAAAGGACGGCGGCGAGTTGCCCGACGAGCTTGCGGATATTGTCAGCCGTTATAAGCGGATTGTTTTACTCACGGCACATAGACGAGAAAATTACGGAGAGCCGCTGGAAAACATCGGAAGTGCTGTTGCCGCTTTGGCGAAGTCGTTCCCCGATGTTGCGTTTATCGACCCCATTCATCCAAGCCCCATCGTCAGAGAAACGCTTAACTCCAAGCTTGCGGGCTTGCCTAACGTTTTCTTGGTAGAGCCGCTGGATGTTTTGCCTATGCACAGGCTTATGGCAAAATGCTACATGGTGCTCACCGACTCGGGAGGACTTCAAGAGGAAGCACCGTCACTAGGCAAGCCTGTATTGGTGCTTCGCAAGGAAACCGAACGCCCTGAGGCAATTACCGCGGGAACAGTCGCCCTCTGCGGCACGGATTATGATGTAATTGTCAAAATGGCGACAGAGCTGTTGACAGATGAAAATAAATATAACACCATGGCGCGCGCAGTTAATCCATACGGCGACGGCAAGGCATGTCAGCGCATTGTGGAGGCTATTTTACATCACTTTGGCTTGAGAGATGATGCTCCCGAGCCCTTTGCAGTAAAGAAATGAAACGTCATCAGCTTACGCTTCTTTCAGTTGGGGCAGTGTTTTTAGTATTTGTCGGCTTAGTTGCAGGGGTATATTTATCCGACTGGATGACACCCGATGAAAACACTATAATACTGCCCTCAGTTGAAAATGTGAACATAACACCCACCGGAGGTGACACAGGAAGCCTAGTGGATTTTGCACCGTTTTCCGAGCTTGAGGTTACTGCGGAAAATGTGAAAAAGCTGATTGATGCCATGGAACGTCCCTCAGTGTACTCTGCAACCCTTGTTATGAGAACCTATTGGGGCGATAGCAAGCAAAGTGTTCAGCAGTCAGACATTACGGTGAACGGCAGTCTGCAAAAAATCGTTACCTTTACCAGCTCCGACGCTACCAGAAAGCACTGCTTGAGTAACGGTCTACACATGGTTTATTGGGTTGAAAACGGTCCTCAGCCCCATGCGACAGGTCAGGGTAAGCGTTCGCAGGACGACTTAATCGGAATACCCACCTATGAAAGTATTTTAGACCTTTCTGATACAGGAATTTTGGGCGCAAGCTATGAAACTGTTGAAAATAAGGACTTATTGGTAGTATATACAAAGGAAGCTGCGTACTATGGTCAGTATTGCCTTTCCATGGAAACGGGCTTACTTGTACAAGCAATTTTCTATGACTCAAAATCAGCGGATGCACAAATGGTGTACTCCGTAAATCTAAGCGATTTCAGCACAGAAATCAGTGCTGATGTATTCGTGTTGCCCGACGGTAAAAGCTTTGAGGAGTATGTTTCTGCATCTAACCCTTCGATATCTTAAAGTAGGTGCTTCTAAATCTGGACGAGCGCAATATAATATAAGCATAGACAGTTTAGAATCGGAGGAACGTATGAACCAAAAGGCTTTTTTACGCATGATTACACTGCTGCTAACCTTGACACTACTGTTGTCGGCATGTGCGCCAAAACTTGACCAAGAAGAGACGGCAGACATGCTGAAAAAATTCACCGAAGTGACAGGCTATAGCTTTACTGGCACACTGCGAACTGACTACGGCGACAGGGTTATAGACTTTGATGTGTCCTACGAGCATGACAATCAAACTGGCGGCACTTTAGAGGTTATCGGACCTGAATTAATCAAGGGCATAAAGGCGACCATCCCTCTGGGGGACACAATTAAAATAGAGTATGACGGTCTTATCCTCGAAGCCGGAGAGCTTCCAGGCACAGGGCTTTCGCCGCTGGAGACTGTTCCTTTTTTTATCAGTCAATGGCAGGAGGGTTATATTACAAGCACCTCAGTAGAAAAGCTTGAGGGCGAAAAAACAGTCAGAGTAGACTTTTCCAAGCAGACTACCGACACGCAGGGTAATCCGCTTAAATCCATCACAGTTTCCTCGTGGTTTTTAGACGGTAAGCCGAAGCTTGCAGAGCTTGACGTTGAGGGCAGACAAATAGTTCGCTTTACTATTGATAGCTTCGTTTGGGGTTGATTTTTTGAACAATG
>JAVBKA010000066.1:0-15084 GCA_031546715.1 Oscillospiraceae bacterium | reverse complement strand
AATACCCGCGCTCATCGCCTGCCATTTTGAAAGCTGATTAAACACTTCGTCTCCCGCGCGTCCGAGGAAATCGCAATACATCAGCTCAGGGATGGCGCGACCGCCGCACAGAGCGTAACCGACAGCGGCGGCTACGATTGTACCCTCGGAAATCGGTGAGTTAAAGAAGCGGTGGTACGGAATTGACTCAGTTAAGCCGCCGTATACGCCGAATGCGCCGCCCCAATCGCGGTTATCCTCGCCAAAGGCAATAAGTGTGGGGTCATCGTAAAATTTATCAATAATTGCTTCAAATAGTGCGTCACGAGTAGATAACTGCTTGATTTTTGACACAGGTTTACCGTCCTTGTCAAAGGCAAAGCGTGATTTTTCTTTAAGCTTCTTTAGGCGGCTGTTTTCGCTTTTTGGAGCGGTAACATCAGGAGTACGCTCTTCCATGCGCTGAATTTTGGTGTTTGAGAACATGAATTTACGGATTGCGTCTGGCTCTTTGAATAAATCCATACGCTTAGAAACGTTCTCATCAATTGCGACCTTCATAATTTTTGTTATGCGGTCACGGAGACCAGTTTCAATGCTTTCGCATTCCTCCGCCGTTGCAATTCCTGACGAAATTAAGTTCTTTTTAAACTCTGCAATGGCATCAATCGCTTGCCATGCTTCAATTTCGTTCTTAGTGCGGTAGGTCGAAGCATCGGTTGCGGAGTGACCTACATAGCGGTATGTTACAGTGTCAAGGAGAACAGGACCGCGGCGTTCTTCGATTATTTTGCGTTTACGCTCAAATGCGTCAATCACCGCAAATGGGTTGTAGCCGTCAATTCGCTCAGAGTGTAGCTGAGTTGGGCTGATTCCTGCACCAACTCTTGCCAAAATGTCATACGCCATGGTTTCACCCGCGGTCTGTCCGCCCATGCCGTAATGATTGTTAAAGAAGTTGAAAATCAGCGGTAATCCGCCGTTATGCGCTTCATCCCAGAGCTTTGTAAATTGGTCTTGAGCCGCAAAGTTCAGTGCCTCCCATACTGGTCCGCAGCCGAGAGAAGCGTCTCCCACGTTGCAAACAACCATTCCGGGCTTATTGTTCACGCGTTTATAAAGAGCCGCACCTGCTGAAATGCCCGCAGAGCCGCCGACAATGGCATTGTTTGGATAAATTCCAAAAGGTGTAAAGAAAACATGCATTGAGTTGCCTAGTCCGCGGGTAAAACCGTTGTCACGACCGAAAAGCTCAGCCATAAAGCCGTACAAAAGAAAGTCTAGTCCTAAATCCTTGACATTGCCTGTGGTATTCAGCTTTTCAATGGGAGACAGGGTTGCGCCGCCTAAAAAGTCCTTCATTATGCCGTAAAGGTTCTTTTCCTCAAGTTTTTTGATAGCCGCACAGCCTTTTGCAAGCACTTCTCCGTGACTGCGGTGTGAGCCAAAAATAATATCGTCCATTGTAAGGCTGTACGCCATGCCCACAGCCGCCGCTTCCTGACCTGAATACAAGTGAGCAGGTCCTGTGTAGACGTATTCAACGCCGTTATACTGCTTGGTGGTTCTGACAGAATACAGCATACCCTCAAACTCGCGAATAAGCTGCATGTCGCTGAAAATACCCAGCATGTCAGCCTTTGAATAATCCTTTGCGGCATCGGTAAAAGGCTTATCATATTGGTTCAGCGGAATATCTGTAAAGCTGAGAGTTCCCTTGGCACGGACTTTGGCGGGGTCTACATATTGACTTTGTGGCATTTTTATTCTCCTTATATTGTATAAATTTTCAGATTATTGATAAAAGCTTTCATGAAGAATTTCCGCTACCGTGGGATGAGGAAATACAACTTTTTTAAGCTGTTCCAGACTGATTTCCCGTGAAATTGCCATGGCCGCCGTGGAAATAATCTCAGAACAGGGATTTCCCAGCATGTGTACGCCAATAAGTCTCTTGCCCTCCCAAATCAGCTTGCAGATACCGTCACCGCGCTCGTTTTCTGCCATGTAGCGACCGCTGAACATCATGGGAAGCTTAACCTCGTGAACTTCAAGACCTTTTGCCCTTGCAGTTTCAAGTGTTTCGCCGACACTTGCCGCCTCGGGGTTAGTGTAAATTACTGACGGTATGGCGTTGTATTCCATTGTGTCTTTACGCCCGCAAATGGTATTGATTGCCACCTCGGCTTCACGGTATGCGGTATGCGCAAGCATGGACTTTCCGTTGATATCTCCTGAGGCGAATACCCCTGCAACATTTGTCTTTTGCTGCGGGTCAGTCGTTACAGCACCGCGGTCAGTGACGACGCCGATTGCTTCAAGACCAATACCCGCCGTAACAGCACGCCTTCCGATTGAAAGCAAAACCTTGTCACAGTTGATGGTTTCCGTCTTGCCGTCCAACTCATAGGTGACGGAGTCAGTGCCGATGGAGGTCAGTTTAGCCTTAAGTAAAAACTTAACGCCCTTTTTCTCATAGTTTTTTTGAAGCAGAGACGAAATTTCCGCATCTGTCGGACCTGCAATTTTATCGAGCATTTCAATCACGGTGACTTCGCTTTGAGCCGAATTCATCAGCGATGCCATCTCCAAACCGATAACGCCGCCGCCAACTATTACTAAACGCTTCGGAGGCTCAGTCAATGCGAGGATTTCACGGTTTGTCATAGCAAAACCAGATTCCAAAGCAGGTTTTAATCCGTCAATAGGCGGCAGAACTGGCTCAGAGCCTGTGCAGAGCAGTAGCTTTGCGCCTTGATAGGTCTGCTCCCCTGCCTGTACTTCAAATCCGCCCTCAATGCGCCCCTTAATAACAGCCGTCTCTTTGCAGATTTCTACGTTACCCTTTTTTAGTGCCGCTTCAATTCCGGCAACCAACTTTTTTACGACCTTATCCTTGCGCTTAACAATGGCAGGATAGTCAAGCTTTGGGTTTTCGCAGGTCACTCCGTAATGCTGACCGTAACCGTTGGCATAGTCAAAGATTTTTGCCGAGTGCAGCAGAGCCTTTGACGGTATGCAGCCCTCGTTTAGGCAAACTCCGCCAACGGCACGCTTCTCAATCAACAAAGTTTTAAGCCCTTCATGGGCGGCGAGCTCAGCGGCATGATATCCGGCAGGTCCTCCGCCGATAATAATTAAGTCAAACATATGATAACCCTCACTCTCATTGCGCAAGCAATGCTTGGAACCTCTCTAAGTTTTTACACAGTGCCTGTAGGAACTTTGATGCAGGTGCGCCGTCAACAGCTCTGTGGTCATAAGTAAGAGACAGCGTCATGCATGGGTACATTTCCATTTTGCCGTCAACGTCTCTAACACGCTGGGTAATAGTGTTTACGCCTAAAATGCCTGTCTGCGGTGCATTTAAGATTGGGGTAAAGCTCTCAATACCGAATGCGCCGAGGTTAGATACCGTAAAACTGCCGCCGCTGAGAAGGTTTGGCGCAATAGTGCCGTTTCTGCAACCTTCCGCCAAGGTTTTCAGCTCTTTTGACATTGCAAGCAGAGATTTTGACGACGCTCCGAACATTACAGGAACCATCAACCCCTTGTCGGTATCAACAGCACAGGCTAGGTTGACATCGTCAAAGTACCGCATTGTGTCTCCCATAAGCCATGCATTCAGCAAGGGGAATTCTTTTAATGTGCGAGTTACGGCATAGAGAATCATATCTGTAAGGGTTACACCAGACAGTACTGGGTCAGCCTTTAGAAGCTTTCTGTACTCCGAAATTGACGTTGCATCAAAGGATGCTGTGTGGGTGAGCTGAGCTGTTTGAGACAGTGATGCCATCATGTTTTTAGCGATTATTTTACGCATATTTGAAAGTGGCTTCTCTTGGTAGCCTTCGACAGCGTTTGCAGTTCCAGCTTCAACAGTTTTGACGGCTTCAACGGCTTTAACAGGAGAGGTAGCTCCGTTTTCAATCAGACTGCGAACGTCTCGCTCAATTATTCTTCCCTCTGCGCCTGTAGGCGTTGCGGTTGACGGGTCAACATCAGCCTTAGACGCAAGAGCGCGGGCGCGGGGTGATATACCTTTAATTGCATTCTCCCTTTGTACAGCCTCTTGATTTACTACACTGCCCAAGCTTGCAACCGCTTGCGGCTGAACGGCTTCAACGGCAGTGGCAACGGTTGCAGCCGCCTTCGTTTCGCTGACATATACCTCGCCCGCTGTGCCAACTGCACATACTGGCAGTTTTATGAGCACCTCGTCACCCTCGGATGCAATTAATTCAAGGACAACGCCTGAATGCTCTGATTCTACGTCGAAGGTTGCCTTGCCTGTTTCAATCGAAAACAGCTTGTCGCCTTGGTTCACTGTGTCACCCTTTTTAACATGCCATTGGGTCAAGATTGCGCTTTCCTCCGAGATACCCATTTGAGGCATCAACACTAGATTTGCCAACAAAAACTCCTCCTCAGTTACATTTCATAATTTGTATATTTTTTGATATTAAATAGGCTTCATTTTCATCGCCCAGCCCATTATCGCATAGTAATACATCTATATCCTGTGGTCTGGCAAAGGTAAACGGCATACTTTTTCCGATTTTTGTACTGTCCATCAGCATAAAAACCTTATCCGCCTTTGCAATTACCGCACGCTTCAACTCGCATTCAAAATGCTCGCCAACGGTGAAGCCAGCGTGAGTTGAAAAGCCAGAGGTCGCCATAAAAGCAATGTCGATGTTGAATAGCTTTATAGTTTCCGTGTTGCCGTAACCTGAACAGGACAGCGTTTTCGGGTTTAGGCTTCCACCTGTAAGGAAAATCGAGCAGCTTGGCTTTTGGCCCGCAATTGTCAGCGCAATATTAGGTGCTGCTGTCAAAACAGTTAGGTTAATATCAGGCAGCTTCTGTGCAAACGCCATCATGGTCGTGCCTGAATCAATAAATATTGACCTGCGGTCATTTACAAGTGAGGCAGCAAGAGCTGCCAACTGGTTTTTTATAACCACATTTTCGCTTTCACGTTCCGCATAATATAACTCTGGCTGAGCTAAAAACTGTTTGTTCACTCTCGCCTTGCCGTGACTGCGAAGAATTGCGCCCGCTTGCTCTAGGTATTCTAAGTCTCGTCTGATGGTTTTAGGTGTTTTGTCAGGAAACAGCGCGAATAATTTGTCATTTGCGACTTCTCCGCGCCCTTGAATGTACTCAAGCAATGCGGCTCTGCGCTCTACCATAGTTACACCTCCGCTTCTTCGTTACTACTATTTGATTATACACCTCATGTTCATTTATTTCAATATAACCGTTTAAATAAACCCCGAATTGTCCATATGGACAATTCGGGGTGTTAAAATGTCTATCGTAAAAACGATAGGCATTTTAGTTAGTGATTAGTATTGTACTTACATTCTTGCTAAAATCGAATACTGCTCTTTTAGAGACGGATAAAGCTGCTTAAACAACTGATAAAATCTCTCGTATTCAGCAACCGCAACAGAATCAGGCTTCTGCGGCTGATTTGTTTGAACCAGCTTCTCACACGCCGCGGGAACGCTTTCAAACAACCCCGCGCCAACTCCTGCAAGAATTGCCACGCCTAGCGCAGGTCCTTCTTTGGACACCACTGTTTTTACAGGGCAGTCATACACATCGGCAAGCATTTGACGCCACAGCGGACTTGCTCCCCCTCCGCCACAGATAAGCATATCACTAAATGTGATGCCCATGCCGCGCAGAACGTCAAGGCAATCTCGTTGTGAATATGAAACCCCTTCTAAAACCGCTCTTAGCATGTCTTGCTTTGTGTGAATAGCAGACAGTCCGATAAATGCGCCTCGGGCGTTGCTGTCAAGTATCGGAGAACGCTCGCCCATGAGGTATGGCAGATACAGCAGTCTGCTTGCTCCGATGGGAACTTTTTCGGCTTCCTTGTCCATCAGATAATACGGGTCTACGCCCATTCCCTTTGCGGTTTCAACTTCGGAGGTGCAAAAATTATTTCTAAACCATTGTAGGCTCAGCCCCGCGGAAAGCGTACAGCTCATAACCGTCCACGCGTTGGGTACGGCGGCACAGAAGGTATGCACTCTGCCATCTGGGTCAATGGTTACGTCGTCCGAATGGGCAAAAATAACGCCTGACGTGCCGATTGTGGTAAATGCCTTGCCTTTTTCAACCACACCTGTTCCAACAGCGGCGGCGGCATTGTCCCCTGCTCCGCCCACAATTGGTACATCTTTGCACAGACCAGTCAGCGCGGCCGCTTGAGCCGTAACATGCCCCGTGACCTCGCAGGATTCGTACATGCGAGGCAGCAAAGCTTTGTCAATGCTCAGTTTTTGCAGAATCTCATCGCTCCATGTGCGTTTTGGAATATCCATGAGGTTCATGCCCGAGGCGTCAGATACTTCTGTTGCAAACACGCCTGTGAGCTTATATCGTATATAATCCTTGGGCAGTAAAATCTGGCGGCACTTTTCGTAAATCTCTGGCTCGTGCTTGCGAACCCACAGAATTTTAGAGGCTGTAAAGCCCGGAAGAGCTGGATTTGCCGTAATTTCAATAAGTCGTTTCGCTCCGACTAATTCCGTTATCTCCGCACATTCCTCGGTTGTCCGTCCATCACACCAAAGTATTGCGTTTCTGAGCACTGCTCCGTTCTCGTCAAGCATAACAAGACCGTGCATTTGTCCCGAAATCCCTATTCCTGCTACATCCGAGGCGTTTACACCACTCTGAGACATTATAGCGGATAGGGTCGAAACTGTCGCCTGCCACCATGTATCTGGGTTTTGCTCAGCCCAGCCGTTTTGCGGCTGAATTAGCGGATATTCAACTGTTGCAGAGGAAATTACCTTGCCGTTAGTGTCAAATAGTACTGATTTTGTTCCCGAAGTGCCGATATCTATTCCAATTAAGTACTTCATACTTTGCTACCATTCTCCGACGACATATGTTTTTATTAATATGTTGCTGCATCAGCCGAAAATCTCGTCGGAAAAATCGGCTGAATAAACATGTAAAAGCCTGCAATCTCGCCAAATTATTTCTGGATAATATGAACCGCAAAACCGCCAATGCTATCCTTTAGGTATGCAAAGGTAGGCACGCCCTTAGTCAGCACAATTGAGTCTTGGTCAACTGCGATGCCGCGCTCCTCAAAGTACGCTAAAGCACGGGCGGCGTTATGGGTCGAAATGCCGATGTGACCCTTTTCACCCATGCCGTCAGCATTCATCAGCTCAATAAAGTCTGTTGCGAAAATGGATTTACTGGTGTCTCTTTGAGGAAATCCGAAGACATTTGTGAAGGTGTCCGCTAGGTTATTGACAGATTCTGCTCCCGGATTAATCGCCATATGGGCAAATTTAAAGCCATGCATTAATGCAACCGCTTCCTTGGAAAGTCGGGTGATTTCGTCAAATTTCTTTTCTTTGACTAAGGCTTCGCCGCACATCCAACTTCCGCCACAAGCGATAACCTTTTCAAATCGGAGGTATTCAACAAGGTTTGACGCGTCAATGCCGCCTGTGGGCATAAACTTAATCATGCCGTAGGGGGCAGACATTGCCTTAAGGGCTTTTAGTCCCCCTGATGCCTCAGCGGGGAAAAATTTTAAATATTCAAGACCATATCCCAACGCCGTTTCAATGTCCGTCGGGCTGCTGATTCCAGGAATTACAGCCACTTTTTTGTCAAGGCAGTACTCAACTACCTTCCCGTTAAACCCAGGGCTGACAATAAACTGCGCGCCCGCCGCAATCGCTCTCTCGGCAGTTTCTATATTTGACACCGTACCCGCACCAACCAGCATTTTTGGGTTGCCTGCACTAATCGCCTTAATAGCGTCGCTGGCTGCGCCAGTGCGAAAGGTTATCTCTGCAACGTTGATACCGCCTGCACTTAGGGCTGACGACAGCGGCAGTGCATCTTCTGCGTTGTCAAGCTTAATAACTGGCACAATTCCGCAGTTAAAAACCCTCGTTATTACATTACTCATGTTAAACACCTCATCAAAAATTGTACATATTCTTTAGTACCGCGCTTGCGTACATTTTACACCATAGTCGTCATACTGTCAAAAGGATTTGACGTTTTTGCAACCTAATGCGCCGCACCCTCTAACGCGGCGTCATTATTATAGGTTATGGATACTACCATATCGTTTTCAGTAAGAAAAATCAGCGAGGATACGCCTTTTTTATACGTATATTCGCCCATGTCTTGGTTGAAATCGTTTCCGTATGCCGCCTTAACTTCGTTAATAGTTGAGCCGATGCCGATGCCCTCCATTGTTGACACACCGATGTCGGTTATAACAACTGACAGAAAGTAGTCAACCTCGGAAACTGGATATGTGTTGATTTCATAGCCGTCATAATAGTAGGTCTTGTCAATTCCCACGAATGCACAGCTTGCAGATTCAAAGTATTTTTGTTCCTTGCCAACGGCTGCTAAGCTTTCTGCCGCAGGTTCTCCAAGTCTTATCTCAACGTCGTTGGTTTTGAAAACAAAGCCGTCATAAGCCGAAGCTACTCCGCTTGCGCTAGGGCTGGCAATTTCGCTAGGACTATTGCTTGGACTTACCGAGGCACTTGCACTATCACTTGCGGAGGGCGATTGAGCCGAAGATGATACAGACGATGGTGATGGCGATGCACAGCCTACCAATAAAAAAAGCAACAGAACGGATACTAAAAGTAATTTCATAAATGCCTCTCCCTTTGCCGTACGCAACAGCGTCGGCATATATAATTTTCGCTATTTAACATGAAATGTCTGAACCTTGCCGTAATTTGCAATATCTGATAGCTGAGCGGACCTCATTGCGTCATATAGCTGACCTTTTTGCTCCCAAACCTTTGAAAGTTCAGAATCAGAGCGTTTATCCTCAAGTCCGTACAGTCGGCTGATTTCCCCGCCGAGATACTGTGAGAGTTTTTCCGCTCCCTGACAATTCAGATGAAGCCCTGCGTCATAGGTGTCAGTGTTAAAGTCAATTCCGATTTGCTCCGAAATTTCAAGGGTGTTTATATACGTAAGACTGTTGTTTTTCGCATATTGTTCCATTTGTTCCTCCCATTCGGGATACCAATATGGAAAAATGCTAGGTGCTTTGATGAGTAGAAGCGGAATTCCTTTACTTCGGCAAAGTTCCGTAATTTTGTCTAAATACTCGTAAGCAGTTTCGCCGAACTGATAATTTTTTAGCTTATTTCCCTTCGGAATAACTGTCACAGGCTTTACATCCATGCGCATTAAAAAGCCGTTATGTGTAACCTGCCTTGGCTTAAAGATGTACTTTACATCATCCATTGTCAGCTCTTTCCAGCGTTCGTGATACCTTAATATGGGGAAAATGTATGACATCAAGGTTTCCTCGGGCATCATTGAAGCCTTTGCCGCGCCTAGCTTTGACGTTGAAAGTCGCATACCGTCAATCGACATGCGGTTATACGCTTCGTTCTGAGGTTCATTAAATTTCAGCGATAGGACATTGAAAATCACAAGCTCAGGGGTTTCATATCTAAGCGTATCCTCCAGTAAATAGTAGGATTGCCATACAGTTTGCTGCGCGCTTCCTCGGATGAAGGAGGTGTACCCATACTCCCGCCAAAGAGTAATCGGTGAAATGTTTTCGTATACCTCGCAGTCGCCGATTATTGCAATTTGATGGTTCTTTTCGCTTTGGTAATACTCACTAATCATCGCGCCTTCATAAATGCCCGACATATATTTCGGCATTAAAAGCTGCTGAAGAACAAAAAGGACTGCAATGCTTATCACAACGGCAGCTATGCGCAATTTCATGTCATTTCTCCTGGTTAAAATTGGTTGTAAATAAACTGATTCGCCTCATAGCCTATTCCATAGATTCCAAAAACTATAATTACAATGAACAGCGACACAAAAACTACATGCCGCACAACTTGGGGACGCGCTCGCAGCATTTCTCGAGGACTGCCCTTTTTTTGCAGCAATGATATGAAATATATCAAGCAAATCCCCGCAAGTACCACCGCGTAGTCCTTATAATCAAGCCCAAGCTTGGACACACCTTCGCTCATGAGCTTATTAAGACTGAAATCCGTTACTAACGTTCCGAACATTGCAAAAGTAGTTTTCACGCTGGCGTACGTATCGAAGGTACGTATGAAGCACATGAGCCAAAAGGTTCTGAACACTTGAAAGAGTTGATATGGCATAGCCTTGGTGAATCCAAATTTTGCGTTAAACCATTTATAAAAAGGCGTAAGCTCTTCGCTGATAAGAATTACAATTCCGTTGGCAAGCCCCCAAACGATAAAATTAGCTGACGAACCATGCCAAAAGCCAGTTGCGAACCAGACTAGCAAGGTTGAAATGTACACAGGAACGCGCCGTCCAAAGCTTTCGCCTAAAACTTTTCTTGATTTCGTGGCGAGCTTTAGCATAGGCTTGCTGACGGACAGCGGATAAAAAAGGTAGTCTCTAAACCATGTACCCATGGTTATATGCCAGCGTCTCCAGTACTCCGTGATTGATTTAGAGCTAAAGGGGCGGTTGAAATTCTCCTTAAGGCGAATGCCAAGCATTTCAGCAATACCAATAGTTATGTCGATTCCGCCAGTAAAGTCGCAGTACAGCGTAATAGCGTAAAACAGCATTCCAAGCAGAACATAAACGCCGTGGTATTCATCGGGATTGCCTGTGATTGCTTTAACAGCAATAATAAGCCTGTCGGCAATAACAAGCTTCTTAAAAAATCCCCAAAGCACCCGTTGCAGTCCAAATGAAAAGTCCTTTCCGCTAAAGGGATGAGGCGTAAAAAGCGTTTGTTTTAGGTCGTCAAATCGGCTAATTGGTCCTTGTATGATTTGCGGAAAAAACGAAACGAACTGGGCAAAGCGGAAAAGATTAGTCTCTGCCGCTGTTTTGCCCCGATAAACGTCAATTATATAACTCACAGCCTGAAAAGTGTAAAAGGAAATTCCCAAAGGCATAAGCAAACCAAAAAAGGAAAATCCGCCTTCGGTCATTGAAAAAGCAGCGTTTATACCCTTTGAAAGAATGGCGACATTTTTCAGCAACAACAGCACTCCAAGGTTTACCGCTAAGCATACAACCAGCCATTTTCTTCTGCGTCGAAGCATACTCGCCTTATATGCTTTCCTATTTTCCTTTGTGAGAGCCTCTCCCCCAACGGCGATAAAGGTTTCCTGTTCCTTATGAAGGTTACTAAGCTTCCGACCAGTAACAAAAACCGTCACAATAGTCAGTACAATAAATGCGGCGTTCTGCCAGCCTGAGAACGCATAAAAAGTAAGGCTCGCAAGCAGCAAAAAAGGCCACTGAAGCTTTTTGGGAATAACATAGTACAATATAACCGTTACAGCTAAAAAAACCAGAAAAACGGTTGACGTAAAGTACATATATTAATCGTCCAAGCGTAGAATTAAGTTAAATAATGCCTCTGCTGAATTAAAATTTTCGGGAACAATTTCGTCCGCTGGTATCTGAACGTCATAAACCTCAACGATTTCAGCGATTATGCTGATAATGTCAAATGAGTCTAAAATTGAGTCGTCAATCAGGGTTCTATGTCTTTCAAAATCAATTTCAGGATGCAGTCCGGACAGTATCTCCAATAGTTCTTTCATTGCAATACCTCTATATTTCTCTATTTTTTAGTAGCGCACGGTCAATTTTGCCGTTTGATGTCAATGGCATTGTTGCTAGCTTATTTACAGCGTTAGGAATCATAAAGCGAGGCAGTTTATCCTTTAAATACGTCACTAATTCCGACGGCTCGGCGTTGCCTGTATAATATAGCACGATTTTCTTCCGGGCATCGTCATAGGTGCAGCAGGTTTGCCCCACATTGTTCGCCAATCCTGCGGCAAGCTCTATCTCCCCAAGCTCAATTCGCTGCCCCATATGCTTAATCTGATAATCCTTTCGGGAAACGAAAACAAGCTCTCCCCTACTGTTATACCGCCCGATGTCTCCGGTTTTGTAGATACTTTCGGGATAATGGGGATTAAGCGGGTTTTGGCAAAATACCTCGGCGGTTCTCTCTGGGTCGTTAAAATATCCAAGGGTCAAGGCAGTTCCCCGAATGCAGATTTCACCCGCTTCGCCCTCTTTAGCAAGCTTATTATCGCTATCAAGCAAAAAAATCTCAGTGTTTTTAAATGGGCGTCCGATAGGGACTGGCTCATTTTCTTCAAGCTCTATGTCTATTTCATAATAGCATGACATGCCTGTCGCCTCTGTAGGTCCGTAGAGATTGATAAATCGTGCATTAGGCAGCTTACTGCGCCATTGTTTTAGCTGTTTTACTGGAAAAACTTCACTTCCGAAGGCGATTGTGTGTAAATGTTCAGGTACGGCTTTTTCCAGTCCTCCAAGGCTTGATATCAGCGTTAGGGCAGACGCAACCCAGCAAATAGTGTTAATTCCATGGGCATTGAGAAAGTCAATGAGCTTTATCGGAAACATGAAAAGCTCTTTTGGGATTAAATACGTAGTCGCTCCGAATTTCAGAGTTGGATACAGCTCTTTAAGACATGCATCCACATACAACGGGGTTTGACTTCCGAACACAGTATTTTCACTAAACCTCAAGGTAACGGACAGGTTTTCAACATAGTCAATTACAGAGCGGTGACAGGCGGCGACACCCTTCGGTGTGCCTGTTGAGCCTGAGGTGAAAACGATGTATATGGGGTCGGTATCAATCGCTTTTTGGCGAATATTACGCAGAAGTTCTTTATTAACTGCCGTTTGACAGATGCTATCATAGGATAAAACCTCGCCGCAAAAATCATAATTGGAAACGAGACCTTTTGTGACTTCGTCACAAATGACAGCTCTCGGGGACAAGCTCTTGAAAATAAGTTCAATTCTATGGCGGGGCATTTCCGCATCTATGGGTACGTAATAGCAGCCACTGTAAACCGTGCCAAAGAAGGCGGCAATCATTCTGGGGCTTCTGCTCATGAACACGACAATCGGCTCTTTATAAAAGCCCTTTTCTGCCAAAAAAGCACCCGTGCCTTCCGACCGACTTTTTAGCTCCTCAAAGGTGTATCCAAGCTGACTGTCTTGAAACGATGTTTTTTGAGGATTTTGGATATTGTCAAGGTATTCAAGCACATTAATTTGCAATCTCGCACCTCGCTTACATAAATCTTTTGAAGTTGTTTCTATTTTACAATTTCGGGGTAAAGCTTTTCATTGTAAACATAGTAATTGTTGCCGCGGCTTCGTGTGTATTCTTGCGCCACGGTATCGGTAAACATGCAGCCGTCAAACCATACATAGTGAGGACATGCATCAAAGTGATACCAGCCTTCTCCAAGGTTTACAAGATTCCAATAATGTCTAGTTTTTCCGCCTGTGCGCGTTATGGGGAGATTGTCTATTCCGAGCTTTGTCAGTAAATATTCAGAGGCGGCATAGAAGGTATAGCAGTCCCCTTTTTTGAGCTTGAAGGCGTTATATGCACCCTTTAGCGGCGATTCTTTTTCGCCTTTAGACGTATACTTAATATTGTTTCTAACATATTTGAAAACTGCATAAGCCTGTTCATAAGGAGTCATGTTTTCCTTAATAATCTTGGCAATAATTGCATCTGCAAGCTGATTTACTACATCTGCGCTGACTTCTGCGACCGAAACCACCCCTGTTACGCTAGTTGTGTTTCCGCTGAAATCCGTGGCTGTGAACACTACGTTGTATGCGCCGACCTTTGTTAGGTCAACTGCACTACTGTCTGCGGTGAGCTTTGGCTTTGTGTCAACATCATCAGTAACGACAATGCCCTGTTTGTATGAAACAGTACCGCCGACGATTGCGAATTTGTTAATAGTGCCGCTGATAACCGGAGGCGTAATGTCTCTCGAAACGTCAAGCTCCGCGGTGACCTCGGAGGAATTACCGTAGCTGTCTGTAAGTCGAAGCTTAACAGTTTTTTCTCCCAATCCCACAAAGTCTGGCTGCTCAACGAAGGAAACAGCCACAGTCGATACATCGGAGATTTCATTCACAAAGGTCTCGGGTGCGGCAGTCTGGGGCGTGTAGGTTTTAACCTTGGCAGCCTTTGCGGTGGGCGGAGTAGTGTCAAAAACCTTAACCACGGACTGACATTGATAATCGTCAACGCTAAGCTGAACGTTATACTCACCTGGTTTAGTCAGGCTAGGCATCCTAAAATTTTTAGCAAATGATACCTTTACCTCTGAACTAAGCTCTGTATTTTGAATAAACTCGCTTGCTTTAGGAATGCGGCTGCCCCCCGCTTCAAGGGAAATGGATTTTTTAACCACAACAACCGTCAACTCTGAGGTGACAACTGAACGGTTTCCGCCTTTGTCCTCCAGTAAAATTTCAACGGCTCTTTTGCCTTCGGTGTTAAAATCCACGGCAGAATTAAAGCTCACCATGACCTGCGTTTTATCCGTTATTTCAGTAACGAAATCTGACGGATTTATTTCCGCTCCACCAAGGATAACCTGCTTGACAGCAACTGCTTTCGGCGCGACCGTATCAATCACGGACAATGTGGTATGGTAGCTTTTTCGCCCCACCTTGATTTCCATATCTGACACGCTAACGGAGGATAAATCAACGGCGTTCACATCTGTAACAAAGGTTCCGTTTTTTCTATCATCGCTTAAAAAATCAATAACCGAGGGAAACGGTGAGCCAACCTCGACAACTACCTCTTTCAGCGGACTTTTTGCAAAGACTGTGTTGTAAACAAAGAAGCTTATTGCAATCAATGCGACTGACCCGCTGAAAAGCGCAATCCCTTTTATAGACAAACTTTTTTTCATACTAGTGCCAGCTTTCATAATTCAATATTGCTAAAAAATACAAACTCTGACAAGTATTTCAGAAAATACCCGTCAAATTTTATCATAATTGTAAAAGAAAAGCAATCGGTTCAAGGGCGTAATTTGAAAAAGAAATCATTATGCATTTCAAGTATTTTTAGTCATGCTAGTGCGTATCTTAACCGAAAAAACCAAATAAATTTGTCTTTCAAACATGCCCAGTCGCCAATATTTACTACACCACTTTCATTGTCTACAAAGCCCTTTAGCTACGGAATAAGCCGCTCTTTCGCTACTCTTTTAAGAACTTTTTCATCTCATTATA
>JAVBKA010000131.1:0-13299 GCA_031546715.1 Oscillospiraceae bacterium | reverse complement strand
GGGTGTACACTTAATGTGCCAACATTTGGAGGGGTACACGCTTAGAGGGCTTCGCAAGCGTGACTATCCGCCGTCATTGTTCACGCAGCTTCCGTGGTGGGAGGAGTATGGCGTGCTTAATGACTGGTTTTCAGGCATGGGCGCGGCTCTGACACAAGGGAGCAAGCAGGTAAATATTTTGGTACTGCACCCAATGCGAAGCGGATTTCTTGCCTATGACGGTACTAATTCTCCTGTCATGAAGGAACTTGACGCATCGTTAGCCGCTTGTTTGGAAAAATTGTCCTCCTTTCAACTGGACTATCATCTGGGAGACGAAACACTCATAGCCCGTCATGGCGCGGTGAGTGCCGAGGGTAAGCTGACAATCGGCAAGGGGAGCTACTCCGCTGTGGTTATTCCGCGGCTTTTGACCATTGGAAGCGATACATTGAGGCTTTTGGAGGATTTCGCAAGGTCGGGCGGACTAATATACGCACTTGCACCATTACCCAAGCTTGTGGACGGACGACCTGATTGCGGCAGAATCGCGGCACTGCCCATAGTCGAATACTGCAAGGACGAGCATCTCGTGCGCATTCTCAGCTCGGTGGACAGTGGCAGAGTTAGGGTGACCTCTAGCGGCGCGGCTTGCTCGGATGTTCGCACATGCCGTTATGAGGACGGCGAAAACAGAGTGGTGTTTCTGGTTAATCTCTCAAAATCGTCAGCGCAGCAGTCCGAAATTCTGATTGATGGCTGTTACGATGTTTACAAAGCATATCCAGAAAGTGGAGAACGTGAAGCTGTGACGGCAACAATCCAAGGCGGAGTTACGTCACTATCCTACATCTTTGCCCCTATGGAAACACTGCTTCTATATTGCGAACCCAGTAAGGCAGAGACGCAAAAGACTGCAAAAACGCCTGTTTTGAACGTTATGCTGAATCCGCAAGAGCTACAAGTAAAAGAAATGAGCAATAATGCGCTGACTCTTGACGGCTGTGAGTACCGCGTTGACGGCGGCGAATGGCAGCCTAGACAGGCTGTAATTCATCTGTTCAAGGAACTTTTAAAGCTTCGCCGTCCTTGTGATTTAGAAATGCGGTTTAGCTTTGAGGTTGGGTGCGATACTGCCAGCATTCCGTCCATGTACTTAGTGTTGGAGACACCTGAGCGCTTTGAAATTGATGTAAACGGTGCTGCAATAGAATATAGTGACCACGGATTTGTTATCGACAAGGCGTTTAGAAAAACGGATATTTTAAAGTACCTGCGCAGCGGTCACAACGTTGTTAATCTTCGGGTTAATTTTTATCAGGCTGAGCATGTCTACCAAGTTTTGTTTGGGGAAGGTGTTTATGAGACAGAGCTTAACAAGCTGACCTATGACACAGAGCTTGAGAGCATTTATCTCTTTGGCGACTTCGGGGTCTATAGTCAATCTCCTTTTGAAATCGGCGAACGCAACACACTTTTCACTGATGGCTCATTTATAATCGACAAATCACCGTCGCGGTTTTACTTTGGCAAGGAGTTTACACAGCAAGGGCTGTTATTCTTTTCGGGAAGGGTTACTGTTGCATGTAAGTTCCAAGTGCCTGATATCAGTGGCGCGAGGGTGATTCTAAAGCTTCCGAGAGTGCGGGCGGCGGCAGTATCGCTTTCTGTAAACGGGAAAAACGCGGGAACAATGCTCTGGTCGCCCTATGAGGTGGACATTACGGAAGTTATGCTTTCCGGAGAAAATGACGTTGAGATTACGCTTGTTTCAGGTAACCGAAACTTGCTTGGTCCTCATCACCATATAGACGGAGAAATTTATTCCGTAGGGCCCGCATCCTTTTCGGGGGACTTCTCATGGTGTGAACACACAACGGAAGCGATTAACATACCGCCGACAATGCGCGGGAAAAGCTACTGGCGAGAGGGTTACAGCTTTGTAACTTTTGGGCTTTTGGAGTAAGACAGTGTATACTAATTCACTTATTTTCAGCCAACGACGAGGATAAGTGTTTGCAAAAAAAATGTCGTTGGAGAAATGGCGGTTAAAATGATAATTAATAACCCAATATTGTCAGGGTTTTACCCTGACCCCAGTATTTGCCGAAAAGGCTCTGACTATTACTTAGTGACCAGCACCTTTGAATATTTTCCCGGCGTTCCAGTGTTTCACTCCACTGACCTTGTTAATTGGCGTCAGATTGGCAATTGCCTGACAAGGCAAAGTCAGCTCGACCTTGCTCATGTGAAAAGCTCCCAAGGCATCTATGCGCCCACGATTAGATACAATCCCTTTGACGACTATTTTTACATGGTTACAACTAATGTTACAAAAGGAAACTTTTTTGTAAAAACGAAGAATCCGGCAGGGGAGTGGTCAGAGCCGATTTTCGTAGCCCAAGGCGGCATAGACCCATCACTGTTTTTCGAGGAGGACGGCACTGCGCACTTCATTTCCAATGCGAGAAAAGAAAATGTACGCCGAGCGGGTTTCTTGATGGCATCCATAGACTTGGAGACTGGGAAGTTTTTGAAAGAAGCAGTGCCAGTATGGGGCGGTATTGGAGCAAATGCGCCTGAAGCTCCTCATATCGTCAAAAAAGACGGATACTATTATCAAATTCTGGCAGAGGGCGGCACTGAGCTTGGACATATGGTCACCATTGCGCGCAGTCGCGAGCTTTACGGCACGTATGAAGCGTGTCCGAATAACCCGATATTGTCCCATAAGGACTGCAAGGGTCACGAAATTCAAGCTACAGGTCATGCGGACTTCGTGGAGGATGCAAGCGGAAACTGGTGGGCTGTTTTTCTGGGGTACAGGCAAACTATGCAGTATTTTCATCACCTAGGTCGGGAGACATTTCTCGCACCGGTTGAATGGGTGGAAGACTGGCCAGTTATCAACGGTGGGAATCCGATTACCCGACAAATTGAGCTGCCTAACATGCCAGAAGTAGCAATAAGTCCGACAAAACGCTATTATACAGATTTTGCACAGCCTGAACTTGGGTGGCTGCATCTCCGTAACCCTGAGCCAGAGCGATATGTGTACGGTAACGGTGTGTCGCTACTTGGTAATGAGTTTACCCTCTGTGAACAGGAAAATGCTTGCTTCTTGGGGTATCGTCAAGGTTATTTGGAGGGGGAGACGGAGACGGTTCTCAGCTTTACGCCATGTCAGAATGGGGAAGAAGCAGGAATTAGCGTGTACTATCAGCATGACGCACATTTTGATCTTTGTGTGTCGCGTGAAAATGGGGAAAACCGACTGCGCCTTCGTCTGGTGGTGGGCGAGATTATCCATACTGCCGCCCAAATACCGTGGGTATCTGGTGAAGTGCGGTTGAAAATCGAATACGATAAGCTACAATACAGATTCAGCGCAGAAGCCGAGGGCGGCAAGGTGTTTTTAGGCACAGCCGCAAGCAGACATGTTTCTACGGAGGCGCACAAACTTGGCTTCACAGGAGTACTTTTTGCGCTGTACGCCACAGGCAACGGACGTGGCACAATAACCACCGCTGTTTTTAAAGAATTCTGTGTGCAAGGGAAATGATGGCATGATAAGTATAATTGACTATGGCGCAGAATCAGGTGAGAACCTAAACACTGATAAAATTCAAGCCGCTATAGACAGTACGGCTGAAAAAGGCGGTGGAACGGTCTTTGTACCGTCTGGTATATTCTACACTGGTGCGCTGTTCCTAAAGGACAATGTTGAGCTACATCTCTCGTCAGGTGCGGTGCTGAGGTTTTACGAGAAACAGGAAAGCTATCCAACGGTGACATCGAGATGGGAGGGCGTAAAAACTGAGGTGTATGCTTCGTGTATATATGCGACCAATGCAAGAAATATTTCGATTACAGGCAGGGGAGTAATTGACGGCAATGGTTTTTTGTGGTGGAAGCATATCAGAGAGCATACAAATGAGTTAAAATTTCCCAGACCCAAACTTATCAGCTTTGATAACTGCGAAAACGTTCTTCTTCGGGATGTAACCCTGATAAATTCCCCTTCTTGGACGGTGAACCCAATACTTTGCCGCAATGTAACCTGCGACAATCTTACGATTAAAAACCCATACGACTCGCCCAATACTGACGGCATTAACCCCGATAGCTGCGTAAATGTCCGTATTTCTAACTGTCACATCGACGTTGGGGATGACTGCATTGCAATTAAGTCTGGCACTGAGGACAGCGCGGAAATGGTCGCATGTGAAAACATTACTATTTCAAACTGCACAATGGTGCATGGTCACGGAGGCATCGTCATAGGCAGTGAAATGAGCGGCGGGGTTCGGAACGTCACGGTTACAAATTGCGTCTTTCAAAAGACTGACCGCGGAATTAGGCTCAAATCCAGACGGGGGCGGGGCGGTACGGTTGAGGATATCCGAGTAAGCAACATCGTGATGGACGAGGTGATATGTCCGTTTGTCATAAACCTCTATTATTTCTGCGGCGTTAAGGGGAATGATAGGTACGTTTGGGATAAAAATCCCTACCCTGTCACCAAGGAAACGCCCAGCTTTAAGAATATTCACTTTGCAAATATCACAGCGAAAAACGTCTCCTCAGCGGCGGGGTTTATCTACGGTCTCAGCGAGCAATATGTGGAGGAAGTGACATTTTCCAATGTCCACGTAACTATGGCGAAGGAGGCTGTTCCCGCTGTACCTGCGATGATGTCTGACCTTGAAAAAATGGCGTATCGTGGATTTTTTATCGGCTGTGCCAAAGAGTTATTGTTTGACAATGTTTGCATTGAAAACCATGTAGGAGAAGCGTTTCATATGGAAAACACCTCGGATATACGATTTCGGGAATGTCGGTCAAAACGACCGCGCGATATTAAAGAGTGACGCCGTTTTTAAAAATGGCGATTTCTCGCAGACCTTGCTGTTCGGTGCGGGTCTGGGTATCGCCTGATGCCAATTTCAATACGTAGCGATACAATTCTTCCGAAAGCTCCTCCATTGAAACGCCAGAGAGCAATCTTCCTGCATCAAAGTCAATCCAACCGTGTTTTCTCGATGCTAAGTCTGAGTTACTGCTAATTTTTACGGTGGGGACGGGTGCGCCGAAGGGCGTTCCCCGACCTGTTGTAAACAAAACTATCTGCGCTCCGCAAACTGCTAACGCAGTACTTGCCACAAGGTCGTTCCCCGGGGATTCCAGAAGGTTTAGACCTGTAGTTTTAACCGACTGTCCGTATGCTAAAACGTCTGTGACCACTGCGCTGCCACCTTTTTGAGTACAGCCCAAGGATTTTTCCTCAAGGGTGGTTATACCGCCGTCTTTATTTCCCGGGGAGGGGTTTTCGTACACAGGCTGACCGTGACGGCTGTAGTAATCCTTGAAATCGTTGATAAGCTTGACGGTTTCGTCAAAAACCCCGCTGTCGGCGCAACGGCTCATAAGTTGAGTTTCCGCACCAAACATTTCGGGCACTTCTGTAAGAATTGCAGTACCGCCCTCCGCTGTTAGGCGGTCGGAAAAAGCCCCTACAAGGGGATTTGCGGTGATACCTGAGAAGCCGTCCGAGCCGCCGCATTTTAGTCCAATGATTAACTCCGAGGCGAGAAGCCCTTCTCGTTCAAAGGTTGAAGCGTAATTTATCAGCTCTTTTAAAAGTTCGAGGGCTGCGCCAATTTCGTCCTCATGTTCCTGACATATGAGGAATTTTACCCGCTCTGTATCGCCGTGACCAAGTAGTTCTTGCATTCCGGAAACTGTGTTGTTTTCACAGCCAAGCCCTAGTACTAATACCGCCCCTGCGTTTGGGTGATTTATTAATCCAGCGAGAGCTTTTTTAGTCATCTCATGGTCGTCTCCCAATTGAGAACAGCCGTATGGATGGGGAAAGCTGTACAGCCCCTCAACGCTGCCGCGGAGTAAGCTCTGCCCACGTTGTGACATAATCTGCGCCACTGAATTAACGCAGCCTACTGTTGGAATAATCCACACCTCGTTGCGTACGCCTGCTTTGCCGTTCTTGCGCCTAAAACCTTGAAAACTCTCAGGCTTATGCGGTGTAACCCTTGGAAGTGCGGGGTTATAGCTGTATTCCAGCTTGCCGCTTAGGTTGGTTTTTAGGTTGTGTGTATGTACATGCTCGCCGCACTTGATGTCATTAGTGGCATGACCGATGGGCACGCCGTACTTAATAACGTCCGCATCCTTCGGAATATCAGTCAGCGCAAGCTTGTGCCCTTGAGGCACAGACTGGCTTACTGTTACGGAAATCCCGCCAATTTGATGAGATGTGCCTACTTGTACAGGTTCTAGCGCAATGGCTACGTTGTCCAATGGATGAATTTTGATGAAGCTCATATTGTTTCCTCTTTTAAAAGTGCTTTAACTGCGTTGCGCATACCATGAGTGCGAATTGCTTCAAGATTTTCCGCAACTAATGAAACAAAATTTGGAATTAGAGATAGGTCTTCGCCCCAGAAATCTGAGCGTTTGCACAGAGCGTCAACTAATGCGCCGCTTGATTTATCTTGATTTTCCGAGAAGAAACGGATAACGGCTTCATCGTCAAGAATAGGGTATTGCTGACCGTTTCTGCTACCAAACAATTTTCCGACATCGTCAGAGGCTACTTGGTAAAACGCCGCCAATGCGGACAGAGAGAAGCATAGCAGTGATGGTAAATGTCCACTAGCTTGAAGACTGTCCTTAATTGTAGGTAAAATGCGTGACTTCCATTTTGAAACGGAGTTCAGCGCGATTGAGAGCAGACTGTGCTTGATATATGGGTTCTCAAAGCGTTCCTGAACCGATTTTGCAAAGGCTTCGACTATTTCGGTAGACAGTTTTACTGTCGGGGCAATCTCTTTTAGAAGTACATGCTTTAAAAACAGCTTAAAGTCCTCGTCCTGAGTGCAGTCAAGTACTGTGTCCAGTCCTGACAAGTAGCCTGCCAAAACCATTGCCGTGTGTGCGCCGTTAAGAAGCCGCACCTTGCGTGTGCGGTAGGGTTCGAGGTTATCAGTGAACAAAACGGGCAAACCCGCACGGTCGAGAGGTAATGCGCGTTGCACCGTCTCAGGCTTATCGCTTTCGATAACCCATAGACCAAACGGCTCAGCGGCAACGACCATATTGTCCGTATAGCCTGAAGATTGTTCTAAAAACTGTGTGTCCTCCTTGAGGTAGCCTGTAACAATGCGGTCAACCAAGGTGTTGCAAAACAGGCAGCTCTGCTCAACCCATTGAAGGAAATCGTCAGGCAGCTTCCAAAGGGCGGAAAGCTTGCGGACGCACTCTTTTAAGCGAGTTCCGTTTTGCTCGATTAGCTCTACAGGCAAAATAATCAAGCCCTTGTCAACATCGCCACTAAAAGTTGTAAACCGCTCATGGAGCATCTTAGTCAGCTTTCCGGGGTAGCTTCGGGGAGGGCAAAGCTCGTATGCGTCGTTTTCGTCGTAGACAATTCCGGCTTCGGTAGTGTTGGACACGACAAAACGAAGAGATGGCAGCTTAGTCAGTGCCATAAATTCTGCGTATTCCTCGTAAGCGTCGATTGCGCTGTCTACGCTTGTGATTACACGCTTTTCTGTTACGCCGGCGCCGTCTTGAACGCCTCGGAGGATAACTGTGTAAACACAGTTTTGCGAACGGAGCATATCAAGGCTTCCATATTGAATCGGCTTGACAATCACAACTCCGTTATCGCATACGCCTTTTTCGTTGGCAATATCAAAAAAGTAATCCACAAAGGCACGTAAAAAATTTCCTTCTCCAAACTGAATGGTGTTGACCGTGCGAACGGGCTTGGTATATACCTGATTTATCTGTTCCATCATGCTTCCTCCTAAAATGTAAGCTCTTACATTTTCATGATAGCACCGATAGAAATGGTTGTCAATATTTATTGCGATTATTATTAAAATTGCATAAAAAACCCTTGCAATTACCTTTGGAGAGCGATATACTGAATGTAAGCTCTTTCAGGAGGTGACGTGAAATGTACGGAAAAGTTAATATTTATGACATCGCCCAGAAAGCTGGCGTGTCCATCGCCACGGTCTCGAGAGTGCTGTCTGGAAGCGGTGCAGTTCGAGAGGCAACACGGCAAAAGGTTTTAGAAACTGTTGAACAATTGGGGTTCAAGCCGAATCCATTTGCTCGGGGGCTGGGTCTTGGCAGTATGCGAATGGTGGGAATTTTGGTCACCGATGTGTCAGATATTTATTATGCCGCAGTGGTTTCCCGTCTGGAGCTTGCGCTGAGAAAAGAGGGGCTGGACGCGCTTTTATGCTGTACAGGCAACGACCTGCAAGGCAAAAAGAACGGAATCAACCTGTTGCTTGCAAAAAAAGTTGATGCTATTTTGCTTGTAGGCTCTGCGCTTCAAGAACAGGCGGGTGGTCATTTAGAACAAGCCGCACGGCACACGCCGCTAATCGTAATCAATGGGTTAATCGAATGTGAAGGCGTTCACTGCGTTCTGTGCGACGAACGGCAGGCAATGAAGGACAATGTTTCCAGAATGTTTAGTGCAGGCTGCCGTGACATTTTGTATCTCTATGACGCCGAAACCTACTCAGGTATGCAAAAACTGGGGGGGTACAGTGACGGTGTGGCGGAGTGCGGTATGACCGTCCGCAGAGAGCTTATTCACCGAACGAGCAATCAACTTTCCGATGTGTCCGCAATGATGGCATCTCTTATAGAAAGCGAGCTGCAATTTGATTCAGTGCTTACATCTGAGGATATAATTGCTGTTGGGGCGAGTAAAGCTTTGGCTACCGCCCGCAATACACTGCCCATAATTGGCTTTAACAACTCCATTTTCGCAGAATGCTGTACGCCATCCCTTTCAAGCGTGGACAACATGCGAGACAGCCTATGCGACACGGCGGTGGGGATGCTTAGAGATTTACTGCAAGACGTTACACCGCCACAAAAGGTTACAATCGCGGCAAGGTTTGTCCAAAGGGATACATTTCCTGTAAATAATTAAACGAGGTGTGCCATGAAAGCATTTTTAAACGAGGATTTCTTATTACAAAGCCATACTGCCAGCGAGTTATATCATGACTACGCATCTAAAATGCCGATTATTGATTATCATTGCCATATAAATCCTGCAGAAATAGCCCAAAATCGCCAATTTGAGAACATTACTCAGCTTTGGCTTGGGGGCGACCACTATAAGTGGCGTTTAATCCGTGCAAACGGCACGGACGAGCGATTAATAACAGGGGATAGCAGTGATTACGAAAAGTTTTTTGAGTTTACCAAGGCACTTCCCAAGGCAATCGGCAACCCTTTGTATCACTGGACACATCTAGAGTTGCGCAGATACTTCGACTGTGATTTAGTTATAAATCCAGACACTGCCCAAGAAATCTGGACGCACGGCAACGCGCGGCTTAAGGACGACAGTCTTCGTGTTCAAGGCATAATAAAAAGCTCTAACGTTGAAGTCATTGCAACCACCGACGACCCTGTTGATTCTCTTGAGCATCATGCCGCATTGAAAGAAAACAGCAGTCTCAAAGTGAAAGTTGCGCCGTCATTTAGACCCGACAAGGCGATGAACTGCGAAAAATCAGGGTTTTCAGAGTATATTTTAGCCTTGGGCAAGGCCGCCGAAAAAACTATTCAATGCTTGGACGACCTCTTTGATGCACTAGAAAACCGAATCCAATTCTTCAACAAAATGGGTTGCCGAGCCTCAGACCACGGACTGGATTTTGTCCCCTTTCAACAAGGCACAAAAAGTGAAGCCGAGTCTGTTTTTAAGCGGGCACTAGCGGGGGAGACTTTGAGCGAGGCTGACGTTTTATTGTACAAAACCACCGTTCTCCAATTTTTAGGGCGGCAATATAACAAGCTCGGCTGGGTTATGCAGCTTCATTACGGCGCAATCCGCAGTATTAACACCTTGATGCTAAACAAACTGGGACCCGATACGGGGTACGATGCCATCTCCTCAAGAGATTGCAGTTTGAGCATTGCGCAGTTTTTGGATTCACTGAGCAAAAGCGGTGACCTACCAAAAACTATCCTGTACTCTCTTAATCCAAACGACGACGCAATGCTTGCAGTTATGACAGGCTGCTTTCAAAAAGACTATCCGAGCAAGCTTCAGCACGGCAGTGCGTGGTGGTTTAACGACACTAAGCATGGCATGGAGCAGCAGATTGTGAACCTGTCGTCAAGAGCGGTTCTTGGTAATTTCGTCGGAATGCTGACAGATTCCCGCAGCTTTTTATCCTACACACGTCACGAATATTTTCGCCGCATTTTGTGCAATTTGATTGGCTCATGGGTGGAAAACGGCGAATATCCATGGGATAAAGCAGCCTTGGGCAAAATGGTACAAGACATTTCTTACAACAACGCAAAGGCGTATTTTGAATTTTGAAAGGGGTCAGACAATGAACAAAATGCAAGGCGCATACCTCCCCGGTAACAGTACGGTTATTTTCAAGGAAGTGGACATCCCCACCCCAGGACATGGTCAGGTGCTGATTAAAACAAAGTCTTCCACGATTTGTGGCAGCGATATCAGAGCGATTTATCGGGAGCATTTGGGAAAAGGTCCAGAAGGCTATCAAAACAAAATTGCAGGACATGAACCAGCGGGACAAATTGTCAAGGTTGGCGAGGGTATGCGACGTTTTAAAGAGGGCGACCGTGTGGTTGTGTATCATATTTCTGGCTGTGGAGTTTGTATGGATTGCCGCCAAGGGTATATGATATCCTGTACCAGTCCGCTCCGCGCCGCCTACGGCTGGCAGCGTGACGGAGGTATGGCTCCCTATATTTTGGCAGAAGAAAAGGACTTAGTCCCACTTCCGGACAGTCTTACATATAACGACGGCGCGCAGGTTGCATGCGGCTTTGGAACAGTGTATGAAGGGTTGATTAAAATCGGCGTTTCAGGGACAGATGCTGTTCTTGTCACAGGTCTTGGTCCTGTCGGGCTTGCGGCTCTAATGCTTGCAAAGTCAATGGGTGCATCAAAGCTCATCGGCGTGGACGTTAGTGAGTACCGCCGCAAGTTGGCTATGGAAAAAGGACTTTGCGATTATGTTTTTGATTCTAACGCTGATACGCTGCAAGAAATTATGAAGCTCACTGACGGTCAGGGCGTCGAGCGCGCTGTTGACTGTTCGGGCAACACTCACGCGCGTCAGCTTGCAATACGCGCCACTGGGAAGTGGGGGAAAATCGCATTTGTTGGAGAGGGCGGAACATGCGAATTTAACCCAAGCCCCGACATCATTCACGACCAGAAAACGATTTACGGCTCATGGGTTACAAGCATTTGGCGCATGGAAGAGTTGGTCTCAAAGCTTGTACGTTGGGGCATTCATCCGGGGGAGCTGATTACCCATTGCTATCCGCTTGAAAAAGCTGACGAGGCGTTTAAAGTGATGGCTGAGGGAAATTGCGGCAAGGTCGCAGTAGTTTTTGAAGATTAGTGAGGTAAACGATTATGTTAAAAGGAATTCCTTGCATTATTTCACCTGATTTGTTAAAAATTTTAATGGAAATGGGACATGGAGACGAGTTGGTTATCGCTGACGGAAACTTTCCTGCGGCATCCAACGCAAATCGTCTAATTCGCCTTGACGGTCACGGCGTCCCCGATGTTTTAAAAGCCGTATTGAAATTTCTACCCTTAGACACATATGTTGACGCATCTGTCGCACTTATGCAAAACGGCGCAGGAGATGCCGAGCCTGCAATCTGGCAGACATACAAAGAAATTGTTGCAAACGAAGAACCCGCAAACATTGAGTACGTAGAACGGTTCGCATTCTATGAGCGTGCAAAAAAAGCGTACGCAATTGTTGCAACGGGTGAAAGTGCGATTTACGCAAATATAATCCTCAAAAAAGGGGTAGTTACCAATGACTGAGTGCGTAAACCCTGCAAAAGTGCCGTCAAAAAAACTGCGAGACGGAACTTTGATACCCGCTATTGGCATGGGTACCTTTGGGTCGGACAGATACTCGCCAAAAGAGGTTGCGGCGGCGGTTCGGGAGTCCGTAGACGTTGGCTTTAGAAGTTTTGACTGCGCGGCCGTGTACGGTAACGAGGAGCTGATTGGCGAGGTTTTCTCAGACGTTTTTAACAGCGGTATTCCCCGAAAGGAACTGATAATTACCTCTAAGCTTTGGAACGACAGGCATCGGGAGGTTCGCAAGAGCTGTGAGAAAGGCCTTCGTGATTTACAGCTTGACTATCTGGATTTTTACTTAGTGCATTGGCCTTTCCCAAACTTTCACCCCGTTGGCGCAGACCCCGATTTTCGTGACCCTAACGCCAAACCTTTTATTTTGGAGGCGTACATGGAAACATGGCACGAGATGGAGCGGCTTGTGAAGGACGGTCTGGTGAGATATATCGGCACGTCAAACATGACCAGCTCTAAGCTTGACGCACTGTTAAAAAACGCACAAATATTGCCTGAAATCAACGAAATGGAGCTGCATCCTACATTTCAGCAAAAGGAATTGTTTGATTACTGCGTGAGTAAAAACATTTTACCCGTGGGCTATTGCCCCATCGGTTCGCCGAACAGACCAGAGCGCGATAAAACACCGGAGGACGTTGTGGACATGGAAGTGCCGATTGTGGCTGAAATCGCAAAGGCGCACGGAGTTCACCCCGCCGCAATTTGCCTTAAGTGGGCGCACCAAAGAGGGCAGATACCCATTCCATTTTCAATAAGTCGTGAGAAAAACCTAGCAAATTTGCGGGCTGTCTGCGAAAATCCTCTCACTGAGGACGAAATGAAGTCATTGGAAGCGGCCGAGGCAGGTTGTCGATTAATAAAAGGTCAGGTTTTTCTGTGGCAAGGTGCGAAGGACTGGAAAGCACTTTGGGATTAGCGTCGGTGTAGACAAAAAACTCGTCTGTAGCCTTGAATTAAAAAGGCTACAGGCGTTCGTGCGTGTGGAGTTCAAACTTTTATGCCGTCGCCGTATCGGTAAGGCTCGTTTTTGCCAGGCTTGTTTTAGTCAAAACTACTATTTATTCTCTGAAGTGAGTAAAAATTTTTTCCAAAGCAAAAAAAATGGAATACAAAAGTATTGCCATGACCTGAAATGCCTCATTCTACAAGGGGAAAACAGTTTAAAAGTTAAAATTACAAAAGTTGTTGACAATGCTGTAAACATGTTGTACAATAATCCCAAGAGTTCAAACCAATTTTTATGGAATAAGTCAAAATATGGCGAAGTACAATATCGAAGGCAGGGTATCGAATGGAAAAAACAGCTCGCAGTCAAAAAATTCCTTCTAAGGGCGCAGCAAACCGAAAAAAAAATCTGATTCTTTTTA
>JAVBKA010000015.1:0-8730 GCA_031546715.1 Oscillospiraceae bacterium | reverse complement strand
TTCCAGTGACGCACAAATTGAGTATCAAAACATTCAGACAGATATTTTGCGCAGAAGCACAAAATACTGCGTTACCACCAACGCAACAGGACTTGCCACTAACAGCATTGACTATTACGACAGCACTATGGCACTAGATTGCTACGCCTTTGACTACTACCCCGGTCTTAGAAACTCGAAAATAGACTCGTTTCCATACGCTTTTGCCCGAGGTATAAAAAAGGGGAAACCCTTCTGGGTGCTTGAGTTTGTGTCGGGCGGAGGGCATCGACTGGGTGGGTCGGGTAGGCTTCAGCCCAATCCGGGAGCTATGAAGCAGTCAGTTGTCCATTCCATGGCTCACGGAGCGGAAATGATGCTCCATTTCCAATTTCGGACATTCCCCTTCGGCGCAGAACAGCTAAACTACGCCATTGTTGACATGGACGGCGTGCCCCGCAGACGCTTCCAAGAAATGCAGGACACTGCGGCAATGCTTAAGCGGCTTGCACCATACGAAAAAGCGGGATTTGCAGGTAAAGCGGCAGTAATTTTTGACTATGACAGTCACTGGGCGTTGCGGATTAAGCCAGTCAACGACCCTGAGTTTAACTACGTAGATTTTTGCGACTCGTTCTACAATAGCCTACTGTCCTTGGGAATAACGGCGGATGTGCTTTCGGTAAACGCAGACCTGTCCGACTACAAGCTTGTTATACTACCTGCGGCAATCGTACTTTCTCCCGAACGGAGAAACGCACTTAAGGTATTTGTTGAAAACGGCGGGGTACTACTGGCGACGTTCCTAACAAGCGTGAAAAATCGTGACAATGTTGGATACACTGACGTTTTACCCGCGGGCTTGACAGACCTGTTTGGCGTCGAGGTGCAAGAGGTAGAGCCTGTGCAGGATAAAAATCGGGCGGTGCTTTCCTGCGGCTCAAAGGATAAATATTGGAGCGAGCTAATTTCTGGTGAAGCTGAAATGTGCATGACATATGCGTCAAGCTGGAAATCAGGTCAGGGCATAGTATCGAGAAATTCCTACGGGAAGGGTATTGCATACTATCTCGGAACAGGGCTTGAGGAAACCGCACTTAAAGAGTTCCTTGAGAAAATTGCCGCAGAAGCAGGAATCCAACGCGCGCCCTTTGAAGCCCTTGCAGGAGTGGAAATTGTAGACCGCATTTTGGACGGCAAGCATATATATTACTTATTCAACTTCACGACTGAAACCATAACTATGCCGCTCATACAGCCAATGCAAAACTTACTGACGAAAGATGCTGTCAGCGGAGCGGTTGCCATAGAACCCCACGGTTTTGTACTGCTAGAGCAGAAAGGGGCTGTGTAAAAATGAATTACAACATTTCAGAAAAAATAACGCGCATAGTTTTGGGCGAGGGAGACGGCTCAAATTACGTTGAGAATGTGGCTAGATTTTCCGATAACACGTTGCGTTCTGCAAAGTCAGAGGTAATCAATTTCCAACAAAACGGCGAAAATGTGCTTTCATTACTGGATTGGAGCTTAACCCCCAGAGAATTGTTTTTACTAGATGCTAGCCGCTCAACCTTTAGGCTTGAGAAAACTATTGACGGCGAGCGGGCATTCGTAGAAAATGAAACCGCTGTTAAATATGCGGACAGCTATTCCGGGCGCGTACGTTTACAAATTACGGGAAATGAGAATATCTACGGTCTGGGTCAGCATGAACGGGGAGTGCTTAATCATCGAAGTGACACGGAGTACCTATATCAAAACAACATGAAAATTCCAATGCCTGTGTTTTTATCCTCCAAGGGGTACGCTGTTTTCTTTGATACAGGCAGTTTCGCCGTGTACAATGAGAGCGATAATATTATCACCATGGATTTTGACGCAGTGGACAGACTGGTGTTCTACATTATAGTGGACGATAGCTTTGACGGTTTGCACAAAAGCCTCAGAGTGCTGACGGGAGGTGCGGCAATGCTGCCGCGGTGGGCGTTTGGGTACGTGCAGTCCCGCGAACGTTATAAAACTCAAGCAGAAATTCTGGAAACCGCCCAACGCTTCCGCAAGGAAAACATCCCACTGGACTGTATCATTCTTGACTGGCTTTCTTGGGAGGACGGAAAGTGGGGCAACAAACGGATAGACAAAACCCGCTTCCCTAACCTAGCCGAAATGGTTGACAGCCTGCACCAACAAGGAACTGCCTTTATGATTTCAGTATGGCCCAATATCAACAGAAAAGGCGAGGACAACGTGGAAATGCTTGAGCAGGGAAAGCTGCTAGCAAATCTAAATACATACAACGCCTTTGACGAAGAGGGCAGAACCTTATTCTGGAAGCAATGCGAACGAGATATTTTCTCCGCAGGTACAGACGGCTGGTGGTGCGACTCCACAGAACCCTTTACCCCTGACTGGTCAGGAGCAGAAAAGCTCCCAGAGGAGGAGCGTTACCGCTTAGCCTCGGGAAGCACCACGAAGTACATAGACGCTAGACATGCCAACGATTACGCCCTTGCTCACGCAAAGGGAATCTATGAAAACCAGCGCAAGGCATGTGATAAAAAAAGAGTTATCAATCTCACTCGCTCTGGCTCTCCGTCAATTCAAAAGTACGGAACAATTCTCTGGTCGGGGGACATTTTTGCCACATGGGAGGTCATGCGCGCGCAAATAGCCGAAGGGCTTAGTATGAGCCTTAGTGGCGTTCCCTTTTGGACGTTGGACATTGGCGGATTTTTTACAGGCTCAGAACAATGCTGGCGGCGGTTTTCTAAGACACCAGAGGGTGGTCAAGTACCGTGGTTTTGGCATGGCGACTTTGAGGACGGAGTGAAAGACCCAGCTTACAGAGAATTGTACGTAAGATGGCTGCAATTAGGCACTTTTTTGCCTGTTATGCGCTCCCACGGCACTGATACTCCCCGCGAACCATGGCAGTTTGGACAGTCTGGCGACAAGCATTACGACACTATAGTCAAATATATCCGCCTTCGTCAGCGTATGATGCCGTACACCTATTCTCTGGCACATGCCGCCTGTGCGGAAGGTCGCCCTATACTTCGTCAGCTGTTTTTTGATTTCCCTAAGGACGGTACAGCCGCAGAAATCGCCAATCAATTCATGTTCGGCGGCGCGTTGCTCTGCTGCCCAGTGACTGAGCCGATGGAGTATGCGCCCTATGGCAATACTCTTGAGGTTAAGCAGGAAAGCATGGTGTACTTGCCTGACTGCGAAGGCTGGTTTGATTTTGAAACAGGGGCTTTTTACTCAGGCGGCATGACCGTTGAGGTCGAAGCTCCTATTGAAAAAATGCCCGTATTTGTAAAAGCGGGCGCAGTTTTGCCGCTTCAAGATGAAAACGGCATTGTTGTTCACGTTTACGAAGGTGCCGACGGATATTTTGAGCTTTACTTCGACAATGGCATGGATTACGCTTACGAGCGTGGAGAATATGCGGTGTTGCCGCTGACATGGGAAAATAACTCGAAAACACTTCATCGCGCAGATGTTCGGGGGACGTACCCTATTGTGGAGAAGCTCACAGCGGTTTTGCACACTAGAGATGGGTTGGCGAAAGCGATAAATATTAGTTAAGCCAGAAAACACGTTTGTGGCATAAATACACCCATAATTTAAGGGCGAACATCATGTTCGCCCTTAAATTATGAATAAAACCGCCCAAACTCATGTCAGCGACTGATTAAGCTCCTCGGTGAGAAATGGGCGAATCAGAATGTCGATTTTAAACCCTGTCTCGCATTGAACCAAGGTAAGCCCGCAGCCCTCGCCAAAGGCAATGCGTAAGCGGCTGTTGACATTTGTGAGGGCGAAGCCCTGGTCACCCTCGGATAAAAATGTTGTTCCTGCAAGGCGGTTATTAAGCTCGTTTAGTACCTCGGTTTCTATCGGCTTGCCGTTATCTTCCACGGATATACGAAGCATTTTCCCTCTGACAGAATCCTCGAAAAGCTCCCCTGTTATATAGAGCAAGTTATCCTCGGATTCGGGCACTAAACCGTGTACAAAGTAGTTTTCGATAAGGGGTTGAAGGGTGTTTTTTGGTATGCCGTAGCCCATAAGCTCGCTTGGTATATCAAACTCGTACTCAAAGTTTTCAAAGCGGAATTGGTACAGCGAAACTAAGTTTTCGCACACATCAAGCTCTTCCGAAAGGGTTACATACATGCGCTGCTTTATTTGCCCGCGGTAGATTTTTGAAAGCAAAAGAATCATTCTTGATGCGCTGCCAGAATCGCCGTTTACAGCCTGCAAGCGAATTAGCTCAAGGGTATTGTATAAAAAGTGAGGGTTGATGCTGGTTTGCATTGCATACAGTTCAGCCTTTTTTTGTTGAAGCTCCATAATATACATTTGGTCTACATTTTGCCGCAATTTGTCCACCATTGTATTAAAATCCCGAATGATTTCCGCAAATTCGTCATGCCCTTCTATCTCTGAAATATGGGTCGTCAGGTCGTTTTGACAAACGCGCTCCATGCCCTTTTGTATCAGCCGTACCTTTGTGTCGGTTTTTCTAAGGGACACACCGTAAACCCCTATTGAGAACAGGCAAATGGAGATTGCAAGCAAGAAAATCAGCCCCTGAACCTTGTATTGTGGCACAGGTGCTAAATATCTGACACTGTAATTATATCGAGTGTTGTACAAATCGGATTCATAAAAACGCCTATTGTCCAAGGTGACTACTGAATGAGCGGAGGCGACCGTGGCGGGGGAGGGGTTAGTCATGCTTTCTAGGGTGACGGTGTGTGTATAATCACCCTTGGAGTTAAAAATAATCTCGCCCTTGTGGTTTAGAATTTCAATTATGTAGCCTTCGTCCAGTGCATGTTCTTCCAGTGAGCTGATGAACTCAGAAACGGTGTACAGAACGATAATTTGCCCCAGTACAATGCTTTCGTTGCTTGTGTTTTGAGAAATTGTTCCAACCACGCCGAAAACTGGCATACTCTGTTCGGTAATACCCGCTTGAAGATTAGTCAACGACTGTTGACAGATTGCGCCCGGTAGAAAAGGGTCGAACTCGGGGAAATCAACGGGAGTAGGCATAATGCTTATAGTGTTGTAGCGTGGGTCAAACTGGTAGAGGTCGCCTGTGACTTTCGAGTGCAGCAAAACGCTTCTTGCACCGAAATCACGTTCACAAACCTCCGCCAGAGAGAAAACTACGTCTGAGTTAGCTTTTATGGGCAGAGCGGGGTCGTTGTCTGTTAAAAGCAGGTCGCATAACTGACCATATTGGGCTGGGCTATTGAAAATAGGGGCAAGGACATTGTGAAACCTGCGTTGAATGGTGTAATAGCTTCTATGGAGGTTGTTTATAGCAATATCGTATTTTTTGAGATAGTTGTCTTTTTCGTTTTTCGTTGCAAAGCTGCTGACAAAAAATGATAGTGATAACGACACGGTTATAATGATAATAATGCAGAGCAAAAGGGCACGGGAATAGAAGCCCCTGAAGAAAAAGCGTTTTGGCATGTCCTCACCTCGATTGCAGTATAACACATGTAAGTGCATTCGTTAAGTGCAATTATTGAATCCTAACATTCTGCGTGCTTGTTCTGTGAATTTGTGCAAAATTCAGAAATTTATACTATATACGAGACTGCCTATATTCAAATATAATAAAGACACAAAATCTTAATGGAGGAATGATGCCAATGAGCAACGGGATGGCAATGACAAAAATGTCGGCAAATCCTCGGAAAAGAGCGGGCTTTCGCCTGTTTCTACTGACTTTGCCTTTTCTCGCCGCAATTTTCATTTTTTCGTATCTACCCCTGTACGGTTGGATTTACGCTTTTTTTGATTACAAGCCGGGGATTCCTCTTGAGAAGCTGACCTTTACCGGATTAAAATGGTTTTTGATGCCTTTCCAAAACCCTGTTTTGCGTTCGCAGTTTGGTCGTGTCATGGCAAACACGCTGGGTATTAACTTTTTGTACCTGTTCTCCATGGTACTGCCAATGCTTTTCGCAGTGTTCCTAATGGAAGTGCCGTCAAAACGATACCGCAAGGCCGTTCAAACGCTGACGACAATCCCTAACTTTATAAGCTGGGTTTTGGTATACTCCGCATTCTTCTCGCTATTGTCCACAGAGGGGCTTCTTAATAACCTTCTGATTAACTGGAAGGTTATTGATACGCCTGTGAATTATTTGGCGGACACGAGCTATATGTGGATTAAAATGCTGGGTTATCATTTGTGGAAGGGCTTGGGCTGGGGCGCAATCGTTTATATTTCAGCCATAACCTCCATTGACCAAGAAATTTACGAGGCTGCGGATATCGACGGAGCAACCCGTATGGCGAAAATTTACCACATTACAATTCCTCACTTGATTCCAACATTCTTTGTACTCTTGGTGCTTCAAATTGGAAACATTGTAAATAATGGTATAGACCAGTACATGGTGTTCTCAAACGCGATGACACAGGATTACATAGAGGTTCTTGACCTTTACGTGTATAACAATGGCTTAAAGCTTGGTAATATCTCATATGCAACGGCAATCGGCATGTGGAAATCAGTTATTAGTATCATATTGGTTTTTGCGGCTAACAGACTATCCAAAAAAGTTCGCGGAAGCTCATTATTCTAAGAGGGGAGGGGTATTAATGGCTAAGGCTCAGGGCATGATTTTCAGAAAAAGCGGGGGCGACAAGGTAATAGATGCATTTCTTTGTCTATTTTACGGATTGTTTACAATCGCCTGCCTGTTCCCTTTTTACTACATACTAATAAACACAATCAGCGATAATCAGCTCGTTTCAACGGGACAAATTACACTAATTCCCAGAGGACTTCACCTAGATAACTACAAAAACGTTCTAAAGCTCTCAACAATTGCTCCAGCGGCTCTTGTATCGGTTGCCCGAACAATCCTCGGAACAATTATCACAATTATTGCCGCCTCTTTTCCTGCGTATGCCTTTACTCGAATGGAGTTTTGGGGGAGAAAGTTTTTTTACCGCATGGTGGTCATAACAATGTACTTTAGCGCAGGACTTATTCCGCTGTTTATGACATACCGCATGCTAGGACTTTACAACAACTTTTTAGTGTACGTCCTTCCGGCAGTCGTTACACCGTTTAACCTGATTTTATGCAAAACCTACATAGAGTCCTTGCCAGCGTCACTAGAGGAATCCGCTGAAATTGACGGAGCAGGATATCTTACCCGTTATACCAGGCTGATTATGCCGCTTAGTAAGCCCATTTTAGCAACAATTGCAGTTTTTTCGGCTGTGGGACAGTGGAACAATTTTATGGATACGGTTCTGTATGTCAGAAACAGCAAGCTGTTCACCCTTCAATATGTATTGTACGACTATCTAAACCGAGCCAATGCAATTATTGAAATTATGCGCACCGACCCAAGCTCCATGGAGGGGGACGCACTTTCCTCCATATTAACCCCGATTACGGTAAAATACACAATCTGTATCGTTACTATCTTGCCGATTTTGGTTGTGTATCCGTTTTTTCAGAAGTACTTTGTTAAGGGCATCATGATTGGTGCTGTTAAAGGCTGATATTCAGCGATAATATCGCTAAAGGCGATATGTTTCGCTAAATATATAAAATTCATAGGAGGAGAAATATGAAATCCACAAAGAGAATCATCGCTGTCGCACTCTCTGCACTAATGCTGCTGGCACTTCTGGTTGCTTGCAGTTCCCCATCAGTCAGTCCAAGTCAATCTACGTCTACATCTCCGTCTCCATCGGGAGCACAATCTGCATCCGCTGAGCCTTCTGAATCCGCGGCTGTTCTACCTTCCGAGAAAGAAGAAATTACACTTACCGCATTTGTTCAGCAGAGCGTAACCAGTGAGTCAGGCATCTGGCAAGGCTGGGGAGCAAAGAAGCTCTATGAAGACACTAAGATTAAAATTGACTTCTACCCAACAGGTAACGAAGTCGAAAACAAGCTTCAGCAGTACCTTGCCGCTGGAGACTTGCCAGACCTTATCGGCTTTAAGGGTCTTGACCAAGCTAAGCTTGCAATGGAAGCAGACATGCTTCTTCCGTTAGACACCGTGGCTGACAAGCTTCCAACTATCTTTGCAAACGACGTTTACAAAGATGCAGTAAATTACTCACGCGAACAGACATCCAACAGCACCGGCAGCCTTCTGATTATGCCAACTGCTATCGGACCAGCGGGCTACAACTCCTTTAACTGGCAGCCTATGCTTCAATGGGACGCTTTCAAAAAATCAGGAAGCAAAATTCCTGCAACTCTTGAAGACTACTTAGATGTTGTTGAAGCTATGGTTAAGGCAAAGCCTGTAACTCCGTCAGGAGAAAAAGTCTACGGCTTCTCACTTTTCTCAGACTGGGATAAGTATACAGCTCTACAGGTTTCAACACTTTCATTCATGTACGGCATTGACACCGAATATGTTTCACACTTGATGGAAACAAACATTATGACCAAAGAGACAACATCACTTTTAGCAGACGATAGCTTTTACAAGCGCGCTTTGAAGTTCTACTATGACGCAAATCAACGCGGCTTGCTTGACCCAGACTCAATGACACAAACCTTCTCTAATGTTGACGCAAAATACTCAGCCGGACGCGTTCTGTTCTCACACTTCTCATGGATGACAGGCTCATACAACGCACCTGCATCTGGATTTGTAAACAACGAAACAGCACCGGATGGATATGCTTGCATTATCGCAGACGATATGAAGCTCTATGTTGCTCCTGAGCAAACAA
>JAVBKA010000060.1:0-19485 GCA_031546715.1 Oscillospiraceae bacterium | reverse complement strand
CCCTATCGGCGATAACAGCACTCCCGAAGGCAGACAGGCAAACAGACGCTGCGAAATCGTGTTAATCAGAAAATCCGTTCAATAGCAGTTTTGAGCCTTTACCAACAATTTTATCTCTAGGAAAGCTGAGGTGTCGTTTTTGATAGCGATTGCATGTGACCATACTGCCCTGCATTTAAAAGGTGAGATTATCTCCTTGCTTAAGGCAAAGGGGCTTGAATATGAGGATATGGGTACGTACTCCGAGGAACGTGCCGAATACCCCGAGTATGCCGAGAAGCTGGCACTAAGTGTAGTGTCAGGAGCACATGAGAAGGGTATTTTAATTTGCGGTACCGGAATTGGTATGTCAATAGCCGCGGGCAAGGTAAACGGCACTCGTGTTTGCGTTTGCAGCGATTGCTACTCCGCAAAGCTGTCCCGTCAGCACAACGACAGCAACATTCTTTGCCTCGGCGCAAGAGTTGTGGGCTCAGAGCTTGCAAAAATGATTGTTGACATCTGGCTCGATGCAAAATTCGAGGGCGGACGTCATGCTGAGCGCATTGCCAAATTTGCTGAGATTGAAAAGCGGCAGAAGTAGGTTATTGTTGACTTCTAGCAGGTCTTGCATTGGTCGAATTTATAACTAAGGTTGGGTACGAAACGTACCCAACCTTAATTTTACGCTAAACTATAAACCTATACACAGCCTTGTTATAGTACTGCTCACCCTTTTTCAGCACGATGCTTGGAAAATTCGGATTATTTATTGCATCGGAAAGTCCTTGCGCTTCTAAGCAGAATGCGGCTCTGTCCACAATTGGTTTGCCTTCGCAGTCCTTATATTCTCCACCTAACGTGTTTCCAGTGTAAAACTGAATACCGACCTGATTTGTGCTGACCTCAAGAGTTACGCCGCTGGACTTGCATTCAACGACTGCGGCAGTTTTCATTGTGCCGTCAGCGTCTTTTATCTTATAGCAAAGGTCATACCCTCCGCCGAAGGTTAGTGCGTCAAAACTTTCGTCAATTCTGTCGCCAATTCGGGTGGGCTTGCGGAAATCGAGGGGAGTTCCGTCAACAGAGGGCAGGTTTCCGTTTGGTATTAGTCCCTCGCCTACTTCAACGTAACTCTCGCCCATAATTGTCGCCACTTGGTCAAGAACAAGCTGTTCCGCACCACCTGACAGGTTAAAATAGACATGATTTGTCAGGTTGCAGATAGTGTCCGCATCGGAAACTGCATACAGTTCAAGAGTTAGAGAATTATCGTCCCCAAGGGTGTAAACCGCTCGAACATCAAGCTTTGCGGGGTAACCTTGGTCGCCGTCGGGGCTTGATAATGTAAACTCAACGCTGTTTTCGCTTACATTGGCGCAGTTCCATAGCATATGGGAAAAGCCTGTTTTGCCGCCATGCAGTGAATTGTAGCCATTGTTGATGGGCAGTTGATATGTTGTGCCGTTAAGCTTAAAGATTCCGTTTTTGATGCGGTTGCAGGTTCTGCCAGCCACTACACCAAAATACGGTTTATTATCTAGCCAGTCCTTGCCTTGACATTCCTTAGTTACATGGAGTTTTTTTCCGTTTACTACCACGTCAATTCCCGCAATCGCCGCTCCGAACTGTGAAAGCTCGGCAGTCATGCCGTTTTTGTTTGTAAGGGTATATGCGAAAACCTCACTATCGTCGGGTAATGTGAACAGAACTCTCTTTTTCATAGTGATTCTCCCTTGTTTTTGTTATTTAAGTACATAATATACCCTTCCAAAATCAGTGCCGCCGCTACAGAATCAACTCTAGTTTTGTTTTCCTTGCCATGTCTGCCCGCTTCGTGTAAAATCCGATGGGCGTCCACGGAGGTGAGCCGCTCGTCCCACATGTCGGCTTCAAGTCCTGACTGCTGTGTCAGCATCTCAGCAAACGCCTTGGATTTGTCGCTTCGTTCCCCTGCCGTCCCGTTCATATTTATAGGGTTACCCACAACTATTTTGGAAACGCCTCTGGCTGTTATCTCCGTGAGCAGTGCAGCGGTCAGTTTCTTTTTGTTGCGCTCTGTAATTGTGAGCACATCTCCAATAAATTGTCCACTAGGGTCTGAAAACGCTACACCTGTTCGTACATCACCGTAATCTATCGCCATAATTCGCAAAAACATCACCTCATAGTTGCATTATTGCTGATTTGTTACTGCTTGTCAAGATGTTCCTTATGTGATAGAATGTTGTAAGTGCGGATTAGCCCGGTAGTGAAAATATGCTTGCATATTTTCACTAAATGTGCAGGCGCACAGTAATGCCTTCCAAGGCATTGCTGGGTGCCGGAACGACAGGGCTAAGGGAGCATGATAATGCTACATCCACAATAAAGGGGGTCTTGATATGGATGCTATAAAAAAATTCTTCTCTGACGTTATAGAAATCTTTAAAAATATACGAGCCCGTTATATTAATCCCAACGCCAGCCAACGGTTAAAGCGTTCTAACTATTACTTAGGTTATGCGCTTCGCTTTGCTCTGAAGGCGGTAGCCACTGTTTTGGTTGTTATTATCGGGTCTCTTGCAATAATCACTGTTTACGGCTCGATGTACGTGTCAAAAACGCTGGAAATCGGAGATTTGCCCGACTTAATTAACCTAGACCTTGATCAAAGCACGCTGTTTTACGCCAAGGACGGCGAATCTGGTGAGTATGTAGAAATAGACTCTATTTCAGCCGGCGAAAATCGCCAAATTGCCACCTATGACGAAATACCCGAATATATGAAAAAAGCGGTTGTCGCCATTGAGGACAAGCGTTTTTGGACACATGAGGGCGTTGACTGGCGGCGTTCTATCGGCGCACTTTCAAACATGTTTCTCCAAATGCGCGATAATTTCGGCGGTTCGACCATCACCCAACAGCTTCTGAAAAACCTTACAGGCAATGATGACGTAACCGTTCAGCGCAAAATTGAGGAGATATTCTCCGCTTTAGCTTTCGAGAAAATCTATGAAAAAGAAGCAATTTTGGAGTCTTATTTAAACACAATCTACTTAGGCGAGGGCTGCTACGGAGTTAAAACCGCTGCCGAGGAATATTTTGGAAAAGAACTAGGGGAGCTTACTATTGCCGAATGCGCCAGCCTCGTTGGAATTACAAACAATCCTTATATATTCGACCCGTATATCAACCCTAAACGCAATCAAGACCGTCAGAGAATCATACTCTCCGAAATGCATAAGCAAGAGCTTATAACTGACGTTGAGTATAATGTTGCGGTTGCTCAAAAGCTCGTTTTCAAGCGCAAAACCAAGGAAAGAGCAACAAAGGTTCACTCATGGAACGTTGAGGAATGCATTAAGCAGATTATCGACGATTTGCAAGTGGAGCTGAACAGCAACGCCACCTTTGCCGAGCAGTACCTGTTTACTCAAGGCTTGAAGGTGTATACCACCTTTGATATGAAGCTTCAAGACAAAATGGACGAAGTCTGGTTTAACGCTGATAAATGGCCTAAAAGTGGCGACCCTGAGCGTCCGCAATCGTCGTTTGTGCTGATGGACCCTTACTCAGGCAGTGTACTTGCAATGGAAGGCTCGAGAGATAAAAAAACTTTGAACAAGCCGTTTAACTACGCCACCGATGCAAGACGTCAGCCCGGTTCATCCCTTAAGCCCTTATCCACATACTCAGTCGCCTTTGAAGAAAAGCTGATTACTCCTGCAAGCTCCTTCTTAGATGCCCCCGTCAGTGTAATAGTTGATAAGGGCAAATCCCGCGGCTGGCCTAAGAACGCCCCTGTGGGTTATGACGGCAGAATGCCGATTCTCAACGCTGTGGCTAAGTCAAAAAACACTGTAGCCATAAGGGTTATGCAGGCTATCACCCCTCAGCTTTCCGCTGAATATCTTACAAGTAAGTTCCATCTTTCCACAATTCTAACTGAAACCGTAAACGGTCAAAACGACGTTGATTTAGCTCCTCTCGCCCTTGGCGCGCTGACAAACGGCGCAAGAGTTCTGGAAATGGCAGCGGGATATTGCGCTTTCCCCAACGAGGGCATATACATCAAGCCAAGAATGTATACCAGTGTCACCGACTTAGACAATGAGACAATTCTTGAAAACACACCTAAACGAAATATCGCCATTTCTGAGCTTTCTGCATTTTATATGATTCAGTGCTTAAAGCAAGCCACCTCCGCAGGAGGAACAGGCTCCAAGGCTAAGTGGGGCAATATGCCAGTTGCAGGTAAGACCGGCACAACCTCCAGTGACTACGACCGTTGGTTCTGCGGATTTACGCCGTACTATGTGGGCGTTTGCTGGGTTGGTTACTCCGAGCCTAGAAGCCTTGTGGGATACGCCTCAAACCCCGGACTTGTACTTTGGAAGGCAATTATGGAACCTATTCACGAGGATTTGCCTGTTATAGATTTTAAGCAGCCCGCAGGACTTGTCACCGCTGAATACTGCTTGGACAGTGGTCTTAAGCCCACCGCTGCCTGCCACAGCGCGCTTCGCGGCACTGATACCGTCAGCAGAACTGCAAAAGGAACCTTTGCCCCTGAGGATGTTCCTAAAAATGAATGCAACATGCATGTTTTTGTCAGCTATGACACTTCCACAGGATATATCGCCAGACCTGACTGCCCTACCGAGGTGCTGAGGCAGGTCGCGCTCCTACGTGACACTGACAGGGTTATGCCCATTGGTAACGTCGTCATTGCCGATGAGCAGTACACATGGCGGCAGTCTGGTTATGCCGCATACAGCGGGCTTGACGCCGGAGCGGGTAGGTACGCCCCTGTTGCGCCAAACAACAAGGACGGCTCGCATTTAGCCAACGAAATATGCCCGGTAATCCACACGACCACTCCTGTTGACCCGTCTATCCCCCCTTCACCCACCGACCCCACAGTCACCATCGAGCCGACACCTTCAACAGAGCCTAGCGGCCCAATTGTGCCCGTTGCTCCGTAGGGGAGAATCCTTTAAAGACTAATTCACTAACTAATAATCCGCTCAGTACCTAAACCACGAGGAACTGAGCGGATTTGTCATTTTTTTTGCACGACGTTACATATTTCTACACCATTCGAGTTGTATAGACTACCAAAAGATTGTGTTGCAAATTAACATTTTTTGTGATAAACTATAAGGCACAATGAGGTTGTGCCTTTGTTACGATTGATAACGAATATGCTGACCAAATGTAAAATTATCAAGGAGGAAAATAATGAAAAGAGCAAAAAAACTTCTATGGTTAATTCTCTCCGTTGTACTGGTATTATCCCTTTATGTTCCAGCGTCAGCAGCACCAAGCACAGGCAAGGATGTCGTAATTTACTACCCAAACTGGGCATGTTACAACGATGTCCATCAGACCCAATACGTCAAAGACCTTCCTTGGGACAAGGTTACCACAATCAACCACGCATTCTGGGCAATAATTCCTGAAACCGTTGACGGCAAAACTACATATCCAATTTCAACAATTGACTCGCCCGCAGATTTTGAGATGGAAAACAACCACTTTGACGCATATGCCGAGAAATGCGTTGAATATCCTAAAGTTTCAGTTCTTTTAAGCATCGGCGGATGGACAAAATGCGGCTATTTCAGCGAAATGGCGTCAACCACCGAAAATCGCGCCTCATTTATTCAAAGCTGCATTGATACCATCAAAGAGTACCCCTTTTTAGCGGGTATTGACATTGACTGGGAATATCCCGGCATGGAAAGAGTCTCCGAGGGCGCAGGAGACGAAGGTTGCCCCGCAGATGTTACAGATGCTAAAAACTATACCGCTCTTTTAACCGAGCTAAGAGCCGCATTTGACGCTAATCAGATGACCAACAAGCAAATTACAGTTTGCGCACCTGCAAACCCAACCTATATCGTCACTGAGGACGGACAGGTAAACCAAGAGCTGGCTGCTGTCTCAGCCATTGTAAACCGTGTCAATCTGATGACATACGACCTAACTGGTTCATACAATGCAACAACAGGACATCAGTCAAACCTAAAGCCAAACCCTGCCATTAGTACAGAATACAGCATTACAGAATCAGTTGATTTCTACCTAGCTCAAGGCGTTCCTGCCGCAAAGCTTAACATCGGCTCACCTCTGTACTCAAGAGGTTGGGGCATGGTTGAAGCTGACACAGCGGTAGCGGCTCTTGGCGCAGCAGGCACTGCCTCGGATTCCATTAAGGGAATATGGGACGGCGCAAGCAACGGCGGCATGAATCCTTGGTTTAAGGTTCGCCAATGGGAAATTAGCGAAGGCTTTGTCGCAGGTTATGACGAAGTCGCTGAAGCTGCATATATTTATAACAACAATCCAAACTCACGCTATTATCAAAACTTCTACACATATGATAACGAACGCTCCCTTAAGGCAAAGCTTGACTACATTGAAAGCAAAAACCTTTCAGGCTTAATCGTTTGGGATAGCTCAGGCGACCGTGTTGACGCAGGATATCCAATGATTTCCCTTATGGCTAAGGAGCTTGGAATCTGGGACGGCACTGTGCCTGTGTACACTCCGACTGAACAGGATGTGGGCGAAAAATTAGCTATTGCCTTCCCCGAAACCGTCGCCGAATGGGTTGTGGGAATGCCCGCAATTGTTAAAGACCAAGTTGTGTATTATGACGGCGCGTTGTATATTTGCACCGCCGCCGAGACTTATGCATACAGCGAAAACTGGAATCCTACTGCATGGGAAGCTCCAAATTACATGAAAATCGGCACTCTCAGAAGATGGGAAACAGGTATGACCCATATCGAATTTGATGAATATGTTGAGTATCAAGGCTTTATTTATCAATGCACAAAGGCTGGCGGCACAGACGCTTTCAGTGAAAACTGGAACCCAACAGCATGGGAAGCTCCAAATTACACAAAAATCGCCGCAATTACCATTTCAGACGCAAAGCCCGAAGTTCCAAAACCTATCGCCGCTCCTCTTGGCTATTGGTCGGACGATGTCATCTGGAACATAAATGATGTCGCAATCTATAACGGAAAAGTCTACAAATGCATCGCCCCGACCCATATCGCAGGTGGCGAACACCCCGAAACCACATGGGGCTACTGGTCTGAAGCTCTCGGCGTTGAGGCAGACTATGCAAAATTAGCAGAAGTTCCCGCATGGAACGACGAACGCTCATGGCCTATAGGCGCAATTGTGGCCTACAATATGGGCATTTACAAATGCCTTGCGCCAACTCATGTTGCTGGCGGAGAACACCCCGAAACAACTTGGGGCTACTGGGAAAAAATCTCCTCAATGTCTACACTGAAAACTATGGACGGTATCGTAGCTTCTATCCCGATGGTTACCGATGGGCAAGACCTTAGCTATACCGTTTCCAAGGGCGAAACGCTGTGGGGCATTGCATACAACTACTACGGCACAATGAATAAGGCTGCCGTCAACAAGATTTACCTCGCAAATCTTGACCTGCTCAAGGCAAGCAACGGACATCTTAAGGCGGGCGATGTTATCGTACTTCCTGCCATGGGTCTGAAATCTCCTGTATTTTCGGACGGAATTGCATCAGCCTCAGGATATTACCTAGTCATGAAGGGCGATTCTCTTAGCAAGCTTGCTGAAAAATACTACGGCGACGCCACTAAGTGGACAAAAATCTTGGATTCAAACAAGAACCATGTCAAAGTTATCGGAAAATCACCGATTATTATTGACGGACAGTGGTTGATTATTCCCCAATAGTTAGCGTATTATAGTAAAAGCACCCGAAAGGGTGCTTTTACTATAATGTACGTTTATTGCAAATATTTTTTTACACAGTGTAACTTTTCCCTCAACCAAACGTGTAACCATTATACTATTCACTGATTAAAAACGAGCAAAGATTTTCGAGGATTTAAGTTTTCGTGCAAGGCGGAGGATTGAGTCATGCTTTATGCATGGCGAATGACGACAACGCAGTACGAGAGCTTAAAGACCGAAAAGATTGCCGTTTTTAGTTAGTGATTAGTATTAGGAAAGGCGGTGAACAGCTTGCGTGACGACAACGTTCTGATGAACAGGACAATAGACGGCGACAACTCAGTCTATGACGAATTAGTAACCAGACATCGCTTGTCTGCCATTTCCTTTGCATATAGCTTTACAAAGGACATCCACACAGCAGAGGATATTGTTCAGGACTGCTTTGTTAAAATCTACATTGGCCGTGCCGATTACAAGGCATCCTATGAGTTCAGCACGTACTTATTTACGCTAATCCGCAACAAATCCATTGATTTTCTTAGGAAAAACAAACCAAAGCGCTTTGTTGATTTAGAAGCAATTGAAATGCTGACCAGCGGGCAAACCCCAGAGGAAGTCTCCATCCAGAACGAGCGGACAAGCACCATTTTTACAATCATAGATAAATTGCAGAACAATTACAAAACCGCCCTCTATCTCTATGCCGTCCATGACCTCAGCTATGAGCAGATAGCGAAAATAATGCAAAAATCAGAGGCTCAGATAAAAATCACCTTGTTCCGAGGGAGAAAAAAGCTTAAAACATTAATGAAGGGGGTTTTATCAGATGAAAACGAATGAAGAGTTTTTATCGTCAATGTGGAAACAAATAACTCTTGACGAGCTTGATGAACGCCAAAAGAGGCTTGCAAAGGCTGAAAGCAAGCGGATTATCAAGAACAACTTACTTGCGTACATGGCCTTGCTAATAATCAGTCTTACCGCTGTTGTTATAAATTTTATTGTGGAAAAGGCAGAAATTGAGCTTGCACTATCCTGCGCTGCCTTATTGCTAATCTTGGCTTATCTTTTTGAAAGCTGTAATAAAAATAATTTGGAGGGAAAAACACATGAATACCGAAATCGACATTAAAGGTTTATTTAAAAATTACGGCAAAAAGCAGGCTCTTGTGGATGTGTCCTTGCATTTGGAGAATGGCATGTTCGGGCTGTTAGGCAGAAACGGCGCGGGAAAAACAACGCTGATGAGGATTCTGTCCACCTTGCTGTGCAAAACCTCAGGTGAACTCAGCATTTGCGGTATTCCCATTGAAAACGCCAAGGAAATCAGAAAATTAATCGGTTATTTGCCGCAAGAGTTCTCCATGTATCCAAATATGAGCGTTTACAATGCCCTTGACTATCTGGCTACATTGTCGGGGCTGAGAAGCGAACAGCGCAAAAATCGCATATCTGCGCTCCTTCAACGGGTTAATCTGTACGATTGCCGAGGGTATAAGGTGCGCACCCTGTCAAGCGGTATGAAGCGTCGGCTTGGAATTGCGCAGGCACTGCTTCACGACCCAAAAATATTAATCGTTGACGAACCCACGGCAGGGCTAGACCCAGAGGAGCGTGTCCGTTTCCGAAACCTGCTCTGCGAGATTGCCGAAAATCGTATCGTTTTACTCTCGACCCATATCGTGGAGGACGTTGAAAAAACCTGTCAAAGTATTGCAATCCTTGACAAAGGCAGACTTGCGTACAACGGCTCACTTAAGACGTTTATCGGCGAAAATCAAGGTCTTGAAGAAGCGTACATGAAGCTGATGGGAGGTATCGTCTGATGCTTTTTTTGAAAGAATGCATTTCAACGGCGAAAAGCTTCATTTACTTTGCATTTCTAGCCGTAATTTTAGTGTTTTACGTCACCCAAATGGGCAATTACGCCGGAAACGATATAGCGCAGTATAAAACCCTTGAAGAAAAGCCGTTTGAAGATCTATCGGACAATCCTCTGGTCAAGCCTGTTCCGGGTCAGGAGGAATATGGGTATGTGTACAAAGAAATACCTGAACGTGTTATGCCTAATGCAATTGTAAGGCTTTCGCAGGACATCGCTTCTAACGAATTTAACGCATATCCTACTGGCTTTCACAAAACCGTTAAACTGAATTCTGAACAGCTTGCAAAATTACAGGACTTATTGACAGAGATGACCGGACTTACCCAGCAGAAAATTTTCAACATATTTGTCAAAAAAGCGTCAGCACAAAACTCGATATTGAATGTATCATCCCGCCCCATAGATTACAGCGATGTGATACCTGTGCTTGTAGATTACACGTTCTTCAAGGCAAAGATGGCTGAGCTTAGCGATTTGATTGGACACGGCTCGGATTATTCCGCTGAGAACCTTAAGCGTTTTTGCAGTGTCCCTAAAACCTATGAAGAAAAGATGGCGGAGCAACAGCAGGTCATCAAGGAGGACCGTATAACAGGAGCCTACGCACGCCTGTTTTGCGACTATATGGGTATAGTCTTCGCACTCTTCGGCGTATTCGTGCCTGTGTCACTGCTACTGCGGGACAGACGGGCGAGGATGGACGAGCTGATATATTCCCGAAAAGCTTCATCGCTTAAAATTATATTAGCAAGATATATCGCCGTGGTTACAATGTCGATTTTACCATTACTGCTGATATCTTTGATTCCCTTGGTTCAGCTTGCGGCTTTCGGCATCAAAAACGGCTTTGCAATTGACTATTTTGCATTTTTTAAGTACATCGGCGCATGGCTCTTGCCTACGCTCCTTTTCACAACATCAATCGGCTTCCTTTTTACCGCTCTGACGGACACGCCTATTGCAATTCTTCTGCAATTTACCTTTGGAATGCTTGGTATGTTTTCAAGCATAACGACCCTTGAAGGCGGAAACTACGGCATGGCACTGGCAATCCGTCATAACTCATTATGGAATCTTCAGCTCATGAAGGACGGCATGGACGCTCTCATTGTAAACAGGCTGTCCTACACACTGGTATCCCTACTTCTCCTTGGGGTCACAATCTTTATATACAGCCTGAAAAGGAGGGGACGACTGGATGTACGAAACCGTCTGCAAAAGATATTTAAGTCTGGCAAAGGCTCAGGTGAAGTTAAATCTGATATATAGTTTCGTTCTTGCGGTACTTTGGTCGGTGGCAACCTCAATGATTTTCGGGATAAAATATCTTGACGCAGTGCAGTCCAGTTTTGTGCTTGAGCGGTTTGTCTCCATAACTGGGATTATTTTACTAGTTCCTATTTTTTATCCTGAGCAAGATAAAAACATTGACGAGGTTGTCAATTCTAAATTTACCTCTCAAACTGTTGTTATATTTTTGCGACTTATTATGTCATTGCTGTTTTTAGGCTTGATAACTGCTTGCTTTACTTTGGTCATGCACTATAACGGATGTGTTTTCGACGTGCCGCGATTTTGGGCAGGTACATTTATAACGGCTTTCTTCCTTGGTGTCCTTGGTTTTACGGTTTATGGTATAAGCAATAACCTGATTGGCGGTTATCTCGCTTCGCTTGCGTATTATTTGCTTAATTTTATGTCGGGGAGAAAGCTTGGGAGTTTTTATTTGTTTTCTCTTTCGCGGGGGGAGTTTTTTGGAGAAACATTGGATTTTGGGGCTGGGGGGATTGTTGGTTATTGGGACGGTGGTTTTTCGATATGTTTATAGGAGGCGTAGTCGATAGAGGTGATTTGCAAGACTTTCGGCGGGTTCTTGTAGGGCAAGGGCTCTGCTCTTGCCGTCCTCTGATGGGTTGGCTGCATTTTGGGTGAATCGGCGTAGGGGCGAACTTTGTTCGCCCGAGGTTTGCGGCACTTTGGGGTTATTCCTCTAGGGTTGCTGCACCTTAGGGGTGATTCACCTAGGGTTTATCGCATTTTATCTGTAATCGCATATCTTTCAAAGTTCCGCTCATGCCGCGGGGGCACTTCCTTTACGAAGGGTGGTAAAGCGATTGGCGGCAGACGTCTGCCGCCATCGTGCAAAGCACCCTTTTGGATGCGCCTGATGGTCTCTTGTACGAGCACACTGGGCGCGTCGCGCTCGTCCTTTGTATATGGGTTCGGCTGGTTTCTGGTGTGGGGGTGTAGTGGTGTTTTGTAGCGTGTGGCTACGGACTTGTAGGGCAAGGGCTCTGCTCTGCCGCCGTGTTTTTGTCTGGATGTTACGCTTTGCGTCTTGTTTAATATAAGAAATCCCACACGGCTTTGCCGTGTGGGATTTCTTTTTATATTTACTCTACTTGGGACATATATAGCTGATAATACAAGCCTTTTTTTTCCATTAGTTCGTCGTGGCTGCCTTGTTCGGCGATTTCGCCGGCGGCTATGTAGAGGATTTTTGTGCAATTTTTTATGGTCGAAAGTCTGTGTGCTACGATGAAGGAGGTGCGTTTTTTTAGAAGGGCTGCGATGCCGTCTTGCACTAGTTTCTCAGTTTGAGTATCGATTGAGCTGGTGGCTTCGTCTAGGATCAATATGCGAGGGTCTGCAAGCATTGTGCGGGCAAAGGATAGTAGTTGTTTTTGTCCTGCGGATAGTCCGTCGCCGCGTTCCTTTACCTCTGAGTAATAACCGTCGGGGAGTTTTTTGATAAATTCATCAGCCATAACAGCCTTCGCACAGGCGATACATTCTTCGTCTGTGGCGTCAAGTTTGCCGTAGCGGATATTTTCGATTATTGTACCCGCAAAAATGAAGGCATCTTGAAGCATTACGCCCATTTGACGGCGGATTGAGTTAATGGACGCTTCATAAATATCGTGACCGTCTATGTAAATAGTGCCGCCGCCGATATTATAAAATCTTGAGAGAAGATTAATAATTGTGGTCTTTCCAGCTCCTGTGGGACCAACCAACGCAATCGATTCCCCTGCCATCGCCTCAAAGGTTACACCCTTAAGAATTGGAATCCCCGGCTCATAGGAAAATTGAACGTTTAAAAAGGTTACGTTGCCGTTAATGGTTGGCAACTCGTATGCGTTCTCTTTATCAAAAACCGAGACCTTTTCGTCAAGCACTTGAAAAATACGTTCTAGGTATGAAACCGTTGAAATCAGGTTGTTATAGATGTTGCCGAGGTTCTGAATTGGCCACCAAAACCGCCAAGCAAAGGACGCCATTGCCACAAGTGAGCCAAGCTTTAGTGCGTCTGAATCCAGTTGGTCACGAAGGGCATAGACGGCAAAAACGTATAGAGCGCACACCATAATGCGCGAAATTAGGAAAACTGTTGGCCACATGGAGTGCATCAGGTATGCAACCTTCATAAAGGATTTGCGGTTGTCTTCTAAAAGACCGTCCATAATTTTCGCATTGTAGGTCTCTCTTGAAAACGCCTGAGTTATTCTGACGCCGTTGATATTTTCAGCTAAATACGCCGTCATATTGGACTGCTTATTGTTTTGAATCGTCCACGCCTTGCGCTGTTTTGGCTTCAAAATAAACACAAAAATCGCAAAGAATGGAATTCCCGAAACTACCACCAAGGTAAGCTGAACGCTTACACTCATCATAAAAATAAAGGTCAATATAATAGACAACAGCTCTAGGACGATGTTTACAAGCCCCGAAGCTAGAAAGTCTGCCACTGAGTTTACATAGTTGACCACGCGAACAAAGATTTTCCCCGCCGGACGTGAGTCATAGTAATCAAATGGCAGCTTTTGGAGATGCTCAAATAAATCCTTACGGATATTTGCCACAACGCCTTGACCTGTCACTGCGTTAAGGCGGTTGCGAATGTAGGAAAAGACTGCTTGCAGTACGATAATCGCAACAAATGCAGGAATCAGCAGTAAAATTTTCTTAATGCTTTCCTCAGGGATATATACGTCGATAATTTTGCGCTGTAACAACGGAAGCACAAGACCCAACAGCATATGCGCCACGGTTACAACGAAGACGATAACTAAGTTCCACGAATACTTCCCTAGGTATACCAAGGCTCGCTTTAAATGGGTTGCGTCAAAGGGGGCGTCTAACTCTTCGTCAACCTTAAAGGTATTTCTAGCCACCTAGCCCACCTCCCTTTTGCTTTCCAAGCGAATGTCCGCATGTTGAAGCAAACAGGTATCATAGTAATAACCCTTGTTGTTAATAAGGTCGTCATGTGTGCCCTGCTCCGAGATTTTACCGTCTGCTAATATGAAAATCCTGTCGGCGTGTTTAAGTGAAGATACACGTTGGGCGATAATAATTGTAGTTCTGTTTATCTCAAGCTTTGCAAGCTTTTCTTGAATCGCCTTTTCGGTTTCCATGTCAACCGCACTGGTTGTGTCGTCTAAAATCAGAATTTGGGGTGCGGGCAGCAAGGCTCTTGCCAGTGAAAGTCGCTGCTTTTGCCCTCCTGAAAGACCAGTTCCTCGCTCGCCTACGATGGTATCATACCCCTGAGGAAGCCTTCTGACAAAGCCTGCGGCATCAGCGGTATCCGTGGCCCTAATGACCTCCTCCATAGAGGCCTTGACATTTCCGAAGGTTACATTATTCTCCACCGAATCCGAAAACAGAAAAACATCCTGCATTGTCGTGCCGATTGAGCCTCTGAGCACCTCAAGGTCGTACTCCTTGACGTTTACACCGTCAATGCCCACAGAGCCTTCGGTAACGTCAATATATCGAGGTATCAGGCTTGCAAGGGCAGTTTTTCCACTACCAGTCGGTCCCATAATGCCGATGGTTTGACCCTGCTTGATGCTTAGGTTGATATTTTCAAGTATTGTTGTACTTCCGATGCGCAAGGAGGCGTTTTTAATGTCAATATCGCCTTTAACTGGTTTTTTATATGGGTTTTCGGGTGTTGCGATTTCGCATGGGGCGTAATATAGCTGCATTAATTTTTCCGCAGAGGCTGAAAAACGCTGTGCGTCATTGACGATAGTTCCGATTGTCAGCATTGGCTCGTTCAACGCCCACGCAAGCGCGATGAAAATATTCATTTCGCCCAGCGAAAATTCACCTTTGCTGGTAATTACAAAAATTGCGCCGACAATAATATTCACAATATTGAGTAACTGAGCATTCATTTCAATAAACGGCTGATAACGAAGCCATTTTCTGTTGGCTTCAATTTGATAATCGCGAAAGGCGTAGTTTTCACGGTCAAATTTCTCGATTTCAAAGGCTTCTCTGGTAAAGGCTTTGATAATTCGGTTTCCGGCAAGATTTTCGTTTACAACCGTTGACAGTCTTGACCGCTGTTCTCTGACCTTTCCATGCGCCGGACGCATAACCTTGCCCATTTTAATTACTAGAACCGCTGAAAACGGCGTAAGAATAAACAGGCAGAGGGCGTATAACGGATTTATTGCTACAAAAATCGAAAGGGTGAGAATCAGCATAAAGCCGCATTCAACAGCCCTTGGCAGCACCCAGCAAACACAGTGCCTTACAATGTCCGCATCGCCGGTACACAGTGTAATTAATTCGCCTGCAGTATTTTTTCTGAAAAAAGCATGAGTTTGAGAAAGAATTTTTGAAAATAAGTCTTTTCTCATTTCATAAATTACCTGCATTGAAGCTTTTTCTGAAAAAATATTGGAATAGAAGCGTACGATAACATATGTAAGACCAAACCCCAAGGAAATCGCGAGATTCGGGATTAGCTTATCATATTCCTTTTTGCCGATAACCTCGTCAATAATATTCTTGAAGATGAAAGGTTCGACGGCCAACGCTATTACCGCAAGGATGCAAAGGACAAGTGTAGTAGTTAAATACCATTTTTTCTTCCCAAGCCATCGTATCGCCCATCGGAGGCTCTCCACAGTATCATCTCCTCGACGTTGGCAAAGACTTCACCAACGCATTTTTACGACTATATTTTATCCCTTGCAATCCTTAATTGCAAGGGATAATGAAAAAAAACAAAGCTTGGTTATGTAGAAAAACAGCCATTAATTATTGTATTATTGTTTAATGTGTACATACTGGTTAGGCGATGTCATTTCTATGCTTAAACAGCTTCAAATCAGAGACAAAAAGCCCCGCGATAATCAGTGCTGCACCCACCCAACCGAGAAAGGTAATGCGCTCATTTAGGAAGATTATGGAGGGGATAATTGCAGTCAGCGGATTGAGGTAGATGTAAACGCTGGACTTCACCGCCCCCAGAGTTTTGATGGCATAATTCCACGTTAAGAAGCACACCGCCGTGGGAATTACGCCCAGAATCCCAAGGTTTAGCAACACCTTCCAGTCTGACAGCCCCGCAAAGTGAAACTCAGGCTTGAGCAGTAAAACAGCAACAGGCATTGTCAGCAGTCCGTAAAAAAAGACTCTGCGTGTGGCTGCAATGGGATGGATTTTCATACCAGAAATAAGCCTCATAAAAATCGTATAGAATGCCCAGCTAAACGCCGAAGCAAGAGCCAGCATGTCGCCCAAAACGTGAAGCTCAAAGGATGAGCCTTTAAACGTTACCAACGCAATCCCCGCCATGGCGATTACAAACCCCACGAAAAAGCCCGCCGGAAGCTTCTCCTTGAAATATACGGACACGCAGACCCCCGTAAAAAACGGAGCAGTTGCAACCATTAGAGAAATATTTGACGCAGTGGATAAGTCAATAGCAACAATTTCTAGGCAAAAGTAAAGAGAAACGCCAAAAATCCCCGCTAAAAAGAAGATTAATTCATTTTTAAAGGACTGAGGCTTAACCCATTTGGGATGTAACACCCAAAGGACAATGTATGCAAGCAAAAATCTATATATTACTATTTCGACAGCATGAAACCCCGCCTCCGTCAGTACCTTAAGCATGGGAAACGTTGCTCCCCAAACTAAAATAGTAAAAAATGCAACGACATGAGCCAGTGTGTGGGTCTTTTTCATATGTTTCTCCATAATCAGCAAAATAATTTACGGCTATTATACAACATCAAGTTCTCTACGTCTATACGATACAAATGGAGACTGTACAAAACGAGGATTTTTTTTGAAAGATATTGCTTATATAGTTTGATTGTGATAAAATTATAGTATTAGTAAACAGAGTACTCCAGTCTGCGCAGATGTCTAAATAGACCGTTTATCATTTCTCCAGTGACAGTATGATAAATGAGGATTTTCCCAAATTTTTTTGTCATTGGAGAATGGTGAATTTATATGATTAACAGCCCTGTTGTAAAATTAGGAATCGTTGCAGTTAGCCGCGATTGTTTCATCAGCGACTTAAGTCTTCGCCGCCGTATCGCTGTTGCAGAAGCTTGCAAAGCACAAGGCATATCTATTTATGAATGCTCAATTCTTGTGGAAAGTGAAACCGATGCAATGAAGGCTCTTGACGAGCTTCGTATTAACGATGTCAACGCCTTGGTTGTTTACCTCGGAAACTTTGGTCCTGAAGGTCCTGAATCCTACATCTGCCAAGTCTTTGGCGGTCCTGTCATGGTTGCTGCCGCCGCTGAGGAAACAGGCAAAAACTTAATGGACGGACGCGGCGACGCTTACTGCGGCGTGCTGAACTTCTCATACAACCTAGGTCTTAGAAACGCAAAGGCATACATACCTGAAATGCCTGTGGGCACAAGCGACGAAATTGCGCAAAACGTTCTGGGCTTCATTCCTATTGCTCGCGCAATGCTCGCCTTGAAGAGACTGAAAATTATATCCTTCGGTCCTCGTCCTTATGACTTCCTAGCTTGCAACGCCCCCATTAAGCCCTTCTACGACCTTGGAGTTACCGTCATGGAAAACTCTGAGCTTGACCTTTATGCCGAATATCTAAAGCACAATGACGACCCTCGTATTGACGACGTTGCCGAGGATATGATTAAGGAATTAGGCAAGGGCAACAAGCACAGCGGAATCCTCAGAAAACTTGCTCAATACGAGCTTACATTAACTGATTTCTATGAAAATAACCTCGGTTATTGCAAATACGCCGTATTTGCCAACAAATGCTGGCCTGCATTCCAAACAACCTTCGGCTTTGTGCCTTGCTATGTCAACTCCCGCCTTGCCGCAAGAGGTATTCCTGTGGCATGTGAGACAGACCTCTATGGCGCACTTTCTGAGTTCATTATTCAGTTGGTTTCAGAGCTTCCTGCAACACTTCTCGACATCAACAATACCGTACCATATGATATGATTGATGAAAATGAAATCAAGCCTTATTCAAAGCATGATTTATTCATGGGCTTCCACTGCGGAAATACAGCTTCATGTATGCTCAAGAGCGCGCAAATGGAGCATCAGCTAATTATGAAGCGCAATTTAGAGCCAAACACCGATCCTGACATCACCAGAGGCACACTTGAAGGTCAGCTTCGCCCAGGCGAGGTCACACTGTTCAGATTGCAGTCAACTGCTGACGGTCACCTTCGTTCCTACATTGCCGAGGGTGATATTTTGGACATCAATCCTAAGTCTTTCGGTGCAATCGGCGTTCTGGCTATCCCTGAAATGGCGCGCTTCTACCGTCATGTGCTGATTCAAAAGCAATACCCACACCATGCGGGAGTTGCCTTCAAGCATGTTGGTCACGCATTGTATGAGATTATGAAGTACCTTGGAATTAATGATATTGCCTACAATCAGCCGAAAAACTTGCCATATCCTACTGAAAACCCTTTTAAATAACCATACGTGGCACTTGTAAGGAGATAAGTCATGCTTAACGATTTAAAACATGCTGTATGCAAGGCAAATAAAGAGCTTGCAAAGTTTGGTCTTGTCAAGCACACAATGGGTAACGTAAGTGCCTTTGATACGTCAATGGGACTGTTTGTTATCAAGCCCAGCGGCGTACCCTATGAGGAGCTACAGCCTGAAATGATGGTTGTCATGAGCATGGAAGGCACAAAGGTTGAAGGTCGTCACAGCCCCTCCATTGATGCCGAAACTCATAGAGCTATTTATATGAAATGGCCCTTTGAGGTGGGCGCAATTGTCCACACTCACTCTCTCTTCGCCACAATATTTGCTCAATCCTGCATGGAAATTCCCGCCTACGGCGCAACCCATGCCGATACCTTTTACGGCAACGTTCCCGTAACCCGTAAGCTGTCAAAGGCTGAATCCGATGATTGCTGTGAATACAACACTGGCGTTATTATCTCTGAGCTGATTAAAAATCCTCAGGCAATGCCTGCTGTGTTAGTCGCTCAACATGGTCCCTTTGTTTGGGGAAAAAACTGTAAAGAGGCTATCCATAACGCTGTAATTCTTGAGGAAGTAGCTCAAATGGCTATATACTCAAAGCTTTTGTCCCCAAGTATTGAAGTTGTTGACCAGCATGTTCTAGATAAGCACTATCTACGCAGACAAGGCGTCATCGACAATCGAGGCAGCTAAACTGCTGAAAATTCTACCCCAGAGGAATTATTCCTCTGGGGTAGAATTGTTTTTGAGATTATTCAGTTATGCAGTAACTCAAACTGCGTTTTGAGCGATTTTAGGCTTCGCAGACCCATAGTCCGTGCAGGTTGCAGTATTCATATACCGTTACGTCGCCATCGCCGATGTGAAATACTGCTTTTGGTTCGCCTGTTTTCTCCAATGTAATTCTCTGCGTATGGCGACCCTGTGCAACGGCAATCCATGCAATATAGTGCTCATCTGTCATTGGGTGTGGGACTGAACCCACCTCAACAGTTAGAACGTTGCCCTCACGCTTAGCCACAGGTACGTGTTTTTCTTTAGATGCGTCAACAGCTCCCGCCTTAATTAGAACCATGTCCTGACCGCAGCAGGAAAGTGTTCCGCCGCCGCCGTCAACTACGCTAACA
>JAVBKA010000073.1:0-14367 GCA_031546715.1 Oscillospiraceae bacterium | reverse complement strand
CCGACAATACTTGACTGGCGACGGTCCGGGAAGATAGGTCGGTGCTGACACCGAGACAACGCCGCAGACGAAAGTCTGTGGCGTTTTTGCGTGCGCTTGTAGCCATTAAGATGCGTTAATCTTTTCTTGATTCCTTGATTTGGGAAAGAAATCGAAAGTGTCAGTATCATCGCGTCTTCTCGTGCCCACTGAAAACACGGTAGACATTGTTCACTAACTCCGACAATACTTGACTGGCGACGGTCCGGGAAGATAGGTCGGTGCTGACACCGAGACAACGCCGCAGACGAAAGTCTGTGGCGTTTTTGCGTGCGCTTGTAGCCATTGAAGATGCGTTAATCTTTTCTCAAATCCTTGATTTGGCAAAATATATATTTAAAGTGTCAGTATCATCGCGTCTTCTCGTGCCCGCTGAAAACACGGTAGACATTGCTCACTAACGCCGACAATACTTGACTGGCGACGGTCCGGGAAGATAGGTCGGTGCTGACACCGAGAAACGCCACAGACGAAAGTTTGTGGCATTTTTGTGTGCGAAGTAGCCTTCGATTGCGCAAAACGAATTAAAGTGCTGAATTTCAGGAAAGATTCCCAAAATGTAACAGACAATTGACGGTTTGGATCTATTTGTACTAATTACAGACACGTTAGCCATTGCCCATTAACGCTGACAATACTTGACTGGCGATGGATAGATAAGGCTGGTAGATGCTGACCACAAGATAATCGCAGAGAAATTTTTGTGGCGTAATTTGGTGATCCTCTAGCTAACAAGAAAAATTTTTCATCAAAGCCCTAGATTTTAGAGTTTCACATAAGAAAAGTACGCTAAAGGTGAGCATTTTTTCAATATCCCTCTCACTTCAGACAAACGTTACCACCATATATAATTGCCATATTTCATAATTTCATTTTCGCCAATGGCACTTGCTTCGCCTTAAATATCTCACAACCATCAAAACCTTCGTTGTAAATTGACATCGGAATATCCATATTAAAACAGTAACCGTCCTGCACCCAATAAATACTTTTTGACACAATAATCTCAGATTGAGTCGGATAGCTAATATTGTAGAAATATAGTTTCTCGGAAGAGAATAGCGGTTTTAGTCCAAGCTGTTCAACGCTATTCGTTAAGAGTTCGTCACCATCAGAAAATCTGACTCACTCAAGTTTTGATGACAACTAATTTCGCATTCTACGGAATTTGCACTGGGATATACATGAAGTCAAGTTGTTTAATATTATATTGGGTTATTTCTGCGCGAAACCATCTGTCATCTTTGATTTAATATCCTTCTTTGCGTTGGAAGCGAAGACTGACAACTCTTCTATGGATGAAAACTGCAAAGGCGCGATGCTAGGCTGCTGTGGTGGAGTAGATTGTTTCGTGTGCGACGAAAAGTTAATGGAAATTGCAAGTATCAGACACAATGCAAGATATCGTTTCATTCTTTTACCTCCACGTAATGCAGACTTGTGTTGACCTTAGTTGCGTGATCTGTATATCAGATTGCAAATAAATCGAATAACTACGGGAAATACCTACTCAAGTATATAGATTTTATACGCACCATGGATTTGCCCTGGATAACTTTCTAACACAATACCATCATAAACTATCCGCACAGAGCTTCCAACGGGCACCTCAGACAATGACATAGGCTGACCATTTTCGTCAATAACGGCATTATTATCATTCGGATTTTCTAATGAGACATACATCTGACCACGATGGTTAACGTCATTCTCTGGTATTTCCTCTACAAGCAAGGAGTTACTTCTGCTCTCTAAAACCTTCGCATAGAATGACACTTCGGGTCTGCGTGGCAAGGATTTGCCAATAAATATCCCACAAATAAGTATTCCTGTCGCCACAGTAACCATTAGTAGCCCTAACAAAGCCTTCTTTTTCAAAACAATCACCTCTTATTTGCTATGACGAAATTTTTTACAAAAAGTTCCCACCCGTAATAATTTCAGTTATCTCAATTCTCGATTAATGGTATCATAATCGAAATAAGTATTGCATAATTCGTCAATTATGTTATTATAGTTCTACTACTATCTGGGAATAATAATTATGCTTATAACAGACAGACAATTGATACTATACGAAGATAATGATGCTAGATCCGATAGATTTCCCGAATTCGATATATCAAAATCATAATACATGGGGGTATGGAAGTGCTAGAGTCGCCGGTTACGACCATTGCTTCAATTTACAAAAAAATACCTAAGAATCTTTTAGTCACCTTCATCGGCACATTTTTGTTGGGCTCGTTGATACACATGTTCATGCTTACTAACAAGCTGCCGAATAGTGACGATTTATGGCAGACTTTCTCAAGTATGCACTACGAAAAGTCCGGACGCTGGTTTCTTCATATTCCAGCCGCTGTTAGTAGCACTTACAGTATGCCTTGGGTTAGCGGTATTTTATCGTTCTTATATATTTCCATATCCGCATGTCTGGTTGTTCATACTTTGAAGCTAAAGAATATTTTAAGCTCGCTACTTGTGGGAGCAATAATGTGTGCATCACCAATTGTTGCGTCTACGCTAACATATATGAACACTTCAGACCCCTATTTCATGAGCTTGCTTTTAGGGTGCCTTGCAGTCTATTTATCAAATAGGTTCAAATACGGCTTTATTCTTGGGGGCGTTTCTATAGCATTATGCATGGGAATCTATCAGGCGTATATTTCGGTCTCTGCGTCGCTCATGCTGGCAGTGCTGATTTTGGAAATTTTAAGAGGGGAATTGCGCAGCCTAAGTGTTCTATACAAAGCGATACGTTTTCTTTCTGCACTGATAATAGGGCTTGTTGTATATTTTATTATGGTGAAAGTCACTGCACCAGTTTTGACAGACTATATGGGCATTTCAAGCATGGGAAAAATTGATATTTCTATGCTGCCTATCTATATTGGAGATGCATATAAGTACGCGTTTAGTTTTTTCTTTAGAAATCTCTATAATTTCAACAATGGAATTATGCAGGTTTCATATACGGTTATTGCAATTGCTACCCTTGCAAGCATAGCCTTGATAACTGTTGTAAAAAAACTCTATCAAAACGTTTTTGGAATTATAATGCTTGTAGTATTTATAACCTTATTGCCAATAGGGTCAAATCTAGTGTTCCTAATGAATGCGGGGCAATTTCCGCACACACTCATGGTTTTCGGGTTGCTAATGCTCATAGTTTTCTGTATAGCGATTTTTGACAATCTTGCACAGCTGTCAATAACGAACAAGCCGATAAAAGCCGTGACGAACATTTCAGGTTGGTGTGTTGTCATCAGCTTGGCGATATGTATTCACGGATTCGCGATAGTATCCAATAAGGTGTACTTTAACCTGCATTTCGTATACGAACAAGGTTATTCCTATGCTACAAGATTGCTTGAACGAATTGAAAGCACGCCGGGGTACTCAACGGAAATTGAAATCGCTTTTTATGGACGTCCTGATGCAAACTTTTCGGCGATTCCGTCTGCTGATACCGAGCTTAACGGAATTGCGGGTGCAATATCAGAGCTTCCAAAGCAGTTTTCGTTTATTGCGTTTATAAATAGGTACTTAGGGGTGAAGCAAAAGCTGCATGACGCGTCTTCACCAGAAAAAAAGCCTAAGTTTTACACGTCCGAACTAGACAATATGCCGCTGTACCCATTGCCAGGGTCGGTAAAAGTTATTAATAATATTTGCTATGTGAAGTTTACAGACTAGAACTTCGGTATGTTAAGCATAATCTTAACTTAAAACAGAGTGATTTGAGTACTATCTGGAAGACCGGCTAACGCACCAGTTGCCTTAATAGCGTCGATATTGCTCTGGCTAATTTTACAGAGGAGCTGAACTTCCTCAATTGATATAAATTGAGTGTTTCCACGGGCTGCGGCTATATTTGCCGCAGCTTTTTCACCGAGATTTGCAATTGCGGTGAAGGGTGGAAGCAGAGTGTTTTCATTTAAAATCTTAAACTCTGAAACATCGGATTTATATAAGTCCAAAGCAGCGAAGCTAAAGCCCCTTAAATAGAACTCATAACAGACCTCTAGTGTAATTAGCTGGTTCAATTCAGCGTCAGTGGCGTCGTTTTTGCTTTCTATGGACTTAACTTTCTTCTTTACTGCCGCTAAGCCTTGTGTCATGTCGTTATAATCAAACTGTTTAGCACGTTTTGAGAAGTATGCACAATAAAATTGCAGCGGCTTATGTACCTTATACCAAGCAATTCTATATGCCATCATAACATACGCAACTGCGTGAGCTCTTGGGAACATGTACTCTATTTTCTTGCAGGCGGTTATATACCATTCAGGTACTTTCGCGGCACGCATATCTGCTTCCCACTCGGGGCGAAGACCTTTGCCCTTACGAACGCTTTCCATAATCGTAAAGCTTGTTTTTTTGTCCATGCCTTTGTTAATTAAATAATTCATTATGTCGTCACGGGAGCAGACTATTTGACGGAAAGTGGCAGTTTTGTTGAGGATTAAATCCTCTTGGTTGCCTTTCCATACGTTTGTACCATGGGACAAACCAGAAATACGCAGTAAGTCGTCAAAGCTGGAAGGCTTAGTTGTTAGCAACATTTGACGAACGAATTTTGTACCAAATTCAGGCACGGCAACAACGCCAGTTTCACCGAGCTTTGAATCTCCTACAAAGCCTAGAACCTCTGAAGACTGAAAAATGCTCATTGTATCCGGGTCGTCCAGAGGAATTGTCATACTTTTGATGCCCGTAAGTGCTTCAAGCATACGAATCATGGTTGGGTCTCTGTGACCAAGTAAGTCAAGCTTAAGTAAATTTTCTTCAATGGAGTGATAATCAAAATGTGTAGTTATCATGGCTGAGGTGTCGTTAGCAGGGTAGTGGACAGGGCAAAAATCGTTGATTTCGCAATCCTCGGGCACGACAATCAAGCCCCCTGGGTGCTGACCTGTTGAGTCGCGAACACCGACGCAGCCTTGAGCAAGATAGTTTATCATAGCGGGATTATCTGTTGCTTCGTTTTGCTTTTCAAGGAACTTTTTTGCTAGCACCTTGGCATTATTGCCTTGTATAGTCAATATTGTTCCAGCGCGAAACACATGGCTTTTTCCAAAAATTTCAACTGTATGCTGATGCGCCAGCGGCTGATACTCATCGGAAAAGTTTAAATCAATATCTGGTTTTTTGTCGGCATAAAAACCTAAAAAGGTGGCAAAAGAGATGTCAAAACCGTCTTTCGCCAGATTTTCGCCACATTTTGGACAAGCTTTGTCGGGCATGTCTACACCAGACTGTGAGCCGCCAACGCTTTCCTTATCAGGAAACTCCCAATATTTACATTTTGAATTTTTACAATAATAGTGAGGCGGAAGAGCATTGACTTCGGTGATTCCTGACAAAAATGCAACAATCGACGAACCGACAGAACCACGGCTACCAACGTAATATCCGCATTCCAGACTGCGTTGAACGATTTTTTGCGCGATAATATATATGACATCGTAGCCCTTATTTATAATCGAGTTAAGTTCAGTTTCCAAGCGTTCTGAAAGTATCTCAGGCAATGGGTTGCCATAAATCTCATATGCGCGCTCCATAGAGAGTCTCCGAAGCTCTTCCGCTGAGCCTTCGATTTTTGGAGAAAATTCGCCTGGCTTTATAGGGCTGATTGCTTCACAGCGTTCAGCAATTGCGTTAGGATTTGTTACAACGACCTCAAAAGCCTTTTCACTGCCTAAATATGAAAACTCATCAAGCATTTCATCAGTAGTTCTAAAAAATAGGGGTAAGGGCTTATCAAAATCAGCATAACCAAGCTTGCTTTGCAGTACTTTACGATAAATCTCATCTTCAGGGTCTAAAAAATGTACATCGCAGGTAGCGCACACTGGTAAATCCAACTCATCGGCTAGGCTAACGATGGTTTTATTATAGTCGCGTAGTGTATCCTCGTTGGCGGCTACTTGATTTCTCACCAAAAAGGCGTTATTACAGATAGGCTGTATTTCCAAATAGTCGTAGAATCGAGCAAGCTCAAGAAGCTGTTCTCTTGGTTTATTTGCAATTACAGCTTTAAATAAATCTCCCGCCTCACATGCAGAGCCGATTATCAATCCTTCGCGATGTTTGGTCAGCAGGTCAATGGGAATTCGAGGACGGCGTTTCCAGTGATCCAAATGCGACAACGACACTAATTGGTAAAGATTTTTCAGCCCTACCAAATTTGTGGCAAGGATAATGATGTGGTTATTCCTGCTGTCAACTGATGGGGGAGTGTAACCCTCCACGCCGTAAATAACCTTAACGCCAGTTTTTGACGCCGCTTTCATGGCTTCGGGGAAGCTATGACAAACACCGTGGTCTGTAATGGCGATGGCTTTATGTCCCCACTTTGCGGCACGTTTAATAACCTCTTGAACATCTGTGGTTGCATCGTTGTTAGACATTTGCGTATGTAAATGCAGCTCAACACGTTTATGCTCGCTGGTATCGGTGCGATTTGTTTCGTGAGGGATGACTGAAATCGAGGTCGGGCTTAACAGCCATTCGGATATTTCATTATAAGTATTCAGGTAAATTTTACCTGAGACCAAAAGCCATTGAGACGCGTTTTTGGTCTTAGTCAAGGCTATTTGCAAATCGTTAAGCGTTTTAACCTCGCCTGTAAGAGAAATTCGGATTGCTCCGGTATGGTCAGTTATGTCGCAAGTTAATCGAGCCTTTGCTTTCGCTTGTTCTCCGTAATTTCCTCGCGGCTTAAATTCCTTATAGGTTACTTCTATTATTTCACCTTGACAGCAAACAGTACCTTCTTCAAAAAGTATGTCCGTCAGGCTTATAGGCTTTTTGGTGATGGGTTTACCGAATAACACTGGATTTTCTGAGCTTTGCTTGGCAATTTCAGCACGTTTTAAAACAATATTTACTGCTCTAACGTCGTACTCCGCGGAAAGCTCGTTTCTTACAAAGGTTTCCCACTGGGAAGGAAGTCGTCCTGTTGGGTCAAAGCATTCTAGGTCAATGCGGGATTCGGATTTATTTACTTTAAGGCTTTTGATTATAGTGGTATCTCTGCCTGCGGGAACTTTGGTTTGCGTAAAAACCTCGCTAAATATTTTCTCTGCCATTAAGCTTCACCCATGGAATTTATTAATTTTAGTAACCGAGGAAGTAGCTCGTTTTCAGGTGCGCGGTCTACAATTTCGCCCTTTAAAAAAATAACGCCCATGCCATCTCCGCCAGCAATGCCAGCATCGGCAAAACGGGCTTCGCCAGGACCATTAACGGCACAGCCCATAATGGCAATGGTTAGGGGCTTTTTAATGTCCTGAAAAAGCTCCTCGGCTTTTTCAGCTAAGCTTATAACATCTATTTTAGTTCTTCCGCAGGTGGGGCAGGAGATTAGATTAATTCCGCCTGACCGCACCCCTGCAGTTTTGAGGATGGACAAGCCTGCCCGTATCTCCTCCAAAGGATTTGCAGTTAAGGACACTCGAATTGTATCACCGATACCATCCAGCAAAAGCGAACCGATACCCATTGCAGACTTAATTACGCCGTTATATACCGTACCAGTTTCGGTTACACCTATATGTAACGGTACATTGGTGCTTTGGCTGATTTTTCGGTACGCTGAAACCGTATCAGCCACGGAAGACGACTTTATGGATAGCGCAATGTCATTGAAGTCAAGCTCTTCGAGCATTGCGATTTGGTCAAGCGCGGACTTAATCATTGTATCAATAAGACTGTGCGTTTCAAGTAAATGCTTGTCCACCGAGCCTGAATTCACGCCGATGCGAATGGGGATATTTCGCTCCTTACATGCGTCAGCAACTGCCTTCACTCTGTCCCGCGTGCCAATATTTCCTGGGTTGATGCGAATTTTAGCAACTCCCGCCTTTGCAGACAACAAAGCAAGCCGATAATCAAAATGAATATCGGCTACAACGGGCAAAGGACTTTGCTTACATATTTCGGGCAAGGCTTCGGCTGCTGCCATGTCGGGCACTGCAACTCTAATGATTTCGCAGCCTGCTGCCCTAAGCTCACTAATCTGGGAAAGAGTTTTTTTAACGTCAGACGTAAAAGTATTACACATGCTCTGTACAGTAATCGGATTGCTTCCTCCAATGAGAACATCACCAACACTAATAACACGAGTAGCTCTACGAGATATCATTTGAATAGGCTCACTTTCCAACAATTCTGCGGACGTCCACGAACACAACAAATACCATAAAGCCGATTAGTAAAAGGTACGTTATGCCATGAATTGCACCTTCGATATTTGCACTGAGAGGGCGTTTTCTAACAAGCATAAGGAATGCGGAGATAAACAGGAATATGATTCGTCCGCCGTCAAGAGCTGGAATTGGCAGGAGATTCATAACAGCAAGATTTATAGCAAGCAATGCAGCCATATCAAGCAAAACATATGCTTTTGCGCCGAAGGGAGCTTCTGCTTCAACTATTTGGCTGGTAACCTGCGTCATGCCAACTGGTCCCATCATGTCGGTAACTTTTGCATTTCCGGTAAATAGGTCAGCCAGAGAATAGCGCACCATTCCCACGTATTCAAAGGCTCTATGCCATGCACGTTTTAAAGATGCACCAAACGCTTTGCTTTGCAATTCCTCGCAGTAGAAGCCAAACCGTTTGCCGGTGTCAGTTTCAACAAGCTTTTGAACGTTATTAACAGTAATTTTTTCGCCATCTCTAAGCCAAACAAAATCGTAGCTGTCAGTTTTTAGGCGGGAAAGAAACCAATTCATATACACATACGAATGAACAGGCTCATTATTTATGCGGATAATCGTATCACCGACTAGGATTTGCTCGGTGTACGGAAAGCCATCCATAAGCTTAGTAATTTTAGTGGTAGTTTCAGCAGGGGCAATGGTTGACGGCAGAATTATCATGAGGATAATAAGTCCTGTTATAAAATTCATCAACGAGCCTGCAACAAGGACAAAAAACTTTTGCCAAATAGATTTATTTCTGAAATGATGCGGGTCATCGGAGCTATCATCCTCAGACATATCGCAAAAGCCGCCGATAGGGAAGGCTCTCAACGTAAATCTTGTTCCGTTGTACTCAGTGACTTGACGTTCTTTAAGCTCACCGTCAATACTTTCGGTAATTGTCTTGGTAATTTTATTTTTGCTGGATAAAATTACCGGTCCCATACCGATAGCGAACTCACGAACCCTGATTTTGCAAAGCCTTGCAGCTAAAAAGTGCCCCAGCTCGTGAACGGTTATGAGCAACCCGAGAATTACAGCAATAATAAGTATTGATAAGAAAGTGTTCAAATTCTCACTCCTAGATGCTAGATTTTAGAATTAATATAAGCTTTAACGGCTCTGTCTGTTTCAATTATGTCAGAAATTGTAGGCTTGGAAATATTGGATATCCAATCTACGGCACAGTCGATAAGCTCAGGGATGCGGAGAAAGCTAATTTTTCTATTAACAAAGGCAGAAACCGTCGCTTCTGATGCCGCATTTAGTGCCGCACCTGCATTTCCGCGCATTTTTGCAACCTTATAAGCGGTGGTGAGGCATGTAAATGTATCAGTATCTGGTTTTTCAAAGGATAGATTACCCATTTCTGCGAGATTAATACTTTTTGTCGGGCAGGGAAGTCGTTGAGGGTAAAACATGGCGTACTGAATTGGTATTTTCATGTCCGGTACACCGAGCTGAGCAAGTACTGCATTGTCATCATATTCGATAAATGAGTGGATAATGCTTTGAGGATGCACAACAACCTCAATATTTTCCGGAGGCACACCGAAAAGCCACATAGCTTCGATAAGCTCAAAGCCTTTATTCATAAGCAGTGCAGAGTCAATTGTAACCTTTGCGCCCATGCTCCAATTTGGGTGGGTAAGTGCTTGCTCAACGGTGACTTCTGTGAGCCGTTCTTTGCTCCAACCCCTGAAAGCACCGCCCGAAGCAGTTAAAATAATTTTTTTAAGGGACTTAGTTCCTGCCTGTAGGCACTGAAAAATCGCAGAATGCTCTGAGTCAACAGGGATTATGCTTTTGAGGGCATCGGGCTTGGCATTGACGACTAACTCCCCGCCGCAAACAAGGGATTCCTTATTTGCAAGAAGTAAACGCTTATTTGCTTCAAGAGCAGTTAAAGTCGGCAGTAATCCGGCAATGCCTACTAAAGAATTTAATACAGTATCAGCCTCAGAATGCAACGCGACTTCAAGCACGCCCTCGTCTGAGCCGACGACCTTCACAGAAGTATCAGCCAAGGCAAGCTTGAGCTGCTTAGACGCATTTTCGTCTGACGCACAGACTAAGTCGGGCTTAAAGCGTCTTGCCTGTTCCTCCATAAGCTTTATGTTAGCATGACAGGTCAGCGCAACGGGGCGAAGCTTGTGAAATTCGAGAATTTCCAGTGCTTGTGTTCCGATGCTTCCTGTGCTGCCTAAAATAGATATTTTCATACTCATACAACAACAACATTCATAAAATTAAGTAACAATTCAAAGGCGGGAGCGGCGAAAATCAGCGAATCCAGACGGTCGAGAACACCGCCGTGACCAGGTATAAGGTTTGAGAAGTCTTTGATAGAAAACTGACGTTTAATCATAGAGAAGGATAGGTCGCCGAATTGGCTGACTAAGTTGCAGACAAGTAAAACAATCGTTAAATGAAACAAATTAATTTCAATACTAGAAAATGCGTTCAGGCTCATAGCCACGGCAAAAACCACAATAAAAGTACAAAGCGTGCCGCCGATGCTGCCCTCAATAGTCTTTTTTGGGCTGACAACAGGCGCAAGCTTATGCTTTCCAAAGAGTACTCCGCTGGTCAAAGAAAATGAGTCGTTAAGTACGGAAATAACCACCGGCATCATGAGCGTGATTAATCTGTCGTCTCGAATATGTAGCCTGACTAAACTGGTTAGCGCGAGAGGGGCAAAAGTCCCTGCAAAGCAGGCGTAGCAAAACTCTGTAAATTTAAAGGCACTATTATTATAGATGGATTCACCAAACAAAAGTATAATAAGTACGCCGACGACTACGCAGTAATAGAAAATGGACAATTGAAAATAAGCCAGCAATGGGTAAATCGCGCTTGCAGTGGCAGAGTAAACAAAAACCCGCGGATTATGCTTTATTCCAACCGCCTTCAGCATTTCAACTGACGCTAACGCAGCTACAAAGGATAACACTACTGGTAGCACAGGCGGGGGAGCGAAGAAAAAAAGTATTAACATTATAACAACTATTGTTAAGCCCGAAATCACTCTGACACGCAAGTATTCCACCCCATTATTAATGTGATAATTCTATATTCCGCCAAATCGGCGGCTTCTATTATTAAAGTCTTTAATAATATCAACTAGCTCAATAGGAGAAAGGTCTGGAAATAGCGTTTTTGTAAAATAAAATTCCGTATAGGCTGACTGCCAAATCAGAAAATTTGAAATGCGGTACTCTCCGCTGGGTCTGATACAAATATCAGGGTCGGGGATACCAGAGGTGTCCAAGTGAGAATTAATATTTTCTTCGGAGACTGCAAGTCCTTCCGACTGTAGTTTTTTGACGGCTCGGACGATGTCGTCCCGTCCGCCGTAGTTGACACAGATGCAAACAAGAAAGCCTTCATACTTCTTAGAAATATCTTCGGACTTCCTCATTCGCTCAACAATGTCAGCAGGCAGACGTGAGAGGTCGCCTAAAAAACGTGTGCGGATATGGTCTTTTTCCATAGTGTCCAGTGCTTCGTCAAGGTACTTACGCAAAAGGTCAAGTATTCCGCTGACTTCATCTGCTGGGCGTTTCCAGTTCTCGGTTGAGAATGCGTATACAGTAAGATATTCAAGACCTATGTTCTTGCAGAACATAGCAATGCGCCGGAAGTTTTCGCTTCCGGCGGCATGACCAAAGGAACGAGGCATACCGCGCTTTTTTGCCCAGCGGCCATTACCGTCCATAATTATTGCAATATGTTTGGGGATTTTTAGCGACTTTGCAGCAGTCACTAAGTCGTCATTATTGTTTTTGCCTTTTGAGAACAACGCCATACTTTGCCACCAATCAGTAGAAAATCGTGACTAAACTTCCAATAATTCCTTTTCTTTTTTGGAAGTTAAATTGTCGATTTCCTTAATTGCCTTATCCGTGAGGTCTTGCAAATCCTTTTCGATGTCTTTCAAATCGTCCTCAGTGATTTCTGACTTTTTCTTTTGGTTTTTTGCAACATCGACAGCATCTCTGCGGATGTTACGAATGGCAATTTTGCCTTCCTCGCTGAACTTATGCACCTGCTTGATAAGGTCTTTACGGCGTTCCTCAGTAAGCTGAGGGAACACAAGGCGGATAGCCTTACCGTCGTTATTTGGATTAATTCCGAGGTCGGAGGTTTGGATGGCTTTCTCAACTGCTTTTAAATCGGACGCATCCCAAGGGGTAATAACTAATACTCTTGGCTCAGGAATGGAAATTGAAGCAATTTGTGCAATTGGTGTTGGTGAGCCATAATAGTCAACCATAACTCTGTCAAGAACGGCGGCGTTTGCACGACCTGCTCTGATAGTAGCGTAATTGTGCCCTAGTACATCGATGGTTTTTGATACTTTTCCTTCAAATTCTGGATAGTTTTTCATACGTTATTCTCCTCTCAATTGTAAAAATCGCTTATGCGCCAGTTCTAACAATAGTACCGATATGCTCGCCTAAAATTGCCTTTAAAATGTTTTCTGGCTCTTTTAATGCAAATAATAAAACTGGAATATTGTTATCCATAGACAATGATGCGGCGGTAGCGTCCATGGCGGCTAGGTTTTGCTTTAAAAAGTCGTTAGGGGTGAGGAACTCATACTTTTTAGCGTCAGGATTCTTATTTGGGTCATCATCATAGACGCCATCAACGTTTTTAGCAAGTAAAATAATATCTGCGTTGATTTCTGTTCCGCGTAGTACCGCCGCTGTATCAGTTGAGAAAAACGGCATTCCTAAGCCGCAGCCGAAAACTACAACTCTGCCTTTTTCAAGATGACGTATAGCTCGCAAGCGAACATACGGCTCTGCAATTGCGCGCATTTCTATTGCTGATTGAACTCGGACATCGACATCGAGGCTTTCTAAAACGTCCGCCAGAGCGAGGCAGTTTATCATTGTTGCAAGCATTCCCATATGGTCAGCTCGTGAGCGTTCCATAAGACCGCCGCCGTCACGGGCACCTCGCCAAATGTTGCCTGCGCCGACAACGATGCCAACCTCAACACCTAACGCAACGCATTTTTTAAGAACCATGCATATGTTCTTAATGATTTCAAAATCTAATACGCTGTCCTCTCCTGCAATTGCTTCTCCGCTAATTTTGATTAGAACTCTTTTGTATGCAGGGCTTGTCATGTGAAGCCTCCTAAAATGTACATTTATATGATTATACTACAAAAGGATAAAACTTAAAAGGGGTGAACAGGAAAATTAACAATTATTTTGCATTGGTTTACTGGTTACAATAAAAGGGATTAAGCGCAAAACAATATTTCAAGGCACAAAAATGGGTCGAAAAATCGACCCAAGTGGTGACTATTATTTATTTTTGCCAATTTTGTCTGCTTGATTTAAAAGCCACACTGCTGCCATAATAATCAAGATAACTATAAATACTCCCAGCATACCCTTCCACATAAATGAAAGTGCTTCGCCGAGCATTTCAGGAGAAAACTTAAAAGTCATTTATTTCACCTCTACTTTAAAAGTAAGCCTAGTAGCATTCCTCCGGCGACAACTGACGCTATCTGACCGGAAACGTTTGCGCCGACTGCATGCATTAGCAGGAAGTTTTGGTTGTCCTCTTTAAGTCCGAGCTTATGAACAACACGAGCTGCCATTGGAAACGCTGAAATGCCTGCTGCGCCAATCATTGGGTTAATCTTGTTCTTAAGGAACAGATTAAACAGTTTAGCAAGAAGCATACCGCCGATAGCATCCATAATAAAGGCGACAAGACCAAGGGCTATGATGAAAAGAGTCTCAATTCTAACAAACTCAGATGCTTTCATTTGCAATGAAATTGTAATTCCAAGGAGAATTGTAACTAGATTTGCAAGCTCGTTTTGTGCAGTCTTTGAAAGGCTTTCAAGTTTGCCGCATTCTCTAATTAGGTTTCCGAACATTAAGAAGCCAACAAGAGAAACTGACATTGGAGCAACAAGACCAGCAACAAGAGTAACAACTATAGGGAACAAAATGCGTGTACGCTTTGAAACGAGAACGGTTTGACCGCCCATATGAATGAGACGCTCTTTTTTAGTTGTAACCATTTTAATCGCAATGGGAAGAATAATAGGGACAAGCGCCATATATGAGTATGCAGC
>JAVBKA010000211.1:0-17835 GCA_031546715.1 Oscillospiraceae bacterium | reverse complement strand
TTGGCCACGTAGTGAGCATCGCTGTCCACATTGTAAAAAACGGCATAGTACCAATCGTCATGACGTGGTGCAGTTACGGTCAATTCAGTGCTGTTATAGGAGAAATAAGATTCGTCGTTTTCGTCATAGTAAATGGTAGTTCCGTTTGCAAATTTCCGATGAACTGAATCTGAAGCAACTACCTTGCCATCCACCAGCATTGTCATATTAGCGTCCAAGGTGACATTGTCAGCGTACACGGTTTTTAAAACAGCGTTTTTCAAAATGTCATAGGGTGAGCCAGTTGCCGCAGCAACAGCTATTGAGCCGACCAGCACGATAAGTGCAAATGAAAGTGCCGCAGGTCTTGTAAGCCATTTTTTCATTTTAATTCCTCCAAATTTTTAGTGATTATGTTGTTTACAGCTTTAGTATATCCTTAAATACTAAAGCTGTAATAAAGTAATCATTAAAAATTTATTAAATCGTATATGTTTTTGCAAAAAACTAAATATTCAAAAGCCTTACCTTTAAAATGCCGGGGTAATCTCTCAGCTTATCAATAATCGAGTTGTCAGGCAGCTCGCCTACGTCCAGCATTGTGTACGCATAGTCTTTTTTAGACTTGCTGACCATGTTTTCAATGTTTACAGACGCATCCGCAAAGGTGCTGGAAATTTGGCTCAGCATATGGGGGATATTGCGGTGGATAACGCACAAACGGGAGCCTTTTAGATATGGCAGCTCCACATCAGGCATATTGACACTGTTTTTCGTGTTGCCGTACTGTAGGTACTCCCGCATTTGGACACATGCCATAACAGCGCAATTGTCTTCGCTTTCAGGCGTAGATGCGCCTAAATGTGGAATAGGCACAACCTTCGGATGGTTAATAAGTCCTCCTGTTGGGAAATCGGTAACATAGCGTGCGATTATACCTCTTTCCAAGGCGTCTAACAGCTCTGCCTCTGGTAACAGCTCGCCTCTGGAAAAGTTCAGAAGCCGTACTCCTGGCTTTACAAAGGCAAATAACTGCATCATATCCTGCTTTGTTTCCTTATTCAGTGGTACATGGAGGGTCAAGTAGTCACTCTCGGCAAAAACCTGCTTAACGTCACGGGCGCGCCTGATATTTCTGGATAGCCCCCATGCGCTGTCTACTGATATGTATGGGTCAAAGCCTAAAACGTCCATCCCGAAGTGGTGTGCGGCATTAGCCACACCCACGCCGATTGCACCAAGTCCAACAATACCAAGGGTTTTTCCTGCAAGCTCTGGTCCGACAAACTGGGATTTTCCCTTTTCAACCTGGGCTGGAATATCGTCCCCTGTCAGCTTTTTAGCCCACTCAATACCGCCCACAATGTCACGTGCGGACAAAAACAGGCTGCAAAGCACTAATTCACGAACAGCATTTGCATTTGCTCCCGGAGTATTGAAAACTACAATCGCTTTTTCACTGCATGCATCTAACGGAATATTATTAACTCCCGCCCCCGCTCTCGCAACACAAAGAAGCGAATCAGGCAGCTCCATTTCATGCATTGATGCACTGCGAACCAACAGTCCGTCAGGTGCTGTGTCGTTATTGTCCTGCAAAAAATTGTCCGTAGGAAGCTCTAATAATCCAATTGCTGCAATCTTGTTCAGTTGCTTAATCTTATACATAAATTGCCCCCCTATTAATTTTTATGAATAACCATCAGCTACATCGCTAGTCTTTGTACGGCATAATCAGCGCGGCGCATAAATAGACTACTAAGCCTACTCCAAAAACTCCGAACAGCAATGTTGCAATGCGGATTATTGTGACGTCTACCTCTAAAAATTCTGCAAGTCCTATGCAAACGCCGCAAAATTTGCTGCCCTCGCGCTGTTTATATAGTTTTTTCATTTCTCCACCAATATCTTTCTTGTTTTCTAGCTTATTATTAACCGTTTTTCGCCTCGTATTCGCGCATGAAATCAGCCAGCTTTGCAACACCTTCTGTAGGCATTGCGTTATAAATAGATGCTCTCATGCCGCCCACGTTTCTGTGTCCCTTCAAGGTAACCATGCCTTTTTCTGCACAGGCTTTAATAAATGCGTCGTCCTTAGCGTCGTCGCCTGTGGTAAAAACAACGTTCATATTTGAACGCGAGCCTTTATCAACTGCCGAATTAAACATTTTGCTTTCATCAAGGGCACTGTAAAGCAAAGCCGCTTTATTGTCGTTGTGAACCTTCATGGCAGTAAGCCCGCCCATTTCCTTGACCCAATCTAAGACAAGACCAAGTAAGTATACGCCATATGTCGGCGGAGTATTATACATCGATTCATTTTTAATTTGTACTGAGTAATCCATGTAGGTTGGAAGTCCTGCAATGGGGGATAAAATATCCTCACGAAGCACGACAACAGTCAGACCCGCAGGACCCATATTCTTTTGTGCCCCTGCGTAAATCAGCCCAAACTTTGACACATCCAGCGGTTCGGACAAAATACAGGAGGACATGTCTGAAACCAGTGGAATGTTCCCTGTTTCAGGTATATACGACCATTTTGTACCATATATGGTATTATTCATGCAGTAATGCACGTAGGAAGCGTTAGAATCCAGCTCCAGCTCGCTTCGCACAGGCAAACAGGTATGATTAATTTCCGTTGTATCGGCGCAGGTACGTGCTGTTCCAAATTTTTTGCCTTCTTTGTAGGCACTTGTTGAGAACTGCCCTGTAACTGCATAATCAGCTTTCCCTGTACGTCCCAATAAATTCATGGGAATCATTGAAAATTGCAGAGTTGCGCCGCCTTGAAGGAACAAAATCTTGTAATTGTCGGGAATTGATAGTACTTCTCTAAAGGATTTTTCCACGCCTTTGATAATGCTGTCATAGACCTTGCTGCGATGGCTCATTTCCATTACAGACATGCCGCTGTTGTTAAAATCCAACATTTCTGCCGCCGCACGCTTTAAAACCGCTTCAGGCATCATTGCAGGACCTGCTGAGAAATTATAAACTCTGTCCATTAGCGTACCTCCCTTAATCTGTTTATTATATGTTTAAATATTAGTGTTGTCAATTGAAAAAAACTGTGTATATTTACAAAAATACAGGCTAATTATGGAGATAAAATGTAAATTTCTATTTAATCAGGGCTTAAAGTTAGTCAAAATGCACTTTAACTGCCTAAAATGCATTGTTTGTTAATATTTACAGTCAATTAAATACTTGTCCTAAATACAGTAAGTGTTGCATATTAATTAAAATATGGTACAATATTGTCGAAACTTATCTTGGGAGGTCGCCTATGTCTGTTAGGAAACGCCGTTTTGGTGATAGAGACGACGGTAGACGCATACGAACACTTCAGCCAATGTTAAAACTTATCCCTTTCACAATGCGGGTAAAAAACCAAGCCACCGACTATATTCGGATTGAGCTGGATATTGACGAAGCCGAAAAATACATACGCCGAAAACGCGCTGAAGGTCTCCATGGTTTTGGAATGCTTCATTTTTTTACCGCCGCATATGTGCGCCTTTTGTCTCAGCGTCCCGCGCTGAACCGCTTTGTGTCGGGGCTGCACGTGTATCAGCGGAACGAAATCCGTGTAAACATGGCTATAAAAAAAGAGCTTTCTCTTGAGGGCTTGGAAACCACGGTTATTACAACCTTTGACCGTACCGACTCCGCTGTGGACGTTTTCCACAAGCTAAACAGCACCCTTGCCGACGGCAAGAGCACCGGCAATTCAAACAATGCCGATAAGCTCTCCCGCACTATGACATCATTGCCCGCGCCGCTGCTGCACTTTGTAATGTGGTGTCTTGAGAAAATGGATTACTTTAACATTATGCCTCGAAGCATCCGGGAATCTTCGCCATTTCACACAAGCACCAGCATTTCAGATTTAGGCTCAATACGTCTGCCTCCCGTGTATCACCATTTGTATGAGTTTGGCAATTGCCCTATGTTTTTCACCATTGGCACAAAGCAAAAAAAGTATGAGCTTCAAAAGGATGGCACGGTTAAAGAGCGCAAAACCATGGAGTTTATTTTGGCACTCGACGAGCGCATTTGCGACGGCTACAGTTTTGCAAACGCCTTGCAGGTTTTTATAAGTTATTTTAAAACACCTGATATTCTGGATAAGCCACCTGAAAAGGTTATTGAGGATATTGATTAATCACTAAAAATATGAGCACCCTCGAATTCGAGAGTGCTCATTAATATTAAATACACAGCATCATTGCGTAATGGCAAATGCTTCCTAAGAGTATAAAAACGTGGAAAACTTCGTGAAATCCGAAGTATTTGTTCTCTTTTCCCGGCCATTTTATAGCGTACAAAATACCGCCTGCGGTATAAAACACACCGCCTAAGCCAAGCCATAACAGCGCAGAGACCGAAAGAGATTGCACTAGCGGAACGATCGCAATTACAATCATCCAGCCCATGCCGATGTACGCCAACGACGCCACCCATCTAGGTGCATGAAGCCAGAACAACTTGACAATGGTACCCGCAATAGCAAGTCCCCAAACCACTCCGAAAATTGACCAACCCCACGCTCCGCGCATACCTAAAAGACAAATCGGGGTATACGTTCCCGCAATGAGCATATAAATCATAATATGGTCGATAGTTCTGAGGGCGCGCCGTCCTCCGGGCTTTGCCGGTATGCAGTGGTACAATGTGCTTGCTGTATAAAGTCCGATAAGCGTAAACCCGAAAATGGCATAGCTTACAATATACCTCGCCACAGAGTCCTTGCCCGCCATTGCGGCAAAAACAATGAGAACCGCCGTGCCTACCGATGCCATCCACACGCCAATGCCATGAGTCAGCGCAGAATAAAACCGCAGCCCATCGTTAGGGGTGCGTACTTCCTTTGGCTTTTGAGCCTTTTTGACAGCTTTATTAATAGTTATTTCCTCCTAACCAAACCCGATTTATGTATATATATTTTGTCCATTTTATCATTTATTTAATACTTATATTATTCACTGATTAAAAACCAATAAAAAAGATAACAGGCGGACAGCAGTCCGCCCGTAATGTATGGATTTAGGGATCTTATAGAGCTGATTTAGCTTTTTCAACAAGTGCTGCAAATGCTGCCTTATCATTGACAGCCATTTCGGCTAAAACTTTACGGTTTAGCCCAATATTGAGCTTTTTAAGTGCATACATAAAACGGGAGTAATTCATTCCGTTCAGCTTGACACCTGCGCTGATACGTGTAATCCAAAGGCTTCTGAAATCTCTTTTGCGAAGTCTGCGACCGACATATCCATATAATAAAGACTTCATTACAGCTTCATTAGCTGTTCGGAAAAGTTTTGATTTACCGCCCCAATAGCCCTTTGCAAGGCGCATAATTTTTTTTCTTCTAGCGCGGGTAGTTACCGCGGCTTTAATGCGAGCCATTTCTTTTCAATCCTTTCATAACGTGAATAACGTGCATATGCAATATTTTATTTGTAAGGAATAAGCACTTTCACGTTTGCTGCATTAGTAACATCGCAGTAGCCGCCTTGTCTGAGGCCACGCTTACGCTTAGTTGACTTTTTGTTCAAAATGTGGCTGCGGTTAGCATGACCACGTTTAACCAATCCATTTTTCGTAATACTAAAGCGTTTCTTAGCTCCGCTGTGTGATTTAAGTTTAGGCATGTCGGGTTGCTCCTTCCTGTACTTTTGTGATTATTATTTCGCAGGAGGCTTAGGTGATAAAAACATAATCATCGAACGTCCTTCAAGCTTTGGCGTTTTCTCAACGACAGCATATTCTGCGCAACCTTCGGCAAACTTAATAAGCTGTTGTTCACCGATAGCAGTATGCGCCATTTCACGTCCACGGAAACGAATCGAAGCCTTAACTTTGTCACCATCTTGTAAAAAGCTAATTGCATTCTTCAATTTAAAGCTAAAATCGTGGACATCGATACCCGGTGAAAGGCGAATCTCTTTGATTTCAACAATCTTTTGATTTTTCTTAGCTTCTTTTTCTTTCTTAGTTTGCTCGAAACGAAACTTTCCATAGTCCATAATACGACACACTGGGGGAGCCGCCTGTGGAGCGATTTTAACTAAATCAAGCTCTTTAGCAGCAGCCAACTTCATCGCATCTTTAGGCGACATAATGCCCAATTGAGCACCGTCGTCACCAATCAAACGGATTTCTTTGTCCCTAATTTCTTCGTTAATTTGATGATCATTGTTTGAAATAAATACCTACCCCCTAATAATAAGAAAAACCATGTGTGGCTTCTGAATGCTTGTGTGAGAGTTGTCATACGCAGATGCAAAAAAACGAGTGAAACACTTCACCCGCTCAACAAATCACACTGTAATCAAAAGACTACTAATCAATGTTGACCATGACGCTTATGCGGCAGGTGAGGGAAAACCCTACTTTATTGTCTGCTTTCGTTACACTCAAGCTACAGTATATTAGCAAACTTTCCGCATTTTGTCAAGTATTATTTTTTAGTTTTTTTGGTCGTAGTAGATGTGCGCCAGCGCAAGTCATGCGCCGCCAAATGTAAAAAGTTTTGCTTTAGCTTTTTCAAAAGCTCATGGTTTTAAGAGGCAACGCCTTTTATCGAGCCTCGCGAGGCTCGATACTCCAACTCTGAGCCGCGCGAACCAATAGTCGTAAGAAAAAACGCAACACAGCGTAGCGGCGTTGCACATGGCACTAAAGCGATACGGTGCGTGAACAAGAACGGCGGTGCGCCGAGGACGTCGCACCCTACGAACGGAGGGTTGCTACACCTTGGGCGAATCGGCGTAGGGGCGAACTTTGTTCGCCTTGGGTTTGTTGTGCTTCGGGGTAATTGCTATTCGGGGTAACGCTATATTTTATTGAACCATTCTTCGTTTACATCATAATCTTTGATTACTTTTTCTGTAATACCTAATCCAGGTTCCTTCAACTTCTCAGCTAGAGAGTCCCCGTCAATTAGGTCTAAGGCGGGTGCGCCATCACGCGTAGCCTCTCGCCTTGCTTCTGCAGTAAAAGTACCCGTTGTAATAAATAATCCTTTATCTGCTCGCCCCTGCATTGCCCCACGAAAATCTCTTATCTCAGAAGGAGATACACTGTCTTTGTAACGTTTGCATTGAAACATCATATGGAAACTCATAATTCCATTAAGGCGAATAATGCCTTTGCCATCAATCCCTCTATCATTTGGCTTTCCCGTAACCTCGACTTGAGTAAAACCTGATTCACGCAATAATCGTAAAGTAAGTCTCTCAAAGGCGTCTGGTGGCATGTTTAGCAGCACATTTCTTAATTTTTCTCGCCAATTCATAACTTCATCAGGTAGATCTATGCCGTCGTTTTCTAAATCATTATCGTTCGCTGAATTTTTATGTACAGGTGCGGCCATTGACTTTACTTGTTTGACAATCTCAGCAGGATCAAGACTTCCGAGGTTACCATCAAATTTTGATGTGAAAGACCATACGCCTCTCATAGAATTTTCAATAAGACCAAACTTCTTTAAATAAGTTCTTGACCAAGCAAGTCTATAAGAAACTTCTGATTGAGCAGAATCAACCTTATGTAAAGCATTACAGACTTCATCAGGTAATTGCATAATATCAATTACCTTTGCATTTAGTTCTTCATTGTTCGCAGACCCACCCAGCGATTGTAAAGCCATCAGCGAAGGTATGAACATTTGGTGATATTGGGGCATATCTATTTTTTTCGTTGTTTTCGCCATAAGGAGGACCTCCTATTTTTTGAATACAAACAAATACTCATGTGCTATCAATAAAAAATTATACTTAATACTATTCGTTTTCCAATATCCTGTGGCCTTGCAGTTATGTTGCTCTTTTATAATCAATTCTTTGAGCTTAAACCCAGAACCCTCAAAGATTTTCATTACATCAAAGCTCATTGGTATCATGTGTCCTTTTTTGCGAGTATCTCCCATAAGAATTGCACAAAATTTGTCTTTTTTAAGAACACGATAACTTTCTGATGCAACAAGCTTCATTTGTTTTAAGAACTCATCCACATCACAGTGAGATAAGTCGTTTGGAATATCCTCACTATATCGAATGATATTTGCATATGGCGGATGTGTACATATCAGGTCAATTGAGTTATCTTTAACAAAATCTAGGCTTCTCGCATCACCTTTGCGAATAACAACTTTACCTGCAATTGCATATTCAAAATCGCATTTTGCTCTGCACCGTGCCAGTGCTTCGTCGTTTACATCGACACCAAGAATGTTGCGATTTAGTAGTTTTGCTTCAACAAGGGTAGTACCGCCACCTGCAAATTGGTCTAAAACGTAATCGCCCTCCGCAGAATACCGAAGCAATAAATTTCTAGGAATGTAAGGTGACCAGTTCCCTCTATATGACGCATCGTGGGTCGCCCAATCGCCACGCTTTGGAAAACTCCAAGAGGTCGTCATTTCAAGCTCGAAATCGTCAGGCTCCCACTTAATTTCTTTTCGCTTTGCCATTAGTACCTCTTTTTACACAAAAACTTTTGATATTATCCCATTTTCAAGGTCGTCAATATTGTAAATATGGTCTAACACATCAAAAGTCTCTTCAAGATTATTTCTTGCACTTGTCCACCCTTTACCATCAGTAAACCAAGCAAATTCAAAACCTACTATCTCTTTTGACTCAAGTGTAAGCGACTTGTAGCTTCGAGCTGTTTCGTTTAACTTTGAGCCGCCACCACCATAAAAATTAGTTTCGATTGCATATATCGTTTTGTCGGTTTTTACAACAAAATCAAATCTTTTTTCCGCTTTGCCTTGATTAGATATACTTGATAGATCTATTCTCCATGTTTTCTCGATGACACTCAATTTCATCTCTTTGAAATAATTCTTATCTTTTACAAGTCCTGCTTTGGCAAGACAGGACTCAACTAAGCTCTCCATTAAATGTCCACCACGATTTTTGCGACCGTTTGAATCAAGTCCTGTTTCAACGCCTGTAGCATAATCAACAAGGTTATTAACAATATGTTTTTCAAGCAGATCAAACAGACCTGTTTTTCTCATGAAAATTTTATATTGTTCAATAGTGTAGTTTGGTTTGCTGAACGAATAATCAAACTCACCATCCGCATCCATAGCATAAATTTCTCGTTCACGAACGGCAAGAAGGAGAGGAATACACTTTAGGACTTGCGGATATCTTGAAAGTAACTTCTCAAAATCGTATTCAATATTTTTTGAAGCAATTAAGGAGTTCAAAATATTAAGTTCAACTTTAATTCCTTCAATGTTACGATGTACTTTATCGAAATCAATGTAAAATTTGTAATCAGAAATACTGTCACGAAATTTAGACAGCCAATTGTTGAAATCTCTCTTTTCCATATTTTACACCCTAATAATTTGCAATAAGCAATTCGTTTATTATACCTCGCGCGCTACTATTGGAGTTAATCATCCTAGTTGCATTAACTCTTTGTATGTTGTATGGTGAATAAATTACATCAAAAAAATCGTCAGCTTCATTCACATTTTTGGGATCAGAGTTGCTCGCAACAACCTTTGCTCCCAGAGAATCAATTGTTTTCACATACTCGGCAAGACGAATCTGCTCTTTATCGTCGAATAGGGTTTCATTATAAGACGTAAAACTAGCGGTGACGGTTAAGGGTCGGTATGGTGGGTCAATATAAACGAAGGTTTTCTCATCGATAAAAGAAAAAGATTCACTATAATCACCTAAGTGGATGGCAACATTACTTAGTGCATTACTGACATTTTTCAGATTATCCGCATCACAAATGGTTGGTTTTTTATAAGACCCTATTGGAACATTATAAAGCCCCTTGCTATTTACTCTGTATAAACCATTAAAGCATGTCCTATTAAGAAAAATAAAAAGAGCTGCCTGCCGTACATCAATTCCAAAACTTTTTGAACACTTAAGTCCATTAAATTCGTCGCGTACAGAATAATAATAAGATTTTCGTTCATTTTCATCCAATGGCCAAAAATCTTTTTGAATTTGTGACAAAATGTTTATTAATTCATGCACATTGCCTTTTACAACTCGGTATGTGTTTATCAGTTCTTTATTGGTATCACTAATGTAAACCTCGTTAAATGAGTATTGGGATAACAGATCAAATAAAACAGCTCCGCCACCAATAAAAGGTTCGCAATATTTATTTATATTTTTAGCTGGGTAATGGCGGCGTATTTCTCCTAGCAACTGCCCTTTGCCACCAGCCCATTTTATGAATGGCTTCACAATTTGATTGGACATCTATTTCACCTCACGATAATATTATCAAATTTCCGACAAAATATCAATGAATATATGTGTATTACAATGACTATTGTTAGCTATCCTCTCGCCCGCCACATTAATAAGGGGAATTAGTGAATTCGCACCCTATTCGCCTCATTAGAGGGGAATAGGGTGCGGAATGTTTTTTCGACGCCCTGAGAAAATACAGCAGCTCCGTGACAATTCTAATTTGAAGCCATCAATAGCATATACCGATTCTAGAGTGAATAGGATGTGAGCAACCGACCTTTTACGCAGACGCTCTATAAGCATACTTAACTGCAAACTCAAACTTCTCACCCCGCACCCAAAACCACTACTTTTTATGCCCAAAATTACCTTCAAGCGATTGAAAGTCATACGTAGGCTGCTTTACTTCTGTAATTTCTTCCGGATCCCAGATATGGTCGTCATTTTCATCGGAAAAGTTAAATTTTTGTTCTAATGAAGTATACGCATCATTAACACTGGTTTCGATAGCTCTCGGTTTTTTCTCTGGTTCTGACACGGCAGGTGTGCCAGCCGAGGTTAGCCCTCCGATGCCCTTTTCTTGTAAGCGTGCCATAATTTCTTCTTGAGAAATTATCTTTGTTTTCTCAAGATTTCTTTGACCCTCGTGGTCATAGTCATCATTATCTGCTGACGGAGGGGCATAGGATGCCTGCTTAACCTCCTGCATAATGGATGGCTTTGGTGCCGGGGCTGGACGCTGGTCAGGCACGGACGCCATAGTCTGTACAGGTCTTGGGGCGGCTTGGTGTATGGCTGGTGGCTTTGGTGCGGGCTGTTTTGGTGCTTCGGCAGATTTTCCTGACGGCAGTGAGTCATACTCTGTAGATGAGGCAATGGAGTGCGCAATGTCATGGGTTGCGGAATTAAGCTGAGCTTCGCGCTTATACTTGACGGATTCAATCATTTCAAGGCTTGGGATATGGTCAAGCTGCTCCATCTGCTTTGTATACAGCTCTTTTAAGGCATTAACAAAGGACACCGTCTGCTCATGAGCAAGCTTTAGGCGTTTTTCCTCTTTAAATATGTCGGTGGCAATTGAAGATATTTTGTCCTCAATCTCCCTGTTTGCATCTGCTACAATTTTTGCCCGCTCATTTTTCGCTTCTTCAAGCTCTGTCTGAGCCTTTTCATGTATTGCTACGTACGCCGTACGCACAGAATCTTCATTCTTACGATACTCCTCAAGCTTTTCAAGCAGCACCTTCATTTTGCCCTTTAAGGTAGCGTTTTCCTTATAAAGGGTAGCATAATCAACGGTCAGCGTTTCAAGAAAATCGTCCACGCCGCCCATATCATAACCGCCGACAAATGCCTGCTTAAACTTCTTATCGGATACCTCTTGCGGTGTAAGCATCAGATAACCTCCCATGCCATTATATTAGCACAGGCTGGGCAAAAGCCCAGCCTTGTCAAATGTTAGTCTCAAAAAAGCTAGGTTACATATACCAGCCAATGCTCTCTATTTCATCCATTAAATCCCCGCCCATGATGTCAACATTAAACGGTGTAATAATATACGTGTTTTTTGCGACTGTTTTAATTTTCCCGCCTTGGGCGTAGACCACCCCTGACAGGAAGTCAACAATTCTGCGGACTGCGTCCTTATTTGCCTTTTCAAGGTTAAGCACAACCGTGCGCCGCTCGCGCAGATGGTCAGCAATTGTGGGAGCGTCTTCAAAATGGTCAGGCTGGACAAGCACTACTTGAAGCTGTGTTGTCGTATGTAGGTTAAGAACCTTATCTTTGTTGGACTCAGAAGACTTTTGGGTCTTTGTAGATTCCTGCTGTGATGGAAACGGAATATCGTCTTCTTCTTCATAAGGCGGTTTTGTCAACCGTTTTAGTTCGTCTAATAAGCCCATTTTAATCCTCCGAATTAATAATTCCTTGACCCAAAAAGTGCCGTGCCAACTCGTATAAGGGTTGACCCACATTCTATCGCCACGGAATAGTCGTTACTCATACCCATAGAAAGAATGTCAAACTTTAATTCTTTTCCACGGTATCTATTATTATCCACTACTTTCGTACTTATGTCAACAAAAACTTTACTGAAATTTGTAAATAATTCTCTTTTACTTTCCTCGGACATGACTAAAGGGGGGATACACATTAGACCTCTAACAAAAACACTCTCCAGTTTTGCAATTTCAACAGCAGAATCACATAAATTATCAACTAAAAATCCCGATTTTGATACTTCTGCGCCAACATTACATTCCACTAGAACCTCTTGAACAATTCCCTTTGCCTTAGCACACAGGGAAATTTGCTGCGCAAGCTCGATAGAATCAACAGAATGTATTAATTCCGCCAACCCAACTACATGCTTTACCTTGTTTTTTTGAAGCTGACCTATAAAGTGGAGAGGTGCGCCGCGAAACGCCTCTTGTTTACTGAGCATTTCTTGAACACGATTTTCACCGCAGGCATCAATACCGCATAATACTATTTCCTGTATTCTGTCAACCGATTGCTGCTTAGTGGCTGCAAGCACGGTTATATCCCCTGCGCTTCTGCCGGACTTTTCGGCGGCAAGGGTAACATTGGCTCTTATTGCTTCAAGGCTTTTTCGTAAATCGCCCATGCTGCACCTCCCTCTAAAGCTTTGCTATCATAGGCTTTTGCTAATCTCCTTTATTTTCGCCTTCAACCAGTCCGCTGTTTCTGGATGCTGTAACGAAAAGTCGATTGTTGCCTCTAAAAAGCCGCACAAATTGCCTGTGTCGTACCTTTTGCCTTCAAACTCGACGGCTAGAACCCGTTCCTTACCGCATAGAATGTTAATGCCGTCTGTCAGCTGAATCTCCCCGCCATAACCTGCCGGAAGAGTTTCCAACACGCTGAAAATACTAGGCATCAGCACATATCTTCCGAGGATGGCAAGGTTTGAATAAACCTGCTCAGGGCTTGGCTTTTCTATAAGGGTTTCCACGTCGTACACATTGTTATTAAGATTTTTCACCTTTAAGGAGCAATATTTCTGGATGTTTTCCAAGCTGACGCTTTGTACGCCTACAGCCGAAGTGCTGTATTTACGCGCAGCATCAATCAATTGTCTCGTCACAGGTACGTCTGAGCGCATTATGTCGTCACCCAGAAGCACGGCAAAGGGTTCGTTGCCTATAAAACGCTTCGCGCGCCATATGGCATGACCTAGCCCCTTAGTTTCCTTTTGCCGAACATAGAAAATATTCGCCATATCAGCGGGAGCTTTCACCTTTTCTACCTCAGAAAGCTTGCCATTGGAGGCAAGACGCTGTTCAAGCTCAGGGTGATAGTCAAAGTAATCATCCATTGCAGCTTTGTCACGGTTGGTCACAATGAGGATATCCTCAATTCCGGAGGCGACTGCTTCCTCAATAATATACTGGATAGCTGGCTTGTCCACCAATGGAAGCATTTCCTTCGGAACTGTTTTTGTTGCGGGGAGCATTCTTGTGCCCAGCCCTGCTGCGGGTATGACTGCTTTAGTAATTTTCATCTTCTGCACCTGCTTAAATCATTCTATTTAGCAACTCCAAGCTGTACTAACGGGCAAAAAACTGTATTATACATCCTGTAATTATCCTAGCTTAAATTCTTGCTTAAACTTTAATTTCTCCAAAACGTACAAGAGCGGTATTCCCAGCAAAAAACAAGTCAGCCCTTCACAAATAGCAATACTCAAGGCATTAGCGGGCCATGAAATCCATCCCGCCCCCGGTGTTCCGATTACAATCAGACCGCCCACGACTACAGAATTTATAACTACAGGAGGAATTGCGGCTACAAACCGATTTTTACACTTTGATGTAAGGTATGCTGCAAGCAGTGTTGCCAAAGAACCGAAAACTATGTCTAACCACCCAAAGGCAGACGCTGTGTTTGCAATGATACAACCAATAAACAGTCCCCATGTTGCCTGCGGAAATAAAAAAGGTAGAAGTGTCAACGCTTCTGACGGTCGGAATTGAATCACAGAGAAGCCAACCTGACCTACTACCATGGTCAGCGCAACGTAAAGAGCGGCTACCATTGCGGAAAAAACTAGGCTGCGAACGTTCATATATACACCTCGCAAAAAATTTAACCAATTAGACTTGCTATATTTTAGCACATCTTTATACATATTTCAATTATCTTTGCATTGACGCAGATACATATTTTGTGATTAAATAGTGACACTATAATAAATGCGCAAAAATGTGTGTTTTATACTAATCTCAAATAAAAACTGGACATCTTTTCGGTCTTTAAGGCTTCCTACTGCGTTGTCGTCAATCGCCATGCAATAAGCATGGCTCAATCCTCCGCCTTGCAGAAAACCTTAAATTCTCGAAAATCTTGTCTCAATTTTTATCTGAGAATAGTTTTAATAAATTTTTAATAAGAATGGTGAGTCAAATGCGCAAAACTAAAATCGTATGTACAATCGGACCTGCTTGTGAAAGTGAAGAAATGCTTCGCGAGATGATTCTTGCAGGCATGAACGTTGCAAGAATAAACTTTTCTCACGGAAGCCATGAAGAACATCTTGTAAAGATAAACCGTATTAAGAAGCTCCGTACAGAACTAGGTCGCCCTGTAGCACTGCTGCTAGACACCAAGGGTCCCGAAATCCGCACGAAAAAGCTTGAGAACAAAACCGTTTCTCTAGTTACAGGTCAGGACTTTGTCCTGACCAACAAGGACATTGTCGGCAATGACCAAAAAGTTTCCATAACCTTTGCTGCCTTGCCGGAATACGTTAAGGCTGGTACTACCATTTTGCTTGACGACGGATTAATCGAGCTTTCCGTCAAGTCAGTTACTGCAAGCGATATTGTTTGCACTGTTAAAAATGACGGTGTTCTGGGAGAAAACAAGGGCATGAATCTCCCCGGAACGCATATCAACATGCCGTTTTTAAATGACCGTGACAAAAATGACATTCTCTTCGGCATCGCCAACAACTTTGATTTTATCGCTCTTTCGTTTGTCCGCTCCGCTCAGGACGTTTTGGAAGCACGGCATTTTATCGAACGCCAAGGGCCTTCAACAATTGAGCTGATTGCGAAAATTGAGAACAGTCAAGGCGTTGAGAACATTCACAGCATAATTAATACCTCCAACGGCATTATGGTTGCCCGTGGGGATATGGGCGTGGAAATTCCTTTTGAAGAGCTTCCGCACATTCAAAAAACTATTATCCGCGCCTGCTTTACCTCTGGCAAAAAGGTAATTACCGCAACACAAATGCTTGAATCAATGATTCAAAAGCCCCGCCCTACCCGCGCAGAAATCACTGACGTGGCAAACGCTATTTATGACGGTACAAGTGCTATTATGCTGTCTGGCGAAACCGCCTCGGGAAAATACCCATTGGACGCTCTGAAAACTATGGTCAAGATTGCCGAGAAGACTGAAAGCAACATAAATTACAACATTCAAGGAAATCGTTATTCCCAGCTTTCTTTAATTAACAATATCACAAACGCCATCAGCCACGCCACCTGTACAACCGCGCAGGACTTAAACGCGGCCGCAATTGTGGCAGTGACACGTAGCGGAGCAAGTGCCAGAATGATTTCCCGTTTCAGACCACTAACTCCGATTATCGCCGTAACTCCAACCGCCAGCACGTATCATCAGCTTTCTCTGTCTTGGGGTGTCTACCCTGTTATGAACGAGTACCAGGAAAACGCCCTTGAATTATTCAAGGACGCACTTGACAAAGTTATCAGCAACGGTTATGTAAAAAACGGCGACCTAATTGTTATAACAGGCAGCTCCGAACAGCATGTAGGCACGACTAATACATTGCAAGTACATGTAATCGGCGATATCTTTTTAAAGGGCAAGGGCAACGGTCTTGGCGCAGTAACGGGACGAATCTGCGTATTTTCCGACGGCGAACAGGATGCCAGCCGTTTCGTCGCAGGAGATATTTTAGTAGTATCCAAAACAACCAACGAAATGCTTCACTTGTGCAGACAAGCCGCCGGAATTATAACCGAAGAAGACAGCGAGTCCTGCGGAATCGCCGCCGCAGGTCTAGCCCTAAATATCCCAGTAATCTACGGCGCAACAGACGCAACAACCATGCTCCGCAGCGGCGTTATCTTGAAACTAGATTCTAATACGGGGTTTGTGGAGAAGGAGTGAGTGGTGGGTGCTCGCCGCCCGTAGTCAGAAAAAATCAGTCACATAGCGTTTGACAAACCATGAGGAGCTGCTTGCAGCTTTTCTTGGTTTGTCATAAGCGGAGTGACTGATTTTTTCTGCACACGGAGGGCGTAGCGAGCCTGACATAGAGGTGCTCGCCGCCCGTAGTCAGAAAATTACTGTCGTGCAGCGTTTGACAGGCATAGAAGTGTGGCGCAGCTACATTTCTATGCCTGTGTTGAAACCTCTGCTAGTAATTAGAAACTATCACACATTGACTATAAAATTCATCACCTACGTCAATCCCAACTACATAAACAGAGCCAAACTTCGCAAACAGAGTGTTAAGGGCACAATTTTCACTAATTTCATCAAGAGAGAAGCCGAGCATCTCAAAACCAATCACATCAGATGAAATCCTTAATTGATTTAACAAATAATCTGAAAAAGAATCACTATAATCTGTTACTAAAGAATTTCCATGAATATTCATTTTATAGGCAACAATGGTTTTTCTATTACGAAAAAAATCCAAATCTACAGCCTTTGCCTTACTATAAAAGTGTGAAATTAATGGATGTAAAACTTTATTTTTGTTAGCAGAGTCAAAGATTTCAATAGCATCCTCCCTAAAACACTGTACCCTTATACCGCAAACCACGTTATCTGAGCTATTTCTTTTAAGAAATAAGATATTTTTAAAGAAGACTTGCAATTGCGATGAAATTGCAGATAGTGTATCAAAATCATTCTCGCTGCAATGTAAATACATTGTTGAACTTACGCTAGATAGAGGCACACCTGCATTGAATTTCAAAATTCCAGAATAAACGGCTATTTGAGCATCAATAGTTATATTCAACATGTATTTTTCATAATCCCTGCTAAAATCACTAGCAGGGATTATGAAAGAGCTATATTTCCCCATGTCAACTGGGTTCATAGGTGGCTCAGTAGGAAAGGTAATACTGTAAACTGAAATTGGAGAGAATGTTATCATAGCTAAGGAATCACCGATAAAAACAGCCGGAGAAATACGTCACCGTATTCACCCCATTGATATACTTCATGTCCGCAGCCGCGGCAGTTCTAGATACATTCATACCATACGCCTCAACAGATGCAATTCTGTCAAGAGGAAAACGGCAAGGCTCGCTGGTTTTCACGGCGCACACTTCGCAAAGTGAACAACCGCCCGCACCTAACACCAACGCGTTTTCACGTCCAAACTCGGCGTAGACCTTTTGGGCGACATTTTTTGTCATTTCATTATGAACAATCTGCGCGTCCATCATTCCCTCAAAGTCAAAGGAATCCTCCAAGGGATAAACATTCTGCCAAAGCACCAGCTTTGTGTAGCTGTTACACTTGTCGATAAGCTCGTCTACCTCGCCGATTAGCGGAGGACATGTATAGTTACGGCAAAATCTGCCGC
>JAVBKA010000065.1:0-13087 GCA_031546715.1 Oscillospiraceae bacterium | reverse complement strand
AAAGAAGTGCTGATTCTCAGCATCGACAGTATTGCTGACGACGGCACATCCAAGGGCATTCTACTCTCAGACGGCACCTCAGTGCCATACACCTTTACCCCTGACAGCAGCATGGTTTTTACAAAGGGTACTGCTATTTTTGACAGCAACAAACGCATGACAGGCTTCGTCCCAGGTGCGGGTACCAAAAAAGCCGTCAGCATGTATAACAATGACAGCACCTCCATCACCGACGCCGACGGCACTGTTTACGACATTCTCGACACCACTAGCATCTTTGAAGGAACAACCTCCTCAGCCTACAAGGATGTCTGGGTGGAGTTTAACCGCGGAGAGCTTCTGGAGCTGCACTTCAAGCCAAACGGCACAATAGACTATATAGTCAGATTACTAGGAGGAACCACTGCTAAGGTAGTGGTTCTTCCTCAAACCCTAAGCTCGGACCCTATTCTGACCGCATTTGGTAGTGGCGCAAAAAGTGCGGTCATCTACAAAAACGGCGTCGTGTCCGCAGTGGGCGACCTTGCTCCATGGGATGTTTTGGAATACTATGCCTCAAGCAAAATAATCCTTGCAAGCAACGCTCATTTCACAGCGGCAATTGGGAAGAAAACAATGTCCGCCAGCGCAACAACGGTCACTTTTTTTGACGAAGTCTATCAGCTTTCGGAAAAAGCCATAAATAAGCTTTCAGATTATACGGTGGGCAAGGTGGTTTCAGTTCTGTTAGGCTCAGGGAACGTAATTGCGGATATTGTCCCCGTTATGTCAGCCGACTTTAGAACCCCCGCCCTTCTGACAAAAGCAGACGGCGCAGAAATTACTCTTGTAACCCAGTTTGGCAAGACTATTAAGGGAAAGAACTCCGAAAAGTATAACGTCGGACGTATGGTAAACTTTTTTCAGTCTGGTATTGGCGGCATAAACGTCAGTTATATCGATACCGTAGCCGAAGTAGGCAGTGTTGACCTGACTAAAATGACTGTCGGCGGCAGGACAATAGCGTCCTACTGCACTTTTTACGAAGGCGTCACCAATAAGGGCGTCCTCCGCGAGGTTAGTAAAAGTAGCTTGCCCACTGTTATTGACAGCAGTAAGGTTATGCATGTCGAAGTAGGCGCAAACGGTAAGGTTGAGACATTAATTCTTGACGATGTCACAGGCGACAGCTATATTTACGGCAAATTCAGCTACTCTATCGGTCAATCCTACAGCGAGTTCGGCACAGTATACAACACCTACAGCGCAACGCTTAACGGCAAGAATTACGACTGCCCAATTCTTGAAAACCCACCGTCCAACGGCTCAGTTGCAGGAGTTGCAGTATCGCTAGAGTTTGGCAATAATTCAATTGTTAAGGTCGTAAAGGCAGTGAGCATCGGTCAAGTCACAAGATTTGACTTTGACGGCGTCACATCAGTTACCGTGGGCGATACCACATATGCAATCGCTGATAACATAATGGTTTACAACGAAGCTGGTACAATTGCTGTAGACCTTGCCGAAGCAAAAAAGACTGTTACAAGGTATACGATTTATACCGACATTGAGAAGACAAAGGTCAGGTATATTGTAGGTACGTAATATTAACTTTGATTATTTAAAAAGGATGTATCAATAGCTCGGTCGAATCTTGTTCGCCAAAGACTATTGATACATCCTCTTTTTGTGTCACTTATTATGATATCAACATTCGCCGCTCGCCCTTTAGTGTTTTTCGGGAAAATTTCATCACATCGAGAAGGCAAAGACCTGCGCCGACGGCATTGCCGATGCCATAGGCAAGTACATAGCCGAAAAGCCTTAGCTCAGGGATAGCAACTAAATACCATGTAAGCACCAATTGCAATAACCCCGAGGTTATGTAATTTACCGCGCTTTTGTTTTGCAGCCCCATACCGTTTAGCATACTTCCAAGCACATATTCATAGCATACAAACACTGTTGCAATTGCCAAGGGTACCATAAACGCCCCTGCGTTTTCGTTTTTAAAAAGTGCTTGAGCCACAGGTTGACCGAAGGGTATTAGCAGAGCCGTTATGGGAATCACGCAACAGGTTGCAATGGTCAAAGTGGTATTTATTTTTGACCTAACCGCCTTATAGTTCTTAACTGCAATGTTCTCCGCAAGCCGCGGCAGCATAACCAAGCTCACCGACACTATAAAGGCAAGAGGTAGTGCAATCAGCGGCATTGTCATCCCAAAGGCGACACCGTAGGCAGACAGCGATTCCTTGGGGTCCATTCCTGCGGTTATGAGCCGCCCAGGAATTATAATGGAGTTTATTGAGGATATCATATTACTTGCCACATTCGCCGTCGCCACAGGAGCTGCAATCGCCAAAATGGAGGGCAACAGCGGCTTTGTGAAATATTTACCCGTCCGCACCTCAAGCTGAGCGTCTGAACCAAGCTTGCGCATTTTTGAGTGAAAAAACATCGTTAGCAGACCCGCACTTAAAACCTCGCTGATTATCATGCCCATGACTATAAGCCCAACCTGCGCTTCCTCGTAGGCAGGACGGAGAAAGAACAGCAGCCCCAAAATTGCCAAGGCTCTTGAAATCTGCTCCACAATTTCCGCAACCGCAGGGGGTATAACGTTTTTTGACCCATAGAAGAAATTTTTGTGGACGTTTTCCCAGCCTGTCAGTAATATACAGGGCATGAGCAAAATCAAGCCCAATTGTGTGCGGGCATCGCCTAAAAAATGCACCGATATGGCGTCTGACAGCGGGATTATCAGCAGTGACGCCGCCATTACCAGTAATACATAGCACACAATGCAGTTTCGCACCACTTGACGAACTGCCTTGTAGTTCGCAAGTGCCGAATAAGTCGCCGTAAGCCTTGACACTGCAACCGTCAGACCAGAAACGCATAGGGACATTATCACGGAATGCACAGGCATAATCAGTTGATAAACCCCTAGCCCCACAGGTCCTACCAGTCTTGACAGCCAAACACGGTACGCAAAGCCCAATATTTGTGCAAACAGGTTGACCGCCGTTAGAATCAGCGCACTCTGCACCGCATTATCTTTATTCTTCATTCCCCACACTCCATATGCAATTCTTTTGTTATTGTATTCGGACGTGCTTAGCGGTATGCGTGATTGAGACTTGCAATAATCGTAAAAATGTGCTATTCTTTTGCGGTACGCAATAGGAGGCGGTAAGATGCGCAAGGGTGATATTTTGGTTATAGCTGCAATTTTGCTGCTTACAGGCGCGATTGCCATGTTTTTTTTCTCCTCAGAAAAAGGAGGCTCCGCCACTGTTTCTATTGACGGTAAGCAAGTTCAAACCATTGACTTAAGCGGAGAAGCAAAAAATTACACTTTTTTAGACGGTGATATTGTTTTAAGAGTAGAAAACGGTAAAATACGATTTCTGGAGGCGCACTGCCCTGACCTAGTTTGCGTCCATACCGGCTGGCTTTCCATCCCTGGAAGAGTTGCCGCCTGTGTGCCTAACCGTGTAATTGTTCAGGTAGAAGGCAAGCTTGATGATGAAGTGGATGTGGTGCTCTATTGAAATCGAAAACTAAAAACCTAGCTCTTTCGGGCTTGCTGATTGCCTTAGCCTTTATACTTTCATATATTGAGGGCATGTTCCCCATCGCTCCTGTTTATGGCATGAAGGTTGGTCTTGCAAACCTTGTAACCATGCTTGCGCTGTACTGGCTTTCAGTTCCTGCTGCGTTTCTGATTTTGGTCAGCCGCTGTGTTTTGATTGCACTACTGTTCGGTGGCTTAAATGCGTTAGCGTTTTCCCTCACAGGGGGATTACTTGCACTGTTTGTCATGCAGTTACTGAAAAAAAACCGATTTCTGTCCCCCTTTGGCGTCAGCATGGCAGGAGCGGCGGCGCATAACATCGGGCAGACCTCCGTTGCCGTTTTATTGATGCAATCCCCCAACCTATACTCATTATTAATGTATTTATTACCAATTTCCATACCCACAGGCTTGCTCATCGCCTTTTTGTACAAGCTTTTACAGAGGACAACCTCGGGATTTCTGAAAAATATGACAAAATCATTATAAAAATGGTATAAAACTATTGACATCCACCGTTGCTCAATGTATACTAGTCAAGCGTTCCAAAGACAGCAGGTAGCTGCTTACAGCTATAAAACCCTGCCGAGGATACGTCAATACAGTGTTGCTGCAATAGTGGCCGGCATTAATTTGATGTGTTCTCCGTGTTTTGAAAACGCGGGGATTTTTTCTTTTCGGAGGTGAAACCATGCCAAACGCAAAAGTACTAGCAGAAAAAGAGGCAATTGTTGAACAACTCTCAAATCAAATTAAAAATGCCGCTTCAGGCGTTTTAGTTGACTACAAGGGTATCAATGTTGCCGACGACACAAAGCTTCGTTCCAGCTTGCGTGCAGCAGGCGTCGATTATAAGGTCGTTAAAAACACTTTATTATCACGTGCCGCTGATAACGTTGGTTACGGAGAGCTGAACAAGGTTCTCACGTATACAACCGCTATCGCAATCAGTGAAAACGACATGGTCGCTCCTGCCAAGATTTTGTCAGAGTACGCCAAAAAATCCGGCGATAAGTTTAAAATTAAAGCCGGTTTTGTGGATGGAAATGTCATATCTGCAGCAGAAGTTACTGCTTTGGCCGAGCTTCCGCCAAAAGACGTTCTTATTGCCCGTGTATTGGCCGGCTTCAACGCCCCAATTACTGGTCTCGTAAACGTCCTAAATGGCAACCTGCGCTCCTTAGTTATTGCTCTTAATGCAATCGCTGAGAAAAAAGGTGCGTAGTAACTGACGAAAGTCAATCTATTTATTTAAGGAGGAACATAACCATGGCAAGCGCAAAAGTTGAAAAAATGATCGAAGAAGTTAAAGCTCTTACAGTTCTTGAGCTCTCAGAGCTCGTAAATGCATTAGAGGAAGAATTTGGCGTATCTGCTGCTGCTCCTATGATGATGGCTGGCCCAGCCGCTGCTGCTCCTGCTGCAGTTGTCGAAGAGCAAACAGAGTTCAACGTAATTCTTGCTGACGCTGGCGCAGCAAAAATTAACGTCATCAAGGTTGTCCGTGAGCTTACAGGTCTTGGCTTAAAAGAAGCTAAAGACTTAGTTGACGGCGCACCTAAGACAATTAAAGAAGCTGTTTCTAAGGACGAAGCTGAAGAAATCAAGAAGAAACTTACAGAAGCTGGCGCAAAAGTCGAAGTTAAGTAAGATATACTTGATATGCATTAAAAACCACCGTAAGGTGGTTTTTTTGTGTTGTGTTGAGGGGTATGCCTATATCATACCTAGCTACCTGTTTGGGTGAACAAATGATTTAGTTGAAAAAGCTTTTTGTACAAACTTAAAAGTCAGTCCTTCTTAAGAGTAATATCCGTTGCTTTCAGGATATCTTCCTCAGTGATTCCGTTTTGGTTGCACAACTCCAACAGTTTATCACTGATGTGCTTTGGATAGAATTTGATGACCGCCGATTCGACCTTTCGGTGCTTAAGTATATAAACGGCAGGCTCAAAGACAGCCAGACATATAACAAGACCAAGCAATGGAGATACCAAGGCGGCTCCTAAGGCGGGTATAGCATAGAGCATATTTGGAGAGTTTCCCAATGCGGCAATGATTCCAGCCAGAAGACACAGCAGTGATGCACAAACCGCTGTTTTAGAGAGAAGACTAAATAGCCCCACGGCTTTATGGCGCGCGTCGTCATCAATAACATATTTCTTGGAAAAGACTGCGTTAAGACCCGCAATAAATGATTTATACCCAGACGATGCGACGATGACGCCTACCAGCGAAAACAGAATAAGCGCAATGGCTGCCGGATTAAATAATACTCCCAATGGAATGTGCTTAAAAAACATGGACAAGCATACGCCGAACACGAAAACTACTACTCCGATAATATACATATTAATCCTCCAAAAATAATTTATACTATTCTCAGATAAAATTGAGACAAGATTTTCAAGGATTTAAGGTTTCCTGCAAGGCGGAGGATTGAGCCATGCTTAATGCATGGCGATTGACGACAACGCAGTAGGAAGACTTAAAGACCGAAAAGATGTCCAGTTTTTATTTGAGATCAGTATTATGTCTTAATTATAAGCATCCCTCATGAATAAGTCATGGGAACGTCATGAAGATCTGATGAAGAAGTAATTCTTAGGCTAATCTCGATTGTCGTGCCTTCGTTAACAACGCTGCGAGCTGTAATAACCCCGTAGTGGGCTTCGATTATCTCTTTTGCAATGGCAAGTCCCAAGCCAGTTCCGCCAGTTTCCTTGGTTCGGGAATCGTCTACTCTGAAAAACCGCTCAAAAATTCTGTTTATTATCCCCGAGTCAATACCGATGCCCTGGTCTGTAATACGAATGACCGCCATCTGCTCTTCTTGCATCCCATGGATGGTAATCGCTTTTGTATCCATGCTGTACTTCACGCTGTTAGCACATATGATGCGTATAACCTGCCTAAGTGCGGCGGCGTCCGCCAAAACGAAAAGGGGCTTACTACCAGAAAAATTTATAGAAAAATCGGGATGGAGGAGCCGCTGTTCCTGCGCGGATTCGTCCAGCAAAGAGGGCAAATCAACCCTTTTCATCTCATACTGTATTTTGCCATTGTCAGTACGTGCCAAAAACAAAAGATTTTCAATGAGCTGGTTCATTGCCAAGGCTTCGGTTCTGATGGTGCCAAGTCCTGAATCCAGCGTGGTTCTATTTTCCTTACCCCATCGAAGCAACATGTCCGCATGACCTGCGATGACCGTTATGGGCGTCACCAGCTCATGGGATGCGTCCGAAATAAACCGCTTTTGCTTCTCAACATACTCATTGATTTTAGATGTCATAGTGTTAAACGCATAGGCGTATTCCCGAAGCTCGTCCTCCGCAGAGTCAATAAAAATTTTACTCTTGAAATTCTTATCGCCTATAGACTTAACCTTTTCTATCATGACCCTGACTGGGTTTAGCACCCTGTCAATGATTAGGGAGCTGATTAGAAAAGAAAACAGTACGACCATCAGAAGCGGAACGATAATCGCCTCAAAGGACATGCCGCCGATATTCTGGATGGTGGTCTCCCCAGTTCCAGCAGAGAGGGTTTCTTGTATGGCATGCAGCCGCTGGTTGAAGGAGTAGTACATCGAGGCGTAGATGATGCTCATTGCAACCAGCATCATCGCGGTTGAAAAAAGCGCCAGCTTCGCTGAGCTTTTCAGCTTTGGAAGTTTCATGTTCGTATCACATATCCTTTGCCTCTAACGGTTTCAATGTATTCCAACGACGAATATTTGGCAATCTTTTTTCTGATATTCCTTATATTAACATCAACTACATTGGAGTCGCCAAGAAAATCTCCATACAGCTTGCCTAAAAGCTGCGTACGTGTCAGAACCTTATCAGCGTTAGTCATCAAACAGTACAGGATCTCAAACTCAGTTTTCGTCAGATTCAGGGCGCATTCACCCACGCGTGACGCATAACCGTCATAGTTAATGCATAAATCCCTTACGGACAACGAGCCGCCCGCCTTGTTTCGCGAGATGTTGCGATGCACTCTGGCAAGAAGCTCCAACGTGTCAAAAGGCTTTGTCACATAATCATCTGCACCCGATTTCAAAAGGAGCACCTTGTCAAAGGTGTCTTTACGCGCCGTAAGCACAATCACGGGCACATGGCTGGTTTTGCGTATGCTCTGCAAGACCTCAAGCCCGTTTTTTCCGGGGAGCATCAAGTCCAGTAATACCAAATCGTACTTATTCTCTGAAAACAGCTTTATCGCCGTATCTCCGTCGAAGGCGACATCACTGCTATAGTCAGCGTGCGCAAGCTCCGCTTCCAAAAAAGAAACGATGTTTTTTTCGTCTTCACATAATAAAATTCTATTTCTCATTGCACCCATTTCTCTCAAAAACTATAAATTTTCTTCCATCCTCAATAATCTTCATTATATCTTAGCAAACACCTATACTGCGGGGTATTAAGCTTTTTTTATTCTTTCCCTAACATAATTAAAAAGCTCTAGCCCTATTGGAAAATCAGGTGCTGTCCAATTTGCGCAGCTTACATTAAAATCGCCTTTCCATTCAAACGGCTTTTCAATATCAAAACAAAAACCATCGCAAAGCTCAACCGAAAAATTGTTTGGTGGCGATATGCTGACTGTTTTAGCATTTGTTGCATTCTGGAGGGCTTTTAATGTCTGGGCATATATTATCGGGTACGTTTCCTTCGGCGTTGGCTCCCAGTTTTCCTTTTTGTTTTTCACAGGAATCGTCACAATATCATTTGATAATTCAAGTGCTTCTTTCATCGAGGCATGGCAGCCTATATTAGCTAAATACGGAGTATTATCAAAGCTTAATACAGCGGTGCCAATTTCTGCTATATGAAGCCCATTAACAAAAATGCCTTTGATTGGTGGCGACTGGACTGTGTGCGGAAAGTAAGCATCCGGCTCTCCGTATCTTGAATGCTGACCAACCGTTATGATACCAAATGGATTAAGAGCCGCTTGCCCTCTTATTCTGCGCCAGTAAAAACACCTGTCGGGGACATCAAAAACCCTGACAATAGGCGGCAATTCCTCAAGCTTAATGTTAAACTCTGGATTGCCCGCAAAATGAGCGTCATACAAAAGTATATCGTCAATGCCGTAGTCAATAGCAGCGTTGCATACCGCAAGGATGTCAGCCGTAATACAATCTCGTCCAAGCTTTCGCCAATCGTCCTTGCCGTTATAAAGCCAAGACCGATTAGCATCGAATATGCCTGACGCACCTTCCATATCTGCGTAAATAATTAATTGCTTCATCTTTATACCTCATTTCATCTTATGTTAAAACTTCACCGTTTGGACAAAAAAGAGATACGTTAAAAAAAACTAGTTTGTACGGATTAGATTCTTGTTTATAAATTCCTCGCTATACAATACCTTTGCGTTACTTTTTTTAATAATCACTTGATTAATCTGATTACCTGTACGCTTATCAAACGTCCTTTTATAAAGCGTATTTCGCCGATAAAAGCCGTCGTCCTGCTGCACAAAATGCATATCTTCTTCAATAATGTGATAAGCATTTTCCATTGGGGCAGAAGCTCGCAATTCTCCGCACAGGTGGGTATCCGTGGTATAAACGATAAATTGAAAAGTCTCATTGGTATTATTTTTTAATTGATAGTCTTTATAATTGTAAAAAATGGAAGTGCCACAGCCAAAGGGAACCTGTCGCCCAAAGTCAGGAAATATATCGATATTGTCGTGGTGGTGGTGCTCCGCAATGTCAAGTGGGCTATGCAGAGCAAGCCAGTGCAGCAGATTTGTAAACTGGCACATTCCCCCGCCTATCCCTTTGGACGGTACTCCAAGGGATATAGTAAGCCCTTCCTTGTAACCCTTGGCTGCTGTGCAATTGCCAACGAGATGCCAAAAAGAAAAAGTCTCCTTGGGTCGAATAATAATGCCATTTACTTTTGGAGCTGAAATCCCAAGATTTGCAGCTTTATTTTCCTGTAACTGCATGTCAACATTGCCAAGCTGACGCCTGATTAGAGAACTGTGCTTATAAACTACGACAGGAAGAGGCTCAGCTTTCTCCTTGGAAAACCTCTCAGTTGACATAAGATTTTTTAAATCACGTATAAATCGTTCTTTCTGAACTGAAATCTTATATGTAAGGGGACTTATCTCACAAAACAACCGTCGGCTCATCGGCTTGCCCCCCCCTCTTATAAAAAATATTTGCGATTCTTGTTATCAAGATTATATCACAGGAAGTGGTTCTTTTCAACAAAAACATAATACATGTCTTACCTCATTCTGTTAATTATACACGTCTCTGCCCTTGTAAAACTGACAAGTTTTCTGCAAAAAGCTTGTCTCTTCCGCAAACTATGCTATTCGTAGGGCAAGGGCTCAGCTCTTGCCGCTCTCTTGTGCTAAGTCGGTGGCATTGCGTGGATACGCAAACGCGGTCTCCGAGCATATAGCAAAAGCCGTTGAAACTCTACAGTTTCAACGGCTTCATGTTGGAGCTGGTGAAGGGAATCGAACCCGCGACCTGCTGATTACGAATTGGCAAATTTGCTTATTGCAACCTTCTGTATTTTGTAAAAACTTGTTGTATATCAAAGATTTTGTGGGTTCTACCTGTGGTGAATTATTCTCTCTTTTGTTGACTATTCGTGCCTTTAGTCAACAAATAGTCAACAAGCTATGCTTGAGATTTCTTTGTAAGCATTAAGTCGAGGGCTTCCGCTGCCGCTTCATCTGCCGAGCGAATTTGATGGGCATATATATTTCCGGTAGTGCTTACTTGAGCATGTCCCAGCCGTTTAGCGACTGTACGTATATCGACACCTGCACCAATCAGAAAGCTTGCACAGGAATGTCTTAGCGAGTGCAAGTGAATCTCTGTAGGCAGGTCGTTCTTTTTCAGAAATGAGCGGAACTTTTTTGGTAGGCTATCTGGATGGCTAGGCTGTCCATCATAGCGAGTAAACATCCAGTCGCCATCTTGCCATACATCCCCCACGGCAAGACGTTCCTCTATCTGCCAAACACGGTATTTAGTGAGTGTAGCAAGTAATCCACTCGGTAGTTTTACTGCTCTTATAGAACTTGAATTCTTTGGCGGTTTCTCAATAAGCCCTTGCTTTTGGATATACTGCAATTCTCGTTCAATGCGCAAGACATTTGTTGACAGGTTCAAATCAGACCATTTCAAGCCGTGAAGCTCAGACTTGCGTAAACCAACATACAATAACACTTCAATCATGGTGCGAAACTGTATTGGCTCATGTTCGAGCGCATCCAGCATAGTCGCCGCCTGTTCTTCTGACAGGTAGGCGGCTTCTTTTTGCTCTACTTTAGGTGTTCTTACCCGTTTTGTAGGATTTTCAGACATGAGCCCCATACGGACAGCGTGTGAAAACATGCTTGACAACATTCTATGATAGTGAGCTATGCTTGATTTAGAGAGTTTTCCGCCTGTTTTTGCATTGACGCCGTCCTCCTGCAGATTTTGGTAAAACTGCTGCAAATGAGTTGGTCTAATTTTGTCAATGCGAATATGCCCAAGAGCCTTATCTATGCGCCACCAGAGCTTGCCATATTCAAGATTAGTTTTCGGTGCAAGATTTGGTAGGGCGTGTTGCTCAAACCACAGTGCATAGAAATCTGATAACTTCATAGTGCCATCTAGTGCCGCACCTGACTTTACTCGCTCCTCAAATAACAGAGCTTGTCTCTGCACCTCTTTTTCTATCTGCCGAGCTGTCATATCGGGCGCAGGTGTCCATGTCATGGTCTTGCGCATTTTCTTGCCGCCGGATGTGTAACCAGTAGATGCGACAATAAGGTAACTATCGCCTCGTTTTTGTATACTAGCCATCGGTGTCACCACTGCCGTAAAACTCTTTTTCAATGTCTGGATACGTATCTTTAAACACTTCATCAAGCAGTTTCCCAAGGTCTTTTCTTAAATTATCGGCAATATAAAAAGCATTTAAGTGGTTATTATCATGTGCTCTGACAGTGCCGTAGTCTGCCATGTGTTCAAGCTTTTCAAAGTCTTTACCTAAATGTGCAACTTCATTATCTCTCATATTTTTATACATCAGAATACCAAAGGCAAATTCATCAAGTGACTTGAAGAGTCTTGACAACAAATCAATATATTCGTCAAGATATGCTCTTTCTTCACTAAATTGATACTCTAGTATCGTTTTAAGAAGCTCATTGATGCTGATTGTGAACGTTGGCATAGATGGTAAATTAATTGCGTCAATGCTTTTTGAAACAGTATTTGAGCTTTGAACAATAGCGGTATGCTCAGCTTCATTTTTATACGATACTTCTCCAGACAGGTAATTTGAATAAACTCCGAAAACTCTAGCAATAGAAACAAGCTCGCCAAAACTATCCGGTGTTACTAACTGTTCTTCAAATCCATTTAATTTTTCAACATCTATTCCTGTTCGATCATGTAGATTTTCTATCGAAGTATCAAATTCTTTGCGAAGTGTCTTTAATCGACAACTGAAAATGCAAGGATCGACACGAGACAGGAATTTTTCTGACGGATTCCAGTAGTCCGCTGCAATCATTAAGTCGCTGTATAAAAAGTCGCTACCAGTATATTCAGCTATCTTTTTTAATAGGTCCGGGGACGGTTTTTGGAGGTCTTTATATATCCGAGTAAGGTTTGAAGAACTTATACCACACCTTTTTGCAAATTCATTCTGTGAAAGCCTGCCTTGTATGTTTTTAATTATTGTTACGAGTTTTTGATTGCTCATACAACACCTCCGAGATATTACTAACAAGGTTATCTTATCACATCCATTGCGCGAATGCAACAATTTTTTTAAATCTTTAAATAACTGTTGCGTGGTCGTAACAGTTATGCTATTATTGTGTTGCGAGCTAAGAACGAAATGTTGCGAAGGAGGAACACCATGTTAATCAACACTCAAGCTATTTACTCACTTATTGGCATGCGTTTCAGAGGGAATGTGTCAGCATTCAGCAGGGCGCTAGGTCTTAACTACTCCACGGTTTGGCGTGTACTGACCAGAAAAACAAATGGTTTAGGGAAATTTGTTCCCTCTCTATCTGCTTACTGCAAGACAAACGGTCTATGCTTATCAGACTATGTAGAAATTTAAAACGGGGGAGCGTGACAATCGTGCTGCGGATGCGAACCATCGAGAAATCCCATGAACACATCAAAGCACTAGACCCTGACACCGCTCTAACTAAGTACGCTTTGCGTCAGAAGGTCATCTCCGGAGAGATACCATCTCGAAAGTGCGGCGGCAAATACCTAATTAACCTTGACGTACTAGAAGCTTACCTAGGCGCAACAGACATTCCCATCCCACAGCCCGACACATACACATCCGGCAAAATGCGACCTATTGACGAGTGAGCGAGGTACATATGACAAAACTACAGCTAAACTCCGAATACTGCCTATACGAGCGCAACGGACAAGCATTCTGCGATAGTTTGCAGGTAGCTGAGACGTTTGAACGGAGGCACGACAGCGTACTCAGAGACATTAGACATCTTTTGGAGGAT
>JAVBKA010000003.1:0-5949 GCA_031546715.1 Oscillospiraceae bacterium | reverse complement strand
AACAAAACAAACTACGAATTGGCTTATCGAATTTATGAAACAGATGGCAAAATCGTACTTGTGATTATGGCTGGAACTCGTGAGAATTTTTACAACGAGCTTAAAAGATATTTGAAATAACAAATCTTGCAAATCTTGTCTATGCTCTATTTGAGATTTGAGCCGTTCCCTAAATTTCGGACACAGGAACGTTCATGAAAGGCACATAAAAATGCAGTAAATACAAGGCTTGTGCAACGTTTGCACAAGCCTTGTATTGTTTATTTACCTAACAGCCAATCTTCAATTCTAATGGCGGGTATGCCCTCAAAGCTACCCCTAAACGAACCTTCTTTGTAAAGCACAAGCTTGGGGTAGTTGTCTTTAACGTCTAAAAGTGAACCAAACTCACGCTTGATGGTGGATTCTTCATTGAGCATATAACAAACTTGAATATACAGCTTTTCTCCGCCCTTTTCGCCGACAAAGTCTATCTCCTTCTCACCAACACGACCAACACAAACCTTGTATCCCCTGCGGAGTAGTTCTAAGCCAACAATGTTTTCAAGAATAATCTCAGTGTTTTCTAAGTTCGACCCCACAATCGCTTCACGCAATCCATGGTCAACAACATAGTATTTTTCATTCACCTTTAGCATCTTTTTGCCGTTAATATCTTGGCTTTTAAGACGATAAAATAAAAATGATTCCTCACAGGCTTTTAGATAATTAAGAATGGTTTCGGGAGCCACTGTTCGCTTTTCTGCTTTGAAAAATTTTGATATGCTGGTTGCCGAAAAGCTTCTGCCTATGTTAGCGAGTGCATACGAAATAATCCGTTCCAACAAGTCTACATCGCGGATTTTGTTACGCTTAACGATGTCCTTCAGCATTACAGAATTAAAGACGTCCTGCAAATAGTTTTTGCTGATGTCTGGGGTAAAGTCTATACTTGATAAAAACGGCATACCGCCATATTTAATGTAATCCTCAAATGTGTATGCCTCATTTACCCATTTGAATTCTTCAAAGGAAAAGGGGTATACCACAAAGGAAACATAACGCCCCGCAATATAGGTGGCAAGCTCGCCCGAAAGAAGTTGCGAGTTAGAGCCTGTGATATATATATCCGCGTTATACTTCACACGCAGAGAATTGACGGCTTTTTCCCATCCCTCAACCTCCTGAATTTCGTCAAAGAAAAGATAGAATTTTTCTTTGCTGCTCCCGATTTTGCTGCATACAAAATCGTGCAAAGCATTGTATTCGCAAAGGTGTTGATTACCCAAATCTTCAAAATTTAGAAAGATATTGTGTGGACTGTTTATCTCGTCACGAATCTGCTCAAGTAGCACACTTTTTCCGCCACGACGTATGCCTGTAAGCACCTTAATAATGTCCTTCCCAATAAATGGACGTATTTTAGCTAAATATGCCTCTCGTAAAACCATAACTACCAACTCCTTGCTGATGCAGTATATCACAATATAAAACTGATAGTCAAGTCGAAATATGCGTTTTTATAAGATATAACTGATAGAGGTGGCGGCTCCGATACCACGCTGTTTTCATTACTTGCTTCTACTCTTGTTTTTACAAGTTGTTTGATTCCAAAAATTCCGCATAGTTATCTGCTTTAGTAAACGATACCCCTTGCCCTAACGCCGCAAAATGTTTCTCACCGCAAATAATCTTTTGATCTTCGGTTGGTCTGAGGTTCTCAGTAAGTACGCTTCCTTTTGTTTCGACAACGAAGTAGAGCTTGTGCTGTCCGTCATCCTCTATTAAAACTGCCCAGTCGGGATTGTATGAGCCAAGAGGGGTGCTAATCTTGAACCAACTTGGTAGCTTAGCATACACCAATACCTTTTCGTTGTTCTCAAAGTTTTCGGCAAACCCACGCTCGACCTCGCTGTCATAGACTACATAGTTGTACACCGAGCGACTACTTTCAATCATATTGCGCTCAAGGTATCCCGTAAGCTCTTCTGTATTGAATAGCTCTTGGGCATAGAACTCATCACCACCTATACGTGTGTACTTGATGCCGTCCACAATCAAACGCTTCATTACCGATGTGATAATTCGCGCGACATCCTCCATGTATCGTTGCGGGTTTTTCTTGAACAAGTCAAGCGTGCCACTTTCGGTGAGAATAGCTACAATCGTTTTACGGGTGAGGTTAGTACGGTTCTGTAGATATGTAACAACATCTGGCAGGTTTTCCCTCATATCGGTTACGAGAACTGTCGTATGAGCGGTTTCAGCGGTTGCGACATCTCCAGCTGTTACGCTAAGTTTGGCTTTGGTATAAACAAGCTTTGCCGCATTGATCAGCAAAGCACTCTTCATATCACTCACGCATTTTTCAATCAACGCTTTACTACAAAAGTCTACACTGTAGGTAGTTTTGTATTTAATTTTATCCCACAGAGCTTTGAAGTCATCGCTCAAGAAAACCTCTTTATTCAAGGAGATTACACGTTTGTCGTTTGCAGGCTTAATGTTCAGGTTACCACAAACCTTCTTGCAGGTGGCGGCGATGGCAGGCGCACTTTCAGCAACAGCCTCTGGCAGCACAAGCGCATTTTCTTTGATCACCTTCTTTAGCGAGTCCTGAACCTCGCCCTTGTTATTGATGTATCCCTATTCTTCAAATGATTTGTAGATGGCTTCCGATTTCTCTGCGCCAAGATATTCGTAACCACCATCACTATTCAAGACCGGGATATTTGCAAAGGTATGCTTTTCTATAACGCCAAAGCGGATGCCTTCCTCTTGCTCGTATTCCCTCTGCAGCTTGTTGGCAAACTCTTCATAGCTTTCGTTAGCCATAACGGTCAGCGTGTTGATTGTAAAGCCGTGCTGACGTTCCCCATTTTGGTTGACGCACAAGCGTAGACCACGCCCGATTTCCTGACGTTTCTTCACTTCTGAACGTGTTTCATTCAATGTGCAAATCTGAAACACATTAGGATTGTCCCAGCCCTCACGTAACGCCGAATGAGAGAAGATGAACCGCAGCTTGGTGTCGAAAGACAGCAAGCGTTCCTTCTCTTTCATAATTAAGCTCTATGCGTCGTCATCGGCAGCGGTTGTACCGCTCGTATCTTTGTAAACACCTTTTTTGTCTGCTGAAAAATAGCCGTTGTGAAATTCAGAAGCATCAACTTCGATATTAATATACTCTGAAAGGCATTTGTATTTGGGACGCTTCATCAGTTCGTTATAATGCTTCTCAAACAACTTGGCATAGGTGCCTTTTTGAGGATTGCCTGCATCATCATAATATCGATAATTTGCAACACGGTCGATGAAGAAAAGGCTCAGGACTTTTATCCCTTGCTTGTTGAGAATTCTTTCTTTGTCCAAATGCTCCTCAATAGTCTTGCGTATCTGCTGCTCCTTGATGGCAAGGTCGTCAATATCACCAACTGCTTTACCGATTGTAAGAATCGTAGCATTCGTTGAAAAACTGAGGTACTCATTGTCCTTTTCACAATAAATCTCGTCAATTACAAATCCGTTGTAAACGTCACGACCTTTTGAAAGATCATACAAATCATGACCTGTACGGGCAGTAACCGTCTTGCGTTTAGTCGCACCATTTTCGTTGACATCCAGCTCAATTTTCGCAGTAATAGGACTTTTTTTATTGTCTACAGAAATCAGCTTCATATAGGCGTTGTTGTGATAATCCACGCTGGCAAAGCTGGCAACTTCAATCTGCTTAACAAGCTCCAGGTCGAAGCTATCAACTGCATCCAGCTTATACACTAGATTATGCTTGTCCACATGTGTAGCGGAATAGCGCAATGTGCAAAGCGGATTGAGTGAAGCAATCGCTTCTTTGGACTTTGGAGTAGTGTCAACAGATTGTGGTTCATCGATTATGACAAAAGGCTTAGTTTCCCGAATCAGTTCGATGGGTTTCATACCGCCCAATTTGTCGTTTTGTCGATGAATGATATTCGCCTTTTTCTCAGCATCATCAGACTCAAAGCTCTTTTTGAATGCGTCAATGTTTATAACCATAATAGAGATATTATCGCTGACCGCAAAGCTGCGAACCTGTTCCAGCTTGCTGGAATCATATACAAAGAAGTCGCAGACTGTGTTGTTATAGAGGTTTGCAAAATGTTCCTTAGTTATCTGAAGCGACTTGTACACACCTTCTTTAATTGCTATTGACGGCACTACAATAATAAACTTTGAAAAACCATATTCCTTGTTGAGTTCAAATATAGAACGTAAGTATACATAGGTCTTGCCTGTGCCTGTTTCCATTTCCACATCAAAGTCATAAACCCCGTGGCGTAGCGACTTTGTATGCGCTATCCCGTTTCGGAGCTGTATTTCGTTTAAGTTTGCGAGGATTTCGTTCTCGTCCAATTCTAGCTTATTACCGATGCCATGTTCTGTCAGCATGCCGCCGACTTGCCCTGCTATTTCGCTGTACTGGGCAACCGTAAAGCTCGACTGCTTCGGAGTCTGCCCCCGAAACAAGTCAACAACTGAGGTAATGGCTTGTTTTTGGTATAGGAGTTCGGAGTCAAATTGGAGTTTCATTGGGTGTCCTCTCCGCCATATTCATAAATTTTTAGTAGTGATCTAATTTCGTTTCTATATTCATCATTTCTTTTTGTGACAGTGCCAATCTCAACCTCTTTGCAAAACATCCCATTCGACAAACCAATAAGACGAGTTGATACTTTATACAATGTTCCTTTCTTCGCAATTCCTATTTTTATTAATGGTAAGACTTCTATAAATGCAGCGGTTTCCCCAGCCAATGTTCTGAAATGTTGTGCAGCAATTTCACGGTTGTTTGTTCGCTCTCCTTTTTTACAGGGATTCTTATATAAATTCGCATATTTTACAAGTGTAAACACTATTTTCGATTTCAATTTACCATAGTCCTGTAGGGGTCTCAGCCATATTTCTTTTATATACTCGCAAAATACAAACACTAGAACGCCACAAATAATAGTCGCAAAGCTCTCATTACTGACCAGCCCTTTAACCCAAACAAGCACATATTCAACAGTTTCCATCTTTTTCCCCTACACCGTAGCAAATGCGTCTTCTTCAAGACCGCTGCACTTGAATATTTCTTTTACATTCATCTTAACACTATCAGTCGCAAATCCGTTATCCTTGAACACTACTTTCCATGTTTCGGGCTTTTCAGCCTTATGCAGCTCGACCATGCCCTGTGCAACGTCGGTAGTAATGTCGTCATCAAGGCACATCATAAGTGCGCCAAAACCGACGGAGTAGACTTTCTTCCCATCGATAATCTTTTCGTCAATCGGGTATGTCAAATCAAGCCCCATCTTGATGATGATTTCGTAAACCACATCAAGTTCACTGCGTCCGTCAACATAGTTGCTTATGCTGTCAAACAGAGAATCTTCCAGATTGTCATAGTCAGGTTGCCATTTTTTTAGGTTGGAGCTGTCGAGCTTGAACACTTTGAAGCCGATGTCAAGTAACTTCGAGTTAAATCTGTACTTATTATTTTCATCTATCTTGGCAAACTCTTCATCAATTCGATGTTTTTTATCATCATCAATGAAACTTTGTTGAGCTACAGAAGCGTTTTCAAGTCTATAATCTTCGTTTATACCACGAATACCCACAACCCCGTGAGCTATTCGTTTATAGTTTTCTTTTTCGTTCGGAAATTGAATATCTGTACACACTTTTTCGCCTGCACGGCGAATACGTTCCTTGCCAATTTCACAAATATTTTTGTAGCCAGCTTTTGCCGCTTCGCTTTTCTCGTCGGTCGGCTCTGGGAGCTGAACGCAGATAAACTTGCGGTTGCCGCCGTCTTCGGCGTTAAGTTGCATAACAGCATGGGCGGTTGTGGCAGAGCCAGAGAAGAAGTCGAGGATTGTATAAGGTTCATTTTCAAATAATGAAATAATAAGTTTCAACAAACCTACGTTTTTTGAGCTCGGAAAG
>JAVBKA010000126.1:0-9407 GCA_031546715.1 Oscillospiraceae bacterium | reverse complement strand
TCTGCCGCATCAAGCCATTCATTGCACATGTAGTTGGTTGTCAGGGCAAGAATATCAGGGTCAGGGGACGCATCAAAGAAGCGTTTCTTTATCCAGTGGTGTTCATTCCAGGGGTTGAAAGTCAGTGTGATTTGCTTGAATAGACCATCATCAACCTGACCACGAATGGATTCATCCAGTATGTCAAAGTCAGGTTCTTTCATGATTTCATACGCTTCTTCAATCCACATCCAACAAAGGTGTCCAACATTAACTGTGATTGATGTGACTTTTAACGGGTCATCAAGACCCCTAAAGTATATCTTTTGACCAGTGGGCAGGTAGGTCATTTCAAGCGGGGATTCCGTAACCTTCCAATGTTCCTGAACGCATAACCGACTGATAGCCCACTTCAATTCTGTGAAGCAGGAATCTTTTAGGGTTCTGAAGGTCTTTCTGATTACCAAGAGGTTTGCCCCAGGGTACTTCATCATATTGGTAATGTACCACAAGGCAGTTGTCTTGGATTTCTTGCTTGCTCTACTGCCTTTCACCACTCTGTATCTGCCTTGAAAATGCCAAAAACGGTTGTAATTCTTGCCAACAACTTTTTTGAGCGTGATGTTCAGTTTATCCATTGGTGCTAGTCATCTGCTTCTATGTCATCTCGGATAACAATCGGAATCGAACCCTCTATTTTCAATTTATCTGAGAATATGCCTAGATGCTTACCTAGTAGTTCCAAGGCTTTTAGCTTATCCGCCAGCTTTATTTCTCGCTCAACGCTTTCACCGTTTTCACCTGTTATCACTTTTACCTTGACACTGGCAATTGCCGCTGTATCGTCCTCTGTTGCACCAGAAGCGATAGCTCCTGAATCAAAATCAATAACATCAGCGGCGTTGATGAAGGCAAGCCGTGCAAGCTCCCTAATAACTCTGTCGGCGTTGATGCCTGTGCGACGAGAACGTTCAGCCAAGGCGGCGTCTATATGCGCGCGAAGAGTGGGTTTCTGCATGTTTTCTGTACCAATTGTACCTGCACTCTCAACGCTATACCCTGAACGAATAGCAGCTTGTGTTGCGTTTAAGTCAATCAGGTATTCTTTGCAGAAAAGCTCCTGCTTTGGTGTTAGTTTTGCCACGTAGTCACCTCATTTCGGGCAAAAGAAACGACCGCAATCTATTGCAGCCGTTAGAAAAAATATTAAAAAAGATACATAAAATTCCTTGCCATACTCAATTAAGTATGGTATTATATATACAGAAAGGAGGTGAACACAGTGATTGAGAAAATTAAGGACTTGGTCGAGATTGCGGTAGGACTGCTAACAGCTACAACACTGATTAAATCCCTACTAGCAAAACCCAAAGCCAAGTCCAATCGCAAGAGGAGGCGATAAGCCTCCTCCCCCTTAGGGGGGCGAATAGAGTATATCACAATCACTTATAAAAATGAAGAAAAATTTTACCACAATTATTCTTATTGCGTTGGTAATTATCAGCATTTTAGATGGCGACTTTGCAGACCCAAGCGTTTTAGACTTTATTAAGTTTGGCATCATCGCTCTTGGCTTGGTTCTAACCCTTATAGTAAACAGAAAGGATGAAAAATAATGTCCGACACATCATGGCAAGTTAAGGCAAAATATAATGCAAAGGCGTACAAGGTTGTACAGGTTCAACTAAAAAAAGAACTTGTCGCCGCATGGGAAGAAAAGCTCGCTACCGACGGCTTAACTAAGGCAGAGTTTATACGTCGTGCCATTCAAGAATACCTAGGAGCGTCAGCCCCATCCGAATAGGGTGAACTTTGTACTATTTCGTTTTTACCACTATACCACATTTAAACTGTAATGTACTGTAGTCTTATTATTGCTTGTCTATGAATTTGAAAAACTCGGTCTTTACTGTACCCCATGCGTTTCGCCACCCTTTCCCAACTCAGCCCATTTAGATACCGAAGTCGTAACACCTCACGCTCTGCGGAATCCTCCAACCCTTCTACTGCCTGTTCAATTGCTAGCACCACAGCTGACAATTTTGCTATGTCCTGCTCAATGGCGACCTCTAGCCCTATTTTCTTTACCACAGCGTCCCCCAACGGGTCACTGCCAACGCCTGTAAAAGTCTTTAGTGTACTCCACATAGTACCCCTAGGTGAAGTCATAGCCGATTTTAGCATAGCAAGACGTTCCTGCTGTCCGACAATCTCTCGCCTTAGGCTCAATGCTTGTTTAAGAAAAACCTTTATTTTATCTATCGTCATGGTTTACACTTCCTCACATCATTTTAAACATCCAAAAGTATGTTAATTTACTCAAGCTCCTGCACACACAAAAAAATCCCAGGTACCGTTGACCAAAACTTCTCAACAATTTCGCTAGCGACAAGTGCATCGTCCACCCAGAAGCCTTGGGCAGTCATACAGTCTTTGAGCAGCTTTTGGAGGTTGTCGGTGTCTGGCTTCGTGGTTTTGTATTCACCATCGTGGTGTTTTCCCGAAAGCGGAAAGCACCACTTCACTACCAACCTAACGCCTTTGCTGAACGGCGTCTCCGGCACGTGCTTACCAAGATGCGCCATCAGCTTACTGCGTGCCGACTTTAGGTCGTCAGGTTCGTAGAACACAGGCTTGCCATTTCGGACAGTGACCTTTTTTTGCTGATGTGTTGTGGTAGGTGGCAACATGTGCATAAAAAAGGAGGTAGACATATTTTACCAACTTTCAGTTTTTAAAGTTTTGTTTGTCATCTGTCATATGTGTGGTAGGGGTGACCACGTCCCTAGCGTGGTCACCTACCGTACACACATGTGACGGAACGCGAAGTGTTATATTTATATAATGGTGCTTTCCGCATTGGAACGAACCATTAAAACATGGTGCTTTCCGTAATTAACGGGGTTCAACTTTCATGATTACGCCGCCATTATTCTTATCAAACATATAACAGCCATGAGCTTTTACCCTGTCAAAAACTGACCGCTCGGTGATACCTAGGTATTGTGCAAGCTGTTTTTTTGTTGGGGGACTTCCGAAATCGCATGAATTTATAGCATTCTCAAGCTCTCGATTTTTGTCTTTTCGCTCAGATATAGCTTTATTTTTGCGCTTTTTAGTTGCTCTTGCCCACGGCGCATCAGCCCCATCAGCATCAATATCCGCCAACACGCCAACAGTATCAACCCTATGTACAGGGTAATCAAACCACAAATTCACAGGCGCAAACTTCGGAAACTCTCGCAGCGTACCTTCAATTCGCCATGCGGTACTTGCTCTTTTGTTCTCCTCCTGCTCAAGAATCGCCTCGGTAAGCTCAAGCTCGATAAGGTCAATCAGCACATCGGGGTCACGTGCGAACACGCCTGAGCCTGACGCTCTATCCATGCTGCGCTTTGCGCCTTGTGAGCCTTTTGAGTGGTGATGACAGTAGATAACCGCTGCGCCTAACTCGTTGCAGACATGGTCAAACTGGTTACAGAAATGAGCCATCTGGTCGGCACTGTTTTCATCGCCTGTGATGACTTTGTAGATAGGGTCGATGATAATTGCGGTATAGTTTTTTCTATGCGCTCTGCGTATTAACTTTGGGGCGAGCTTGTCCATCGGGACGGACTTGCCACGAAGATTCCAAATGTCGATACAGTCGATGTTTTTAGGTTGCCAGCCCAAGGCGGTGTACACGTCCTTAAAACGATGCAGACAGCTTGCACGGTCAAGCTCAAGATTTACGTACAGCACCCGACCTTGAGCGCACTGCCAACTCAGCCACTTGCGCCCCTCGGCAATTGCACAACACAGCTCAATCAGCGCATAGGACTTGCCCGCTTTTGACGGTCCTGCAAGTAACATTTTATGTCCTTGCCGTAATATGCCGTCAATCAGCGGTGGCGACAGGTCGGGAAGACAGTCCCAAACGCTGGCCATGCTTTCAGGTTCGGGTAAATCGTCATTAGCGGCTTCAATCCAAGTCTGCCACTCTTGCCAAGAGGGTTTTCCAAAGTTAGTATCTACAATAAACTGCTTATTTTCGCCACGGGAAACCCCGGGCAGACGTGACAGCCGTGAAGGGTTGCGGTTCTGGCTGTCTATTGCAAAGCCGTTTTTCTTGCACACGTTATAGAGAAAATCTACACGCTTGCGGTACTCTTCGTAATCGGGAGCGTCTATACGAACAATTGCGTGGAGGCTCTTGCCCCCTGAATGCACCAAACACGCAACGGGCAACTCCAATTGGCGTATCATGGCGTTTTGCTTATCAATGGTCATACTATCAGATTCAACTAGGGCATAACGAAAGGCGGTGACGTTCTCATTTTTAACCCCGTTACCGTCCAATGGGTTGAAACGAACCCATGCACCCACGGCTTTGTTATAATCCCCCAGAGTAGCCCCAATATCATCGCCGTATTTGTTAAATGAGGCGATAAGCTGCTCTTGAGTGCGGTCACTGCAACCCTTCGTGGGCAAGTATTTGCCGTCCTGCTCCCAAGCTTCGGTGACATAACCGACCTTTTCGGATTTATCAAATAATGTACTTAGATAGCGGATTATTTGCTGTGCAGGATTCCATATCGTTGGCTGAGTGACGTCCTGCCCTTCAAGCCACAATTTTTCTACAACTATATGATTTTTATGCTCATTTAGGCAGCCGATGGCAGCACCACGAGCTTCACGAGTTCCTATTGTGTCATTCCAATCCAAAGAATAACCCCCTTGCTTGGGCATAAATCCATGCTCCTTAGCTAATTGAACCAACGTGCCGCCCTTGACTGGTGTTGCCACGCCTTGAAATGAATCCCACTTTTTAAAGCATTCGCCAGCATGGTAACGGCTTGCATCACGTCTGCTCCAACTGTCCCAGTCTGAGGCGGTATAGCCCTCTGTTTTGAGAGCCATACCAACGCTTAGCCACTGGCTGTAATCTAGTTTTGCAGGGTCTATGTAGTCTAATAGTGGGCGGAGGTCGTCCATGCTGGCTCAGCAACCTTTCCGCTTGGTATGTATGCAGAGGGGGTGATGTCGTAAGGTACTCGCCAGCCGTTGGCAGCTATGCGGTCAATGAGGTTACGAGCTGCTGTAAACTCCCATGTGCCTACATGCTGAAAGCCCCTGCTTTCAAGCAATCGTATTTGTTTTGCCGTAGTAAGCCCCTCAGAACGGCGTTTTTGCAGTCTGTCCAGTAGTTTTGCGGCCTTGCCTGCACAGTCCACCTCGTCAGGGAATATCCCCATTTTTTCAAGGGCGGCTATCTGTTTCGCTGTCGGCATGTCCATTTCCCACCCGAATGTAGGAACATAACCCACTAAATCCTCGGCTTGAATACTAAGTTCAAACTGCAAGGGGTCAACTAGCTGACGCTTGCGTTTTTTCATCTCGTCAAGCCTCTTAGCCAACGCTTCCTCACGGGCTATGACAGCGTCCTCACATGCTTGCTTTTCAGCGGATTCAACGTCTACTGGACAGCCTGCGGCTTCAATCGCTTCGGTGACTTTTTGCGCTATTTCTTCGCTCTCGCATATTAAATGTGCTGGATGACACAGTTCATGTCGCTCTGTGTGCCAGAGAAAATCCAGTAGCAGAAGATACTCTTTGTCGGGGTACAGCCGTGTGCCACGCCCCACCATTTGACTATACAGGCTACGAATTTTCGTTGGTCGCAGTACCACGATGCAGTCAACCTGCGGACAATCCCACCCCTCGGTGAGTAACATAGAGTTGCACAGCACGTTATAACGTCCACCCTCAAAGTCGGCAAGCACCTGCGCCCTGTCTGTGCTGTCACCGTTGACTTCTGCGGCGTTAAAGCCCATAGTATTCAGAACATCCCGAAATTTTTGACTTGTTTTAACAAGAGGCAGAAATACCACTGTTTTGCGGTCATGGCAGACCTTGGACATTTCCCCCGCTATTTGATATAAATATGGGTCTAGGGCAGAGCCGATGTCGGACGCCTTAAAGTCGCCCGCCTGTTGGGAAACGCCTGACAAGTCTAGCTTTAGGGGTATTGTTTGCGCCTTAATGGGGGATAAATAGCCCTCTTTTATTGCTTTTGGTAATGTATATTCGTAGGCAAGAGACTCAAAATACTGTCCGAGATTTTTCATATCTCCACGGTCGGGAGTTGCGGTAACGCCAAGCACATTTGCCTCATTAAAGTAAGCTAAAACACGCTGATAGCTGTCGCTTAGACAGTGGTGCGCCTCGTCTACGATAATAGTTGTAAAATGGTCACGCTCAAATTGCGCTAGCCTTTTTTCTCTCATAAGCGACTGCACTGAGCCGACAGTGACACGAAACCAGCTATCTAAAGAGGTTTCCTCCGCTTTTTCAACGGCACACCCAAGTCCAGTAGCCTTCTTCAGCTTGTCCGCCGCTTGGTCAAGCAGCTCCCCACGGTGAGCGAGGATTAAAACACGCTCACCGTTGCACACGCAGTCCTCCGCAAGCTTAGAAAAAACTATGGTTTTTCCTGTGCCTGTGGGTAAAACCAACAGTGTGCGCCGCTTGCCGTCAGCCCATTCGGCTTGTACACGCTCTTTTGCTGTTTGCTGATATGGACGAAGCTGCACACCTAAAACCTCCCAGCCTCAAAGGTTTGCACAGCCTTCTTAAGCTCTGACGGATAAAACTTTTTTACTTCATTAGAAGAGCGTTCCTCGCCGTCATCACCCTTCCATTTCCTTGTCCCCACTTTGGCACGGCCATTGGCAAACTGCACATCATCCCAGTTCATCTTTAGAGGTTCTCCATGCTTACGGCTACCAATGGCAGCGAAAAAGGCGCATAACATGCCCTCTGTGGAGCTGTGCAGAAAAAGATTGTGGGTGATAACGCCCTTAATGCCGTTTGCGCCTTTAAGCTCAAGTGTTAGCACTGCTTTGTTGCATTCAGGCAGCTTTGCGCTGCCGTGATGGCGTGAGCGTTCAAATTTGGTGACGGTAAATTCGTAGTCCCCCTCGGGAAGTAGCTCGAAGCTGCTGTCGTTTTCGATGGTGCTGTCCCAGTCTAGGGCGGTACCTGCGGTTGTTGTATTTTTATCAGTCATATGTAATTACTCCTTTAATTAAAATGGCAATCTTTCGCTATCTATAGCCTGAAAAACCTGTTCCCATGCACCAATTAGCACACCATCTATAAAGCTGTGGTCATATTTTCCAATCGGCATACTGGCTGGATAGTACCCCTTTTTGGCGACTACGGCTCGTATTTCCTCGGGAAGTACGTTGTTAGTTTTCATCAGGTCGGCAAGGGCAGAGGGGATATCATCCCATTCGCTGGAATTTATTGTTGGTGCAACAGGAATGGGGGTTGGGTCTGCTTGTGGTGTGGATTGAGTTATAACTGGCTCTTCTTGCGTAATATTACCGACAGTTTCCTGTATAGGCACTGCCGCAGAAATCTGTGATGCACCACCGAAGCACTGTGCTATTTCCCCATAATCAAAAGGCAGCTTATCCTTTAAATCATGGCGGTTTTTTGCGTCCCAGCATGGATGGTGAGTGGTATGCATAATACGCTTGCCGCCTTGCGCCTTGCCCTTTTCAAGCTTGTTATCTGACTTAATCACATAGGTTTCATAGTTGACGAACAACACCATGTCCGCCCATTCACGCAAGAGTGGAGCAGTCTTTTTAGACAACTTCATTTCCCAGCGGTCATAGCTCCCAAGCTCGTCAGGCTGTTCAAACTTTCGCATTTGAGCGTGAGCGGTAAATACCACGTTGACACCTACTGCGATAACCTCTTGCAACAAATTCAGCAACTTGCCGAACTCATCTCCTAAGTATGTATAGCCTTTGCCGTAACCGAAGTCCTCAATTCCTGCTTTTCCTGCTTTGGCGCACACTGTCTGCTCGCACATGCGCTCCGCCCAGTCTGCGGTGTCAATCACCAGTGTTTTACAGATTGTTGGGTTTCTTTTGACGTACTGCGCCTGGTCTAAAAGCATCGTCCAGCTACTAGGCGTAGGCGTTCGTGATATGTCCATGTGCTTGGTGCTGCCTTCGGTGTCTATAAATAGAGGTGATGGAAAACGTGAAGCAAATGTTGACTTGCCTATGCCTTCCACGCCGTAAACAACTATTTTTTGTGCGCTTTTTATTTTACCTTGAATTATTTCCACTAAAATGCACCTGCTTTCCACGTTGGTTGTGTCGTAGTTTCAGTGTCTTGGGCGTAACCGTCCTCAATAACTATTGCGCACTCGCCCCCTGTGCTGACCCTTGTCGCAATGGCTTGCAAGCCCTCTGTCTCTAGCCATGCGCCAAATTCTTCGAGGGTTTCTATGTCCATTTGCTCAAGCTTATCAAGAAGCACAAAGCCGCACTTGGGGTTTAGGCAACGTACAATTGCAGTTGATATTTTTAGCTGTTCTGAACCGCTCATGCAGTCCCAAGCCTTGCCGTGATACAACAGTTCCCCCTCGGACACAGATAGCCCAGATAAAGGTAGATTGGCACTATTTAGCAGCGCAGTTTTATCTTCACGTATAGCCAGAAGCTCTGCAGTGAGTGTGTCATATTGGTTTTGATGCACCAGTGCATCGGATTCCGCTTTTTCTTTGTCAAGATTTGCCCTAATTTTTCGGTTTAGCTCATCTATGCTCTGAATGCTCGCCTCCAGCTCTGCCGTTGTCTCGTCATGTAAATCCTTTGCGGAAGTACGGGCGATAGTAAGGTCAGACAGTATGGCGGACTGTTTTTGAAGTAGAGCATTTATGTCACGTTCGAGGTTGGCAAGCTGTGTCTCAAGGTCGTTAAGTCTTGCCCTTTTGCGCTGGTTTTCGCCGTTTTTTGCCAGTATGTCCTGCTGACGGCGTATAAGCTCAGAAGCGGACACAGGCTCAGAGGGAACATTGGGAAAGGTCTGCATTTCCTGTGCGTATTTCTTCTTTTGGTCTGCTATCTGACCAATAATGTGGCGGTGGCTGTACAGTGTCCGCTCCCTCTGCTCCAGCTCATACAGCTTGTCACCAACGCCGATAATTTTTAGCAGCGTGTTTGCCTTATCTTTGCCAGACGCTTGCATAAAGCGGGGTAAATCTATAGCAAGCTGTTCCACAAACTCGTTAAGAAGTTGCTGACCGCCCTTGTTTCCCTTTGGGTCGATAACCTTTAGCTCGCTGTTTTTGCCGTGCCGCTCCACGATTAGACCGTTACTAAGCACTATATGTATACATGGTGGTACAACCGAGCCGTCACGCTGCGCCTCAGATGGGCGATAGCGGTCGCCGCCCAACGCCCATGCTATAGCGTCAATGACAGAGGTTTTTCCCTGATTATTGCGACCGCCGATGACGGTTAGTCCAGATGGTGAAGGCACGAGCTTAACTGCCTTTACTCTTTTGACATTTTCTATTTCCAGATGATTTATTTTTATTACATTCTCAGCCATTGACAATCTCACTTCCTGATAGTATAATAAAT
>JAVBKA010000087.1:0-22445 GCA_031546715.1 Oscillospiraceae bacterium | reverse complement strand
TCTGCCGGTTTGTCCAACCGCAGCAATTACTTTTGAAGAACGAGAAGCACTTGAGTTTAATGAAGATGAGGTAAAGAAGAATATGGAAAACAAAGAAAAGGATTTGCCATGTGGCTGCCCAGGCTCTAACGCCAAGGCAATTAAACGCGAAGCGTCCACTGCCGCACCAGCTCCTGCACAGGTAAGCACAACCTCTGAGCTTAACCAATGGCCTGTACAAATAAAGCTCGTGCCAGTAAATGCGCCGTATTTTGACGGAGCTAACCTATTGATAGCCGCTGACTGCGCCGCATACGCAAGTGGAAGCTTTCACAACGACTTTATGCGCGGAAAAATCACTCTTATCGGCTGCCCAAAGCTTGACGATGGTGATTACAGCGAAAAACTGACCGCAATTATCAGCAAAAATAACATTAAATCCGTCACAGTTGTGCGCATGGAGGTTCCTTGCTGCGGAGGAATTGAACACGCAACCGTGACTGCGCTGAAGAATTCGCAAAAAATGATTCCTTGGCAGATTGTCACCCTCTCAACCGGCGGAGACGTGCTGGAGAGATAGTTTTAGGATATTTATTGAACAAGCGGAGGCAGTAACTGCCTCCGCTTGTTTTGCGCTTGTGTTTTGTGGTTTTAGAATAAATTTATTTGTTACTGGATTTTTGTATAAATCTATGGTATTATTTAGAAATAAATGCAGCGTAAGCGATCTACGATTAAGTAAAATTAAGCTAAACAAAAAATAATTTTCATTTTTTGAAAGGATTTGCATTTCACAATCGTATTATATATGACAAGGTTAAATTTAGGAGGTCGAAAATGAAAAAAACTATTTCAATTGCCGCTGTACTGGTTTTGCTACTTGCGATTCTACCAGTTACAGTGCTTGCAGCCAGCCGCACAGCAAAAACCACAACTAAACTCGACACGCGTTACGCTATCTGCGGTGTTGAAGACTGCGACATTGCAGGCTATCACAGACATAGTGGCAGAAATTACTGCGGGCACTTCTACGGCGATGGTCACGATTATCACGAACTTTGCACTGTTGAAGACTGCACAGAAACCGATATCCACGAGCATGACGGCGTCACCTATTTCCCTCAGGATTACGCATACGACTATGATTATTACTGCAATTATAACAACAGACGTTCCGGCGGGTGCTGCGGTCGATAATACTAATTCTCAATAAAAAGAGTTAAATAGAAATTAGTATAACAGGAGTTTGTATGAAAAGCGAAATCGAGGCGAGCAGAGCTCTTGATTTGTATGCCGACACTGTTCGCCGAATATGCTTTTTACATCTAAAAAGTTACAGCGATGCAGAGGATGTATTTCAAGAGGTTTTCTTGAAATACATCCTCTATGAGCATTCCTTTGAAAGCTCGGTCCATGAAAAAGCATGGATTATTCGTGTTGCAATTAATGCATGTAAGGACATTTATAAAAGTTTTTTTCGCAAAAAGGTGCAGTCAATTGACGATATGTCCGCAGAACCCTTTTATTTGCAAGAAAATGACTGGGAGCTGCTGGAAAATGTGTTGCGGCTTCCAAAAAAGTACAAAGACGTCATATATCTATTCTATTATGAAGGCTATACCGCTCCTGAAATCAGCAATATTCTAAATGTGAACGAAAACACTGTTTATACGTGGTTAAAACGTGCAAAAGCTGAGTTAAAAGTGCAGTTAGGAGGCGAGTTTCAATGATAGACAAAAATTTTCAAACAGCTCTCGACAAAGTACATGCTGAAGAAAAGCTAAAGTCGGACACATATAGTTTTTTGCGCTCTAAAATAGAGAACGGCACAAGTAGACCTGTTTTTAGCCTCAAAAAGCTCGCTGTTATTGCCGCTTCTCTGGTTTTAGCCTTTTTCTCCGCGGGAATTTCATATAATCTTTATTTTACAGCCAGTGCATACGTTGATATCGACGTTAATCCTTCCATTGAGCTTACAGTAAATCAGTTCGGCAAGGTAATCGCCATATCGGCATACAATGACGAAAGCACTGCACTGATTAATGAAGTAAATATCCGCCATTCCAGCATTGACCATGCTGTAGAGGAATTAGTCACCACAATGGCAGACAAAAACTATCTCAGCAAAAACGGACTTTTGTCGCTAACCGTGCAAACCCCCAAGGGCGATGACTCTCGGCTCATATCACAGCTTAAGACCACTGTTGACGCAATTCTTCAAGCTCGTGAGCTAAATGCCGAGGCAGACGTTTTTGCTGTTACGGAAGAAATCAAGGAAACCTCTGATAAGTGCCACCTAAGTCCTGCAAAATATCTCGCCATCCTCGACCTGCAAAACGTTGACCCCACAGCCACGTTAGAGAACTGCAAGTCTGATTCCATCAGCGAAATAAAAGAGCGCACAAGGTCACACTGCGGCACGGACGAAGCCGATGACGATGAAAATTCGGCGACCGACCATGACGGCTGCGGTCATCATTAAATAGGTGCGTTTTAGAGGTTATATACCATTTTGTGGTATATAACCTCTAAGTCGTTTATACTTCTTGTTAGGCGGGGCTGTCAAATCAAATAGTCGTTATACATATGAATAAGCTCAAACTTCTTAAGTCTACTTAGAATTGCCGTTTCCGTTCTTAAATGCGAGACTGTCATTTCAACTAAGGTGTCGCCGTTTTCATATTCATTTTGAAGAAGCAAGTCCTCTTGCTCTGTCCATCTTTTATGTGAGTATAACGGACTGTCCGTTGCCCCCTGCTTGTTTGTAGGTGCAGGCATTGTATCGTTCGCTCGCTTGTTTGAAGGTGCAGGCTTCGCATCGTATTCGGCTTCGGAGGCACTCATCCCGTACTCGACATGCTTTCGTATGACGTCCAAAAACAGTTCGCCATACTTTTCAGCTTTCCTGCTGCCAACGCCTGAAACGCTTAAAAGTGCATTCGGTGCCCTTGGTAGCTTCACGCACATATCATGAAGGGTTGCATTAGAAAAAACTATGTATGAAGGCATATTTGCTTCGCTTGCAAGCTTTGTGCGAAGTGTTTTAAGTTCGCTGAGGAGTTTTTCGTTTATTTCGCCGCTTATAGTGCGGTTTTTGGCTGTACGTTTGTCTGCCTTAGCCGTCTTGCGGTCTTCAATTTCTTTGGGTAATTTCATGGTCAGGGTGTGACCTCGCCGCAGAATATCGTCAGATTTTTCCGTGAGCTGCAACGTTGGATATTCGCCGCCAGATTGCTGTAGGTAACCGTATTCGATAAGCACATCTATCATTTTGAATATCCGTTTTGAAGTTACACCGCTCAAAATTCCGTATGTGGAAAGCTTGTCCAACCCGAAACTTTTCACTTTTTCGCCTTGACTGCCATGTAACACATCTGCAAGCATGGTGCGACCAAAGCTTCGGTTGACTTGCTTGAATCTAGCAACGCAGGACAAAATTTTCTGCGCCTCAACAGTCATATCCAGCTCTTCAAACTTGGTATCGCAGTTGCCGCAGCTACCGCAAAAGCCGTCAGCCATTTCGCCAAAGTACCGCAGTATGAATTGTCGCAAGCAGTCGGAAGTTGTTGAGTAAATTGTCATGCTTTTGAGGCGGTCTAAATCTTTTTTGTAAATAAGCTGCTTTTGCTCGTCAGACAGTTCGGAGTTATCATCAGGGTTGTCAATAAAAAATCGGCAGGTTCGGACATCCTGACCGCTGTACAACAAAATACATTGGGCAGGCTCGCCGTCCCGACCGGCACGCCCTGCTTCTTGGTAATAGCTTTCAATATTTTTAGGCATGTTGTAGTGAACCACAAAGGACACATTGGACTTGTCGATTCCCATTCCGAAGGCGTTTGTGGCGACGATAATCTGTTTTCTATCGTAAATAAAGTCGTCTTGGCTTTCGTGCCGTTCGTAATCCTTCAGCCCTGCGTGATATCTGGCAACGGAATAGCCATCACTTGATAAATTGCTGTAAACTTCCTCAACAGTTTTGCGAGTTGAGCAGTAAATAATCCCGCTTTTGTCGCCTTGACTTTGAAGAATTGTTAGCAATTCAGCGTATTTATCTTTTGGTTCAGCCACTGAAAAATATAAATTTTGCCTGTCAAAGCCTGTTACCGTCACAAAAGGGTATTCAAGGTTAAGTCCTGCAACGATGTCCTGCCGTACATCGGCGGTCGCTGTTGCGGTAAGAGCGGCAACAGGCGGCTTTTTTGGTAAAACTTTTATGAATTCACTAATTTTCAGATAGCTGGGTCGAAAATCCTGCCCCCAGTGAGAGACACAGTGAGCTTCATCTACTGCCAGAAGGGAAATATCTGCACCTTGGGCGAAGGACAGAAAGTCATCCGTCAAGAGCCGTTCCGGTGCTATGTAAATGATTTTGTAAGCTCCAAGGCTTGCACGGCGAAGTGCCTCGCGATACTGCGCCGCAGTAAGGGAACTGTTGAGATACGCCGCACTCACGCCCGCATCGACGAGAGCGGCTACTTGGTCCTTCATTAGCGAAATGAGAGGCGAAACAACCAACGTGATTCCGTCCAATGCTAGTGCTGGAATCTGATAACACATGGATTTTCCCGCACCTGTGGGCATGACGCCGAGGATATCTTTACCGCTTATAAGGGCTTCGATGATATCAAGCTGCCCATCCCGAAAAACCTTGTGTCCAAAGTATTGGCGGAGCAATCCCTCTAGAATATTTTGATTATGAACCATTGCGCACCGCCAATACTTTACTGATATATTCTGGGTCTATTTGCTAAAAACAGCTTTCGGGGCTGAGACAAAACATCCTCAACTTTTTTAGTTGATATACCTAATGCACTGCAACGGCTTCACAAACCAGCTCGCCGTTGTAGGTGTTTATACCAGACATCAGACCTGTCAGCTTTTTGCATGCTGCCTCCAGACCATTGTCTGCAGTTCATCTGCCCATGACTATGGTAAGTCCGCACATTGTCGGGAGTAATTCCGACTCGATATTCGTACCGATTGATTTCTTTTACACAACCGATTAACATAGCGACCACCCTTTCATAATGCACAAGAATATATAGTATATCATTAATGGCCCTGAAATACAAACAGACTTAACGGAAAATTAAATAAAAGGTAGGCTAATTGGGTGGATTTTATGGTAGGGGAATGCGCCTACAACTTATCAAGCCGAGCCAATATTACATAAAGCATGGCAATATAATAGTTTCGTTCCTCTTTACTCCGAGCAAGCTCAATACAGCTACGGCAGTCATTTTCCGCCATCCACCAGTCGCAACGTATTAACCCTAATTCTAGATTTTGTTGCAAAGTACTTATAATTTTTGAATTAAGTGCACTTTTCTCCATATGTAAAATCACTTGCCGCATAAGAACCTCATAATGCTCATTGTGAAACGCACCATCGTTAAAACGCCCATAGAGCATAGGTACAATTCCCGTCATAGAGTCGTTCATATCCGATAAAAGTGCGGTATCTTCGTTAGAGTTTTCAACAAATAGGTAATATAACTTCTTTATCTTCTTTGACTTACGCAAAATGCGTCCAAGCCTTTGAACCCTTTGCCGCAGAGTGCTGCTTGAGGATACAATTATGCCAACGTCTGTATCAGGCACATTTAAGCCCTCGTCAAGTGCCTTGCAGGTAATTAAAATGCGCAATACAGAGGATTTATATTGTTCCAATGCCCGTTTTTTTACCTTTACGTCCATCCCTGAATGATATAAACCCACTAGATTTGGATATAATTCCCTTAAGCGACTATAAAGTATCTCTGATGTTTCAATTCGTTCACAAAAGACAATAATTTTTGTATGAGTTTCCAAATACGAAACTAGCCTAAGGGCGCAGTTAATACGTTCCTCCGCTAAATAGACGATTGCCTTCCGTCTGTAGGAAAGTGTCATCAGTGTCGCCGCCATATCAGAAATGCGAGGCTCAGCGGCTGAGCTTGCCAAGCTTTCAAGTCTTGCAAAAAATAGGTCGCTTGTTAGTCTTTTTAACTCAGGACATGCCGCCGTCAGCCGAATATGGAGAATGCTGATCTGTTCGGACAGGTCAAGATACTCCAGTAATTCACTGTCCGAAAACCGAACGCCAATGCTAAAAATAAGAAAATTGCTGATAATCTTCGTGTGCAAGGCATCGGCAAATCCATAACTGAAAAATTCAGAGCCAAGAACGCGGGTGATGACTTCGTATCTAGCTGTTTTAGGAGTGGCAGAAAGACCGAGAGAGAAATATTTGTTTTGGGTTTTATCAAGTAATGAGTAAAAATCGAAGATTTTAGAATTCTCGCCAGAAGTGTATCTATGACATTCATCTGCAATGAGTAAAACCGCGTTGTCGGAGGATACATCGTTTAAAATGTGACTTGAAAGTGAATTTCTTGCAGAGTTTACAACGTAAATCATAAACCTTTTGTCAGCAGTGTCTTTATGCAATCCGCAAAAAACACCAATTTCACTGGGGTTGATGTTTAGCTTGCTTTGAAGCTCTTCTTTCCACTGAGAAACTAAAAATGTTTGGGGAACTATAATTTTAACTTTAAGCTTCACAATTTTGTCCGAACAAGCAACGTCTTGGCACGAAATTAAATGATTTTGCAAATAATCGATAGCAGCCAAGGCAAGAACTGTCTTACCCGCACCAGTTACAACATTTACGATGCCCCGATATTCATTGTTTTTCCACGCATCCAAGCAGTTTACCTGCCAGTCAAAAAGTTGAAACATAATCTCTCCATTTGCTAGTTTATAATTTCTGCCGATTTAAAAAGAATTGACAATGGAAGTATATATTAATATAATAAAAAAGTCTACTAAGACAACGGAAGGAATATAAAATAATGAATTACGAAGAGCTTTATTCGGATATGCTTGTAAAAGAGAAGGAAATAAAAGAAAATGCTGACGGTCAGCAAAAGGTCTTAAAAAAGATTGTTCAAAGTATCGGACAAGGTGACCTAAAAAGCGTCCCTAAGTTAATCTCGTTAATGCGTGATTATAGTAAAAATCAGGATGTCGCACTGAATGCCTTGAGCGAGACAATTGACGGGTTTGATGCAAAAGAGTATATTGACGGCGGCGATTTTGCCGTTCAACTGCTCGAAGCCTGTAACGCTATGAATATCAATGTGTCTGGAGAATTTCCAGTATATGAGATGTTCCCCTTTAGGGTTCAAATCAATCCTGAAAGCATGGACATGACCGTCAACCGTAAAAAAGTCCAAACTCTCAGACCACGCTGGCTTATTGACAATATTAAGGCTGAACTTGATAAGCTGACAAGAGTGTCCTTCAACGCCACCGCCTTTGCCTCGGAGCTGGTAGATGCCTATGACTTATCTCTCCTAAGACAGGCAAACGGAAAACCATATGCCCTCGATGCTGACTGCAATTTGTTGAAAATCTACGAGTTTTTGACACCAATGAAAAGATTTAAAAAGGACTACGATAAGCAAAGCTTTGCTTTTGATTTAGCCAGACTTTACGCGGCGAAAGACGTGGTACTTGAGGATGGACGAAAATTCCAATTTGGCCCAAGCAGACAAAATGCAAAAGCAATTCGTATTTTGGATCAAAATGGAGCGGAACAATATATTACAACAATACGGTTCTTCAAAATATAGAATCGAGGTCTAGTTAAATGTTTACAAACGACAGAAACGCGGCTATATCGCTCTTAAAACAAGGTAAACCGCCAGGAAACAGTGAAATTCTTGATGAAATCTCCGTTGGAATTGACTTCATCACGGATTTTTGGCGTGAAAAATACCTTGATGAGTATATCGCCTTCGGCGGCAGTAGAATACAGTTTATTACGGGAAGAACGGGCAGCGGAAAATCTCATTTTATAGAGTATTTTTTGGACAAAGCTTCGGGTTATAAAACTGTGAGCTTTTCAGCCGCCGCCATTTGGGTGCACGATTTCAAAGAGATTTATGCCGAGATTCTCAGACAATGCGATATCAATGACTGCTTAAGACTTTGCAGTGAAAAACTGATAAGAGAAATGGGATTTAGTCAAAGTGATATCTCAGAAAATGCAACCTTTGTGGACTACTTAGCAGATATTGATTTGCTTGACCCTATAACAAAACGGGAGATTCGAAGCCAGTTAAGCGAGATGTTTTTAAAAAATCCGTTGATTGACAACAATTTTGCGCTGGTGTGTAGTCTTTTAACAGGCGGTATGTTAGGTCATCCGAGCTTGGAGGAGCATAACAAGGAGATACTTTTGGGCTGGATGGAAGGACGAAAGGATATAAAACTTGCAGACATACGCAGTTTGGGATTGTCTCCGTCAAGAGTTTCAAAGTACAACGCCAGACATATGCTTCGTTCCCTTATTGAAATCGTAAAACTGGCAGGCTACAAAGGGATAATTGTCGCCATTGACGAGCTTGATATCTTGGCAAATAAAGCAGGAAACGAATTTATCAGGTACACTAAAATGAAGCGCGATGAGGCATATGAGAGCATTCGAGAGCTGATTGACCAAATAGATACGCTCAAGAATATAATGTTTTTATTCTCCTTGAACCGCAAACTAATCGATGACGAAGCCATTGGACTTAAATCATATATAGCCCTTTGGATGCGTATTCAAACAGAAATTGTCAGCGAAAATCCCAATAGATTCGCAAACATTCTTGATTTAGACAGACTTCCTGCACATAATGTAGACACTATTGTTAGAATGTCCGAAAATTTTGCAAAGGTTCTCAATTCTGCGGATAGCAGCTTGAAGCCTATCGGCGTGGATCAGGCGCAAGAATTGCTTTCCCATGCAAAATTCGGAAATATGTCACTCCCGCGGCAAGTGCTTATTGCAACGGCAAATTTTAGTGAGGGGGATTACAAGTGATTAATTTTGAAGCAAGAAATGTGATAGAAGCACTTCGTTCAGGCGTATCCTCCAGAGCCGCAGGGCATTATCTGTCCTCAGCGCGCGCTGAATTGCTCGCACAAATCAGCGATAAATTGCATGAGCAAGACGGAGGCATGATTATTTCCGGAAGCTACGGTGAAGGCAAAACGCATCTGCTTAATACGGTTTTGGATATGGCGCATAAACGAAATATGGTCGTCAGCTTTATTTCGCTGTCGAAGGAAACCCCGTTGGATAAACTGCACTTAATTTATCAGAAAGTCGTCGCAAATACGTATTTACCGGAACGTATGCAACCGGGCTTCACTCATCTTTTCGAGAATATGACGCCAAACAGCGCACTTGCAACTGAAATGTTACTTTTGGCGGGCAAGCATCTAGAAACGGACAAGCTATACTTTCTGCTAAAATCATACTTAAACACTTCGGACGCAGACGAAAAATTTGCATTACTGGCAGATTTAGAAGGCGATTTCATTGGAAACAATGATGTAAAGACGATTTATAAGCGTCTTTTCAATGAAAGGGTCACATATTCTGTTAATTTCAGCAAGACGAAGCACGCCAAAGATTATTTTGTTTTCACAAGCAATTTATTTAAAAAACTGGGATATGCCGGATGGGTTATACTTTTTGACGAGTCAGAGCTTATCGGCAGATTGGGCAAAAAAGCGAGACTGGGCGCATATGCAAATCTTGAGACCTTTATGGCAGGCGAAATACCCGCAACCATGAGTATCTTCGCATTTAATACCTCTTTTTTAGAAGATATTGATGCAAAAAAGGAAGTCGAAAGCATTAGTGCGCTACCAGAGGAGCAGCGTCAAACCATCGAAAAGGCGATTAATCAAATCAGAACGGCAGTTAGGCTTAATCCGCTTACAAATGATGAGCTGTTGACCGTTCTTGGAAAAATTAAGGAATTTCACGCCGCCGCATATCAATGGCAACCAAATGTTGACGTTAATCAGTTTTTAGCAAGCGTCGAATCAAGAGGTTACCTACTCCGAACTAAAATCAGACTTGCTATAGAAATACTGGATCAAATCTATCAATACGGTCATGCGGGCAAGGTTTCAATCGGTACGCTGTCGGAAATGCAGTATGAGGACGATATACCATTGCCAGAAGAGCTGGCGTGAAGCGTGGGAGTGGGTGGTGCGGCTGGTGGTTTGTGCGACTTGAAGCTGTTGGCTAAACGATGGCTGTAATATGGTTCGTAATGGGCAAGGAAAGAGCGTAGAACCCTTTGTAAAAAGGGTTCTACGCTCTTGAAAGCTATTCCCACTCAATAGTCGCAGGAGGCTTCGCGCTAATATCATACACAACACGGTTTACGCCCACGACTTCATTGGTAATTCTGCCAGACACTGCTGTCAGCAGGTCGAAGGGTAGGGGGGCGGCGGTGGCGTTTACAAAATCAACGGTGGTTACTGCTCGAAGCGCGATTGTGTATTCATATGTTCGCTCGGAATTGCGGACACCGACGCTTTTTATGCCTGTGATAACTGCGAAGTACTGATTTATGGGAAGTGACAGGTGAAGTCCTGTTTTTTCAATTTCATCGCGGAAAATCCAATCAGCTTCCCTTAGAATTTCCAGTTTTTCAAAGGTTATCTCGCCAAGGCATCGCACGGCAAGACCTGGTCCTGGGAAGGGCTGACGATTTACCATGTTGGCAGGTAAGCCCAAGGCAGTTCCGCAGGCACGAACCTCGCCTTTGTACAGCGTTTTCAGCGGCTCTAGGATACCGTCAAACTTTATAGTATCCGGAAGTCCGCCCACGTTATGATGAGCCTTGACAGCCTTGTGACCGTCTTGACCGCTCTCGACAATATCTGGATAAATTGTGCCTTGGACTAAGTAGCCAATCTCTCCGAGCTTTAGAGCTTCTTCTTCAAAAACTCGGATAAACTCCTCGCCGATGATTTTACGCTTCGCCTCTGGGTCGGTAACGCCCTTAAGCTTAGCTAGAAAACGCTTTTGAGCGTTTACACGAATTAGGTTGATGCTGTAACCGTCACGGAAAACACGGACGACTTCATCGCCCTCGCCCTTGCGCATAAGTCCAGTATCGACAAAAAGGCATGTCAGCCTGTCGCCCACGGCCTTGTGTGTGAGCACGGCGCAAACTGCACTGTCTACACCGCCCGACAGTGCGCATAGTATTTTTTTGTCCCCAGAGGATTTGCGGACATTTTCTATTTCTTCTTCTAAAAATTGCTCAATTGTAGATTTAAGATTTGAATTTTCCATTACCTGCCTCCGCAAATATTATATTTTTGTAATGTCAACGATATCCAAGTGACCAGGCTTGCGATTTTCCAAGCTAACCAGTAATGCGTCTGCTGTGTCCAGTGAGGTGAGGCACGGAGTTCCGGTTTCAACGGCAATGCGGCGAATAATAAAGCCGTCACGCTTTGCGCCTACGCTGTTAGTTGAGGTGTTTATAACTAAGTCAACGCCCTTATCACGAATTAGCTCGATAATATTCGGTCCGTCAGCTTCTTCAAGTTTGCGGGCAAAGCTTGCGCGAATACCGTGCTCAGCTAAGGACTGGCATGTTCCCTTTGTTGCAAATATTTCATAGCCTAACGCCCTGAATCGTCTTGCAATAGAGCAAGCTTCCTCTTTGTCCGTATCCTTGACGGTAATTAAAATGCGCTTGTTTTTGGGGATTTTTACGCCGCCGCCTATAAACGCTTTTTGTAATGCGTCGGGCATATTGTCGGCAATACCAAGCACCTCGCCTGTGGACTTCATTTCTGGACCAAGGCTAACTTCTGCGCCGTACAGCTTTTCAAAAGAGAAAATAGGAAGCTTAACGGCAACGTTAGATTTTTCAGGATATAAGCCGTACTCTAGCCCTAATTCGGGAAGCTTTTTCCCTAGAATAACTTGCATTGCAAGGTCAACGATGGGTAGATTTGTAATTTTACTGATATATGGCACAGTTCTGGAGGAACGGGGATTTGCTTCGATGATAAAAACCTTGCCGCCGTGAAGAATAAACTGAATGTTTATTAGACCCTTTACACCTAGTGCAAGGGACACCTTGCGAGTGTACTCAAGGAGAATCTGCTTTTTGTTTTCGGGCACTCTCTGCGGGGGATATATTGAAATTGAGTCGCCAGAGTGTACGCCCGCGCGCTCTAGATGCTCCATAATGCCGGGGATTAAGACATCGGTGCCGTCACATATTGCGTCAACCTCCACCTCTAAGCCCATGATATATTGGTCTATCAAAATCGGCTTATCTGAGCTGGCTTCGTGACCGCCTGTTAGTACGTCCATCCAAGAGGACACATCTTCGTCAGAGAAGGCAATCATCATGCCCTGTCCGCCGAGAACATATGAAGGTCGGACTAAAACGGGATAACCGAGGTCACGAGTTGCGGTTAGGGCTTGTGCTTTGTTGAACACAGTTCTGCCGTCGGGACGCTGAATGCCGTTTTCGTTTAAAATTTGGTCAAAAAGCTCTCTGTCCTCAGCGGCGTCTACGCCCTTATAGTCTGTGCCGAGAATTGGAATGCCGAGGCGGTGAATTGTGTGGGCGAGCTTGATTGCAGTTTGACCGCCGAACTGGACGACGACTCCCGCAGGTTTTTCAATGTCCAAAATGCTCTCAACGTCCTCAGGTGTCAGGGGTTCAAAATACAGCCTGTCCGCAATGTCGAAGTCTGTGGAGACGGTTTCGGGGTTAGAATTTATGATTATAGTTTCATAACCTGCGTTGCGAAGTGCCCACACGCTATGAACGGAGCAATAGTCAAATTCAATACCTTGACCGATTCTGATTGGACCTGAACCAAGCACCACGACACGCTCTTTTTTACGTTCGGCAACGGATTCGTTTTTTGCGCCGTAGGCAGAGTAATAATACGGGGTCTGAGCGTCAAATTCTCCTGCGCAGGTGTCCACGCAACGGTAGCCTGGAACGATTGAGTGTTCAAGGCGTTTTTCCCGTACCTCGATTTCCGTGAAGCCTGTTAAAGAGGCGATTAAGCTATCGGGGAAGCCCAGTTTTTTCGCGCTGAGCAGGTGACTAGGGTCTAAGCCGTTTAACGCCAAGGTTTTTTCCATGTTTACAATGTTTTGGATTGCTGTCAAAAACCAGTAATCCATCATGGTTACTTCGTGAATACGTTCCTGCGTACCGCCGCGGCGAAGAATTTCAGCGATGATGAACAATCTGCGGTCGTCGGTTTCTTCAAGCATGGCTTCAAGTTCAAAAAGCGTCAGAGCGGCAAGGGCGGGCATACGCAAGGAGTCTGCCTTAATTTCCAAGCTTCGGACAGCCTTTAAAAGAGCCGCCTCAAAGCATGGGGATATTGCCATAACTTCGCCTGTCGCCTTCATTTGTGTGCCTAGCTTACGGCGGGCGGTCAGGAATTTGTCAAAGGGCCATTTCGGAATTTTGACGCAACAATAGTCAACAGCAGGCTCAAAGCTAGCAAAGGTAGTACCTGTTACTACGTTTGGAATTTCGTCCAAGGTGTAACCGAGGGCGATTTTTGTTGCAACCTTTGCAATAGGATAGCCAACAGCCTTTGACGCAAGGGCGGAGGAGCGTGAAAGCCTTGGATTTACTTCAATAACGGCATACTCAAGAGAATCGGGATTAAGCGCGTACTGTACGTTACAGCCACCTTGAATATCCAGCGCAGTGATAATTCTGAACGCAGAATCACGAAGCATGGAGATTTCCTTCGCACCTAAGGTTTGGCACGGGGCAACCACGATGCTGTCGCCAGTGTGAATGCCCACAGGGTCGATATTTTCCATGTGGCAGATGACGATGCAGTTACCTGCGCTGTCACGCAGAACCTCAAATTCGATTTCCTTCCAGCCAGAAATGCACTTCTCAATTAAAACCTGATGAACTCTTGACGCTCTAAGACCAGAGGTGCAGATTTCGGAAAGTTGCTCGCTGTCTTGAGCGATGCCGCCGCCTGTGCCGCCGAGGGTATAGGCTGGTCGGACAATAACAGGGTAACCAATTGAGTCTGCAAAGCGGAGCGCGTCGGGTAGATTTTCAACCACTAGGCTTTCAATACATGGCTCGTTAATGCTCTCCATGGTGTCCTTGAAAAACTGCCTGTCCTCCGCTTTTCTGATAGCAGACGGACCAGTGCCGATTAGGCGAACGTTATGGGATTCGAGAAAACCTGAATCATGCAGTTCCATTGAAAGGTTAAGACCTGTCTGCCCGCCGAGAGTACCGATTAGGCAGTCGGGATTTTCTTTAATTATTACCTGCTCAACGGTTTCAATGGTAAGGGGTTCGATGTATACATTGTCGGCTATGTCCTTGTCGGTCATAATTGTGGCGGGGTTTGAGTTTATTAAAACAACATGCAGACCGTCCTCCTTAAGGGCGCGGCAGCACTGTGTTCCTGCGTAGTCAAACTCGGCGGCTTGTCCTATAATAATAGGGCCTGACCCGATAACTAAAACCTTGCAAATGTTTTTGTCCATTGGCATTCTAGCCACCAATCCTTTCAAGGTACTTTTCAAAGATGTAGCCAGTGCCGATGGCGGCTTCTGCATTGTCTGGAATAAAGGCTGTGGAAATCACTGTATCGTCAGTAAAACCAGCAACGGTCTTATCGTTTACGTTAATATAGGCGGCAACACAACCGTTTGGCAGGGCTTCCACATGTTCGTCAAAATCCTGAGCGGTGATGTACACTCGTCCTGTTGATACGTCCTTTACAGGGTGGTTTGCGCCGTGATGACCGTGTGCAAGAGGCTTTACAGCTCCGCCAAGAGCTGACGCAAGCAGGCAATGTCCAAGTCCTAGGGCGAGAATTGGAACGCCTGAATCGTAAATGGTTTTGATGGTTTTTAAAACAGATGGATAATTCTCGGCTTTGTACGCGCCTTCGGTGAGATAAACACCGTCAGGCTTTGAGGCGAGAATCGTCTCGGAGTCAGTGTCATATGGGTGCAGAGTAACAGAAATTCCTCTGCCGTTAAGCTTTTCAAGTGTGCTGCGTTTTGCGCCAAAGTTTAGGGCGGCAATATGCTTTTTTGGATTTTCGGCTGGGACTTCTTTTTTGGCAATAGGTGAGATTTTCGGAGCTTCGTCAAAGCAAATGCTTTCAAATGCGGGAGCGAGGACACCGTGAACCACCATTGCACGCATTGAACCAGTGACATGTAAAAGCCGTACCAGAGCACGTGTGTCAATTCCCTTAATGCCGGGAACACCATGCTTTTCCAGTACGGCGGTGAGAGAAGCTTCTGAGCGGAAGTTGCTTTCAATAGTGGATAATTCGCTGATAACTAATGACGACGCTGTAATTGATGGAGATTCAAAATCTTGAGTACAAACGCCGCTGTTTCCGATTAGAGGATAAGAAAAAACAACAATATTTCCCGCCTGTGAGGGTTTTGTCAATGCTTCAGTATAGCCTGTCATTCTAGTATTGACTATTAAACAGCCAATTCTAGCACCGACAGCACCGAAGCCTTCGCCTTGAAAAATAGTACCGTTTTCCAAGATGAGTTGAGCTTTAATATAAATCACCTCATAATAAATTTTTACGATTATATAACATACTGAATTGATTGGCAATAGTGAGATTATCTAAAAAATGCGGGGGAAAAGGGGAGGTATACTAAGCTATATTACCTGAACATAGCTTAGTATATCCGCCTTCATGTTAAGCGCTGCTTGACGGGAAGCGGAAGCGAAGTCTTTGTCCGATTTTTGCCAAGCGCAAATAATTCCTCTAGAATTATTAATAATTGCACCTCTGCCGTAACGGTCAAAAGCACCACGAACATCACCGGCATCTCCGCCTTGTGCGCCAAAGCCGGGAACTAGGAAAAAGATATTTTCAAGCTCTCTGCGAAGCTGAGTAAGGTCACGTGGGTGCGTTGCGCCGACGACGATTCCGATTGGCGAGTAGTGGCTTTTGCCAACTCTCTTTCTTGAATGATACACGCACTGTTCAGCGATAACCTTGTACAGCGGGCGATGTCCCACATCAAGCTCTTGAACCTCCATGGAGGACTTGTTGGAGGTTTTGCACAGTACAAAAACCATCTTGCCGTACTTATCACAGTCGGCTAGAAATGGGTTTAGATTATCCGAGCCTAGGTATGGGTTAATGGTCAAAGCGTCGGAGGGGAAGGCTTCGTACTCAATTTCAGTGTTCGGAAGAAGTGTGCGACCGAGAAAAGCTGCGCTGTACGCCTCGGAGGTAGAGCCGATATCTCCACGTTTTGCATCGGCTATAACAAAAAGACCATGCTCTTTGGCGTAAATCATGGTTTTGCGCAGAGCTTCCATTCCAGATGGTCCCAGAGCTTCATAACAAGCGACTTGGGGCTTTACAGCGGGAACGATATCCGCAATGGCGTCAATAATGCCCATGTTAAACTCCAGATAGGAGCTTGCAAGAGCCTCAATGCATTGTCCTTGTTGAGCATAGTGCTTGTCCAGCAGTTCTTTTGGTATGTAATCAGGGCGAGGGTCTAATCCCACGACCGTGGGGTTGCGTTTGTCGCTAATTAGTTCGACTAAGGTATCAATAGACATGGTTTATGACACATCCTTTAAGTTTTTGGTGCAGAAACGGAGAATTTGACGAAATGCTTTTGAAGCCGTCAGGCTGAACCTCCCAAATGCAATCCGTGTCAATAGTAACAGTGCCAGCGGGAAGGGGAATACCTAAGATTCTGGCGGGATTGTCCCGCATTTTTTCAAAAATTTGTTCCAAGGTTAAAAGACCGGTGTGGTACAGAGCCGTAAGAGTTGCCGCCAGAGACGTTTCCAGCCCGATTACACCGTTGGGGGGATTGTCGGACTGCTTTTCAAGCAAAGTGTGGGGCGCATGGTCTGTGACGATGGCATCGATTGTTCCGTCAACCAAGCCGTCTATAACTGCTTGAACATCCCAAGGGGAGGCGAGGGGTGGGTTCATTTTTCCTTGGGCGAAATCGGTAAAATAATGGGGGCAGGTTTCGGCGGTTACGAGAACACCGCGGCTCTTTGCCCGCCTTATAACGTCAATTGTTCCCTTTAGGCTCACATGGCAAATGTGAATCGGAGTTTTGGTTATTTCGGCAAGTTTTATATGACGCTCCGCAAGCTCCGTTTCGGGTTCACAATGGCTCAGAACGGGCAGTCTTAGCTCCGCCGCTTTAACTAGAGCCTGTTGCATTAGAGCATCGTCAAGTACAGGCACGCCGTCGTCGGAAAGTGCCGCCGCTCCTGCGGCTTTTAGAGCGGCAAAGTCGGTTAGAGTATCGCCCTTCAAAGCATCGGTTATACATGCCACGGGGTAAACCTTGACACCCTGTGCACCTGTGTCTAGGGCGCGCTTTAAAATCCACTGCACTCTTTCGGGCGAATCGGTGGTTGGTATGGTGTTGGGCATACATGCCACTGCGCCAAAGCCACCGTGGAAGGCGGCGGCAGTTCCCGAAGCAATGGTTTCCTTATGAGTTTGACCAGGCTCGCGCAAATGGACGTGAATATCCACAAAAGGCTTCGTTGTAACTATCATAGCTTTGAAAAATCGTTCATTACCAAGCCTGTAATGAGTTTTGGATAAAAATATGTGGATTTCTGTGGCATTTTTTCGCCTGCGTCTGAAACCTGCTTGATTTGCTCAACTCTTGTCGGGTTGAGAATAAAAGCACACTGCGCCGTGCCGTTGTTTACAGCGTCAACAGCGTCCTTAACATCCCTTGTATAGCTGAGGTTTTTGCCTGCTGCCATGTTTGCGGCATCGATACCGAGGTGCGGCTGCAAAATATAGTCGTGAAGAATTGAAACGTCCAAGCCGTTAAAGCTTTCGTCCTTAAGAGTAAGCCTGTAGGAGACATCGTTGACATGCATAACCACTGCGTTGAATGCAAGAGTATCGGACTTTTCAATCGAAAAGTCATTTTCAAGCTTCTTTAGTAGGGCTTCTGCGTCAAAATCAGGTATATCGTGAACAATTCTATGTGTTGGTAAAACAAGTAAGCCGGGGTGGGACATATCCACAAGAAGCATCATTATGTATGGAGAAACTTGCTCCCCAAGCTCTTTACTAACCTTGAGAGATGTTTCATAGCGATGGTGTCCGTCTGCGATATATAGTGCTTTTGAAGCAAAGACGGCTTCAATGGCGGCGCAGTCACGGGGGGAGGATATTGACCAAAGCCTGTGCACGATGCCGTCAGGCATTAAAAATTCAATGCGTGGCTCGGTTGCCTTATATCGTCCTGTTATAGCCAGAACCTCGTGCTGAGCGTCATTATAAAGGGCGTACACAGGGGAAAAGTGGCAGTGTGTAGCCATCATAAGCTCGTATCTGTCAACCTTTGCGCCAGAAAGAGTGTTTTCGTGGGGTTTAATGACGCCTTCTGAATAATCCGTCAGCTCGACACGGCTCATAATTCCTGAAATGCTTTGACGCTGATTGTTAAACACATAGCTTTCCTCGTACAAGTAAAAGGCGGGAGCTTCGTCATAACACAAAATATCTTCGGCAAGCCATCTTTTTAAGGTTTCCTTTGCGTCAGCATAAGGAGTTGCGCCCTCTGGTTTTTCAAGGGAAATTACGTTATACGGATTTTTATTCTTCCAAACACTCGTGTCGGGAATAATATCATAAGGCGGGCAGCAAAGCTCCTCAGGTTTTCCACTTTTGCTGAAATTGTACATGAGTGCTGAAAAAGGTTTAACATTTGCCATAAAATACCTCCGAAAAAATCTATGTTTTTGAGAATACTATAATCGGACTTCATGTTAAAAAAATAAAATCAGGAGTGAGAATTATGCACAAAATGACTATGATATGCGGCTTAGCTGTTGGGTTGGTTGCAGGTATGGCAATCGCGACAGTCTTGCTGCCAGTTGATAACAGAAAAATGCGTAGCACACAGGTTGGCAGATGCCTCCGTGCTTTAGGCGACACCGTGGAGGATTTCAAAGAGCAGTTCTAACGGACCATGTAATTAACTGCAAGCAACTTGCGATACGCAACTCTTGCGTATCGTTTTACATATACTATATTAGCACATATTTTTTCAATTTGGTAGGGTCAAATTCACCAAACTGAAACTTTTGACAAGGGTTGTTTGCAAGGCTTCATTTTCCTTTGCTAGGAAAAGCTGAAAAATAGCCTAAAGCCTTGAAAATAGCGCACGTAAGCATTGACTTTACCGCGAAAAAATGTTATTGTGAGATGTCATTTATAGTACTTTTAAGAAAGTACTTCACAAATATGGAAAATATGCGTTCAAAAGCGAGAAATTGCTTAATTTCGTTGAAACGCTCTTATAAAGTTGGAGGAGAATCATGAAACCCAAGGGTCTGTCAGTTGAAAAAAACGACAGAGGTGCCATAGTTAAGCTTTCAGTACCCGATGAAGATATCATTGGAAGTTTGGCGTGGATTCAAAACAGGAGACCTAAAACTAATGGTGCGCTTATCGTAATAAAGGCGTTGACCTCGCTGTCATGGCTGCTGATTATTTTTGCTATGATGATTAAGGCGGAAGAGGGAACTTACGGTCAAAACGCCATGTTTTGGAAACAAGATTTATCTAGAATAGCGTGGCACACTGCATTTTTTGATATGTGCTCCGTGCTGATTGCCTCAAATGCGCCGATATGCGTTGCTGGGTTTTTATTTTGCTGGGTAAGTACAAAAAAGATTACCCGTGAACTGGTTGAAGTGCTTATTTTGTCGGGATTATCCGTTGCAATGGCATATGTTCTATACACCTATTGGTGATGTTTTGATATTTTAGTGATTAGGCTGAACAAGCTCAGCCTAATCACGTTGCGTCTGACTTTTTATAAAAGCAGCTTATCATTTCTCCGGCGAGAGAGTTAGTTGCTCATTCTATTATTAGTGTCGCCGGAGAAATGGATGCTTTATATGCTAAGGAAAATTCTACTGACGTTTTGTGTTTCTGCAATGCTTATTCTCTGCTCCTGTACTGAGGAGCATGTTAAATATACAGCCTCTTTTGTTGATGTTTTTGACAGTACAGTCACTGTTGTGGGTTATGCAGACAATCAAGAAGCGTTTGACAAAGCAGTTACTACGTTAAAGGGAAGAATGACATACCTTGATAATCTATATGACATTTATAATAATTATGACAGCTTAATTAATATTAAAACTGTCAACGACAATGCAGGAAAAGTCGCCGTTGCCGTTCCGCAGGAGCTTTTTGACTTAATTAAGCAATCTATTGAATGGTACGATTATTCGCACGAAGCTGTCAATATTGCCATCGGTCCTGTGCTGAGAATATGGCACGATTTCCGAGAATCGGGAGAAGGACTTCCAGAAATGAGCGAGCTTGAGGAAGCAAAAAAGCTTTGCAACATTAAGGACATCATTCTTGATGAAAAAAACCTCACCGTTTTTCTTGCAAAAGAAGGCATGTCCCTCGATGTTGGAGCAGTTGCAAAAGGATACGCAACAGGGCTTGCGGTTTCTGAGGTGTCTGATGATGTGCAGCTTTTAGTCAGCGCGGGGGGAAATGTTGCGCCGTCGGGACTTCCTTCGTTTCGAGATAACTGGAATGTGGGCATTCAAGACCCTGACGCCGAGAACCCTTTAGAAGATACGAATCTTTTTCTGTTAAAAACAACCTCCGAATGCGTTGTAACCAGCGGTGATTATCAGCGTTATTACACCGTCAACGGCGTGAGATACTGCCATATTATCGACCCCAAAACCCTGTTTCCTTCGAATTATTTCCGTGCTGTAACCATAATCGGACCAGACTCAGGACTATGCGATTTATTGTCAACTACTGCATTTATTTTGCCCTATGAGGAAGGTCTTGAGCTGATTAACAAGGCGGGGTACAACGCAGTTTGGGTGCTCCCTGACGGAACGACGAAGATGACAGACGGTATACAGGACTTAATTGTAGAATAATGATTGTAAATTGATTAGAAATTGATTGGGAGTACTGATGATAACTAAAATTCTTAAAAATGAGAGAATCGCCGACGGAATATATGACATGACGATTGAAATGCCTGAGGCTGCTGTAACGGCAGTTCCTGGGCAATTTCTTCATGTTTTATGCGGCAAGGAAAACATGCTTCGCCGCCCCATTAGCATATGCGCTGCCGAGGGGAGAACGCTACGCATGGTCTACGCCACTAAAGGTGTTGGCACACGATGGCTGAAAGCGCGCTTAGCGGGAGAAATGTTAGACGTTCTAGGTCCATTGGGGCATGGCTTTGATGTTACCGAAAACAAAAAAACGCTCCTTGTGGGAGGCGGTATCGGCGTTCCGCCAATGCTGTTTGCGTCCTCAAGATTGCCTGATACCCATGCGGTTTTAGGCTTTAGAAATAAGCAGATTGTATGCCTCACAGGGGAATTTAAGTCTGCGGAAATAGTCACCGACGATGGTTCTTTTGGAGCAAAGGCGTACCCCCATGAAATAGTGCGGGAGAGAATTGCCAGCGGTGGATTTGAGCAGGTTTTTGCTTGCGGTCCTTTGGCGATGCTGAGGGCGGTTGCAAAGGAGTGCGAAAACGTGGTGACATGCTATGTGAGCATGGAGGAGCGTATGGGCTGCGGCGTGGGGGCGTGTCTGGTTTGTGCCTGTGCCACAAAGGGTTCGGGCGGTCTTGTGTACAAACATGCATGTAAGGACGGACCTGTTTTTAATGCGGCGGAGGTAGACTGGAATGCGTGATTTATCAGTAAATTTAGCGGGGGTACGGCTAAAAAACCCAATAGTACCTGTTTCGGGTACTTTTGGCTTTGGACGTGAATACTCTAAGTTTTATGACCTTTCACGCCTTGGTGGCATATGCGTCAAAGGTCTTACAAGGCATGAAAGACAGGGTAATCCTCCCCCCAGAATTGCGGAGACGCCTATGGGGACGCTCAACAGCGTGGGCTTGCAAAATCCGGGAGTTCAGCGGTTTATCTCGGAGGAGCTGCCGTTTCTTCGTCAGTTTGACACTGTTATAATTGCGAATATTTCTGGAAACACTGTTGAGGAGTACAGCGAAATGGCTGAGCTTCTCGGCGATAAGGTGGATTTAATAGAGGTCAACGTGAGCTGCCCTAACGTTAAGCAAGGTGGCTTGCAGTTTGGAATTACCCCTGAGGGTGCGGCATCGGCAACTGCCGCTGTTAAAAGGTTCGCAGGCTGTCCGATTATCACAAAGCTGTCCCCAAATGTGACGGATATAGCGTCAATTGCAGTGGCCGCCAAGCAAGCGGGGGCGGACGGTATCAGCCTTATAAATACAGTGCTGGGAATGCGGATTGACGTTGCAACACGCAGACCCATTCTGCACATGAACACAGGAGGACTGTCAGGACCTGCCGTGCTGCCAATTGCGCTGAGATGCGTCTGGCAAGTGGCAAAGGCTCTGCCAGACTGCCCGATTTTAGGCATGGGCGGCGTCAGCTCAGGTGAAGCCGCAGTTGAAATGCTTCTGGCGGGAGCGTCCGCCGTGGGAGTTGGAACGGCTATATTCCAAGACCCATATGCGCCTATAAAAATTATCGCTCAGCTTGAAGAATATATGGCGGCTAATAATAGTCAGAATATTAAAGAATTGTCCGGAGGTATAATCAATTGGTAAC
>JAVBKA010000008.1:0-6165 GCA_031546715.1 Oscillospiraceae bacterium | reverse complement strand
AAAAAAAGCCTCTCAAAAATTGCTACAGCAATTAAAGCCTCCACAACCATTACGATTGATGCATTATATAAAAAAATGAAATCCGAGGGAATTGACGTTATTGGATTCGGCGCAGGCGAGCCGGACTTTAATACACCTCAGAGCATTAAATCTGCCGCAATCAAGGCAATTAATAGTGACTTTACCCGCTACACCCCTGCCGCCGGAACTGATGAACTTCGTAAGGCAATTTCTGCAAGGCTGCTCAGCGAGTATGGTCTATCCTATGAGCCGTCGCAAATAGTGGTATCCTCTGGTGCAAAGCACAATCTTTACATCGCGCTTGCAACCCTGTGCGACCCAGGCGACGAGGTTATTTTACCTGCTCCGTATTGGGTAAGCTACTATGAAATGATAGCAATGGTGGGTGCAGTGCCCGTTGAGGTTTTGTCAGATGAAACACTCAATTTTAAGCTGACTGTTGAACAACTAAAAGCCGCCATAACACCAAAAACTAAGGCGATAATTCTTAACACTCCCTCAAACCCAACTGGCATGATGTACACCAAGCAGGAGCTAATTGAGCTTACAAATGTCTGCGTTGAAAACGGAATTTACATAGTAGCCGATGAGATTTATGACAAGCTTGTTTATGACGGCGAGTTCGTTTCAATCGCATCCTTAAGCGATGAAGTCAAGGCATTGACAATACTTATAAACGGCGTCTCTAAAAGCTATGCAATGACAGGCTGGCGTATTGGCTGGGCTTGCAGTGCACCTGAGATTGCAAAAGTTATGTCAAATTTCCAGTCACACAGCACCTCCGCACCGTCTTCAATATCTCAAAAAGCTGCCCTTGAGGCTTTAAACGGTTCTCAGGAGCATATTGAGGAAATGAGAAAAGCTTTTCAAGAACGTAGAGATTATATTTGTAATCGTGTAAACGCTATTAACGGCGTTAGCTGTATCAAGCCGCAAGGCGCGTTTTACGTAATGATGAACATTACTGAGCAGATTAACAAAACTCTTTACGGAGTTGAAATAAAGTCTGGAAATGATTTCACTCAGCTTTTGCTCGAAAAGGCAAAAGTGGCAGTTGTCCCTTGTGACGGCTTTGGAGTTCAGGGTTATCTCCGCTGGTCGTATGCTGTATCTCTTGAGGATATTAAGAATGGCTTAGATAGATTAGAGCTGTTTTTACAGGGAAAGTGCTAGAACTGGCAAAATAGAGTTTTGTTGATATAAGTACAACAATTTTTAATAAATGCTAAAAAATCATTAAAAATGACAAAAAAGGATTGCTTTATAGCAATCCTTTTTGACTGTAAATTGACCTTTTTTGAGCAGATAGAAATGCAAATCATTAGATAGTATATTAAATATGAGATAGTTAAACGCCGTTTTCATCAGTCTGAGAATTCTATTTTAGCAATCCTATTTTTTACTTTTACTTTTCAAGACTTGCTCCTCAACCATGGCTGAGCCGATAACGCATATAAATAATGAGATAGGAGCCATGTCTCGCATTGTTTCTGCTGCACGGTACATATAGTATGTATTCATTGTGTGAGGCTGTGCCAGTATTCCGAGAATCAGTGATGCAAAAAGAAATGTAACAGTAACCTTTAATCCGCCTTGGAGTATCTTCATGGCGTCGGGGCTAATGTTCTTCAAGTGTTCTTTTATTATTTTCATTTTATTCTCCATCTATATTTATTTTTAAACTCTATGTATTGTTGTCTGTGCTAATTGTAACTGTTTTATGTGTATGTTGCAATGCAAAATACTTGGGAAAACATGAACTTATTTCAAATTTTACATTTTTTGTAATTTAATAAGCGTATATTTAGCTTGAATTATGTTTACATCCATGATAGAATTATGATGGTTTATAATGGTTCAAACAATTGAAAGTGGGCTGAATTGATGTCACAACAAAGGATAATGAGAGCAATTATAGATAATATCTCTAAAGTAATTATTGGCAAAAAAAGTGTTGCTGAGCTTTGCTTAATCTCGCTCCTTTGTGAAGGGCATGTGTTAGTTGAGGATGTTCCCGGAGTTGGAAAAACTTCGTTAGTGTCATCCTTGGCGAAAAGTATTGACTGTTCTTTTAGAAGAATTCAGTTTACTCCTGATATTTTGCCTTCGGATTTAACTGGCTTCTCAATTTTCAATCAAAAAACAGGAGAATTTGAATACAAAACAGGTCTTCTAATGAGCTCCTTTATCCTTGCTGATGAAATTAACCGTACCTCGCCAAAAACCCAAGCCAGTCTTCTTGAGGTTATGGAAGAAAATCAGGTAACTGTTGACGGTGTAACCCGAAAGGTAACTCGTCCGTTTATGGTAATGGCGACGCAAAATCCCCATGAATTTGTAGGTACATACCCTTTGCCCGAAGCACAAATGGACAGATTTATTATGAGAATCCGCATTGGTTATCCTGAGCAGGCCGATGAAGTTGATATCTTAAAGCGATTTAAACATAGTAAGCCTATCATTGAGCCTGTTGCCACTCCAACCGAAATCGTTGACTTACAAGAGGACGTTAAAAACGTATTTGTCAACGAAAGTGTTTACGGTTACATAGTCGATTTAGTGCGGAGTACGCGAACTAACCCCAACGCCGAGTTAGGCGCATCACCACGCGGCAGCTTTATGCTATACAGAGCAGCCCAAGCCTTTGCGCTATACGCAGGTCGGGCTTACGTTATTCCAGACGATGTTAAGTTGATGGCGAAGCATGTTTTAGCCCATAGAATTGTCCTTTCGCAGGATGCAAAAATTCATCAGGTTACACAAGAGGACGTCGTTGAGACTGCTTTGAAATCAGTTACTGTACCCGCACCAAGAGTGCAAGGAAATGCGTAAGAAGAGAGTAAAAAAGAATAGAAAATTTTGGACAGGTACTAGGCTGACGTATTTAGTCTTATTTTTCGTGTCTTTTTCTCTCGCATTCTTTATGGGCGGGGTTGTGCCGTACAGCCTTTTTTTCATCGTTTTGGCCATTCCTGTTTTTTCCTTTCTTCAAATTGTCACTTTAGGTAGAAACCTAAGCTTTTCCCAGAAATTAAATACGAAAACCATAACAAAAGGTCAAGAAGCCATATACATCATCACGGTAGAAAATCACTCGATTCTTACTGCACCATTTGTAAGAATTATGCTGTCAGATAATAAGAATCTCGCACTAAGTCAAAATTGCGTTACTATGAGCATACTTCCCTGTAGGCATGAGCAATGCAATGTTTTTGTTAAGTTCACATACAGAGGGGAATACACCTTTGGAATCGATTCTTTTGTTGTTTCTGATTTTTTTAGGCTTTTCCGCTTAAAGTATAAAATTAACTCCCATTTCTCGGTGCTTGTCTATCCTAAGTTAGCTCATTTGAGCAATTTTTTAGCTAGGAACCATGCTGAGCTACAAAGCGGAGCAATGCTCCAAAAGGGGACCGAGGAAACCTCGGCAGACACAAGGAAGTATGTTATTGGCGACCCGCTGAACAGGGTTCACTGGAACTTAACTGCTCAAAAAAACGAAATGATTAGCAAGCTATATGAAAATGAAAACGAAACCAGCATACTTTTTTATCTCGATACCTCAGAAATAATTTCCGCGGATGTGTTCTTGTCAGAGGATGCACTGGTAGAGGCGTGTCTAGCGGCTGTTTGGCATTTGCTATTGCAGGAAAAGAAAATTGTTTTTGCACGTGCTCAGGATGGAGTTATAAAAACTATCAACGTCTTTGACAGAAACGACTTTCAGCATCTCTATGCGGCACTAGCGAAGGTCGTCTTTGGTGAACTTGACACATCTGAGAAGTTTCTTACTTTCGCCGGAGCTTATACTTATTCTATTATTTTCACAGCAAAATCGCTGGAATCGGGCTTTTTTAAGGATGTTCCGCTAAATTCACTGCTAGATTTATATTTCTTAGACGATAAAGTAGAAGAAAACCAAAATAGTCCTAACAAACGCCTTGGTTCTGCTCAAACGCGAATAATCAAGCTCGTTGCCGATGCAGACGCCGCTGTTATGTTTGGTGGTGCAAGCCTATGAAAAACGATAACAGAAGCAGCGCCAACCCGATTACTGTACAAAACCACTCTTCAATTATTGATTTTGTTCTATCTATTATGCTGACTTTGGGGCTTTTGTTAGGCATGAGGGCGGGAGTAACGTTTCCGATGCCGTTTGTTCAGCTATTTGCTTTTGTCTGCCTGTGTCATCTTATTTTCTTCATTGTCACCCACTCGTTTAAAGGTCTTATGATTTTTTCGGGTGTCTTAGTCATAATAATTCTGGTGCTTTGGCAGACAGAGGCTTTAGAGAGCTTGCTAGGAGATAGCTCTGATTTTTTTAGGTGGATTTACATTTCCGAGAATTATTACTATCGCTTTGTAGTAGGCACACAAAAATATTTTCCGTCTCAGGACGAATTTAATCACTACCGACTGCTTGCAACCTTTGGAATATCAACGTTTATTTCCTTGCCTGTGTATCTCCTCATTCGTTACAATGCGCACATGATTTTGCTTTTCTTGCTCACTTTCGGCATTTTCTTAAGCCAACAGATTATCGGCTATGAATTGTCTGTCAGCACCATGATATACTGTCTGTTAATTCTACTGCTTTTCGCCGTCATTCAAACTAAGCGAACCCCCGAAAAGCTCCCCATGACCCCTGAAGCCAGAAAACATCATAACAAGCTTTTCATAAAAAAAGACGAAAAGCCTGACCCATTTGTCACTAAAGAGGTAACCTCCTATATCATAGAAAACAAGGGCGTCGGGGATGCTATTTACTTAATTACGGCAATTCCAATCTGTGCTGTTATCATCATCGCAACTTTGTTTATAAAGATTCCCAACGAGCCACTGGGCGCGAAGCCAATGCAATGGTTTAGTGAGGCTTTTGGCGGAGCATCTCTTTTCAACGGTTCACTTTTTGGCGTAAACGCCAAGGGTGCATCTGAATACAACAGCACTCAGGAGCTTGGAGGGGGCTTTGTCCCGTCCAAAGATGTTTCCCTGTATTACTCTGGGGACAAACCATCGTATTTACGAGCAAAGGTTTATACTTCATACGAAGACAACAAATGGACCTTAAGTCCAATTAAAAATCAAACCTATTCGGATTCGTTCATTCCAGAGTATCCCTATTATGATTTAAACGCTACAGTTGAAAATGGGTGGTCGCAAAACAGCAGATATATTGACGCAGAAATGTATGAGCTGCCTAATATGCTACGCCTACTTCAAGGCTTAGACATAGATTTAGATACTAAAATCGACCTTGAGAATACAGATGACTTATATAGCATTAAATCAACAAACGTCATTCAATGGGACTTAAGTACTGACTATATCCATGTACCCTCAAATTCTGTTAAAATTCGTCCTCCCACAGGTCTAAACTTGTTGACCGGCGGACAAGGGCGGTTTACCTCTTATAATCCGCCTCAAACCGGCATGATTTTTGCCGACTCGATTATTCCCAAGGAAGCCGTATATGAAACCTCATTTTTGGAGTACAATCTTACAAAGGAAAACTGGGACAAGCTTCTTAATCTCAGCTATGATGGCTTTGCATTAGACGTTCTAAATGTTGCTTATAAATCTGAAACGTTGGATCAACACTTATTCTATGAGTCGATGCTCATTCATAGCAAAGAGCTTGACAATGTCTTTACTTCGCTTCCGTCGGACATGCCCTACAGAGTATTGCAACTAGCGAAGGACATAACAAAGGATGCAGAAACTACCCATGAAAAGGCAAAAGCAATCCAAAAATACTTAAAAACTTCATTTCCGTACACTCTCGATGTTCCTAAAACTCCAGAAGGAGAAGATTTTGTTGACTATTTTCTCTTCGACCTGAAAAAAGGCTACTGCGTTTATTACGCCACGGCGATGACGGTTCTTTGCCGCGCGGTTGATATTCCTGCTCGATATGTTGAGGGTTTTGTCACTCATGAAGGTATGCTTAGCGGATTTTACTATTCAACTGGGGAGAACGCTCACGCTTGGACTGAGGTGTATCTTGATGGCTTTGGGTGGATTACATATGATGCCACTGCTGGTTTTTCGCAAGACGGCGAGAACGTAAGTGCAAGCCCATCGCCATCAGCAAGTCCGTCACCCTCTGTGTCACCTTCGCCTTCGCTGTCACCATCGCCATCT
>JAVBKA010000194.1:0-8686 GCA_031546715.1 Oscillospiraceae bacterium | reverse complement strand
CTGCAAGGACGACAGAATCCTGACGCATGTTTTGAATATACGAGGTAATTCCAAACAGCGATTCCATTTTACCTCTGAAATATGCGTCATGTTTAGCACCTGCATAACCAAAGGGGGGGAGCAGGCGCAAGCCGCCGCGCTTACGGGAAACGTCCCAGTCCTTGCCTGAGCCTAAGTGGTCAAGAAGGCTTTGGTAGGATTCCTGCACAATAATGCCTACGTCATTAACGCCAGCGTTGACAAAGTTTGAGAGCATAAAGTCAATGGCGCGGTATCGTCCCGCAAAGGGCATGGATGCCGCCGTGCGATGCTCAACAAGCTCCTTAAGTTTAGAATTAGAGGAATATGCAAAAATTATTCCGTGCATATTGTTCATGCTAAAACCTCCTCTTTGACAGCGGGTAAATCCATGGCTGCCATTTCCTGCGGATTTAAGACTTGATTTGCGCCGATAGTTACATTTGAAGCAACAACGGCAATGCCCCATTCGTCGGGATTAGTAACAGAAGCGGGGGATGCGCCAATTTTAGCATTTTCGCCGATTACTGCATTTTCAGCAATAATTGCGTATTCAATGGTTGCGCCGCTCTTGATAATTGCACGGGGCATGACAATTGAATAGCGAATAGACGCGCCTTCCTCTACAACAACATCGTTAAACAATACGGAGTTTGAAACCTCGCCCTCTATTTCACAGCCCTCAGTGACTAAACTGTGGGAAATGCTTGGGTTTTTTCCTGCATAATGAGGCGGTGAGGCTGGGTTTCTGGCATAGATTTTCCATGCGGGGTCAAAGAGGTTCACAGTGCTTGAGGTTGCAAGCATATCCATGTTTGCTTCCCATAGACTGTTGATAGTTCCGACGTCTTTCCAGTAGCCTTGGAAACGGTATGCAAGCATTTTTTCGCCAGCGGCAAGCATGTTTGGAATAATATTCGAGCCAAAGTCGTTCTTGGAATTATGGTCTGCTTCGTCCTCAAGAAGGTAACGGCGAAGCTTGCCCCAAGAGAAAACGTATATACCCATTGAAGCTAAATTGCTCTTAGGATTTTTGGGTTTTTCCTCAAACTCAAAAATAGTGTCGTCAGATTTAACGTTCATAATACCGAAGCGTGAAGCTTCTTCGATAGAAACCTCCAAAACCGCAATGGTACAGTCCGCTTCTTCTTTTTTATGTTTCTCAATCATCTGAGAATAGTCCATCTTATAGATGTGGTCGCCTGACAGAATTAGAACATAGTCAGGGTCGTAGCGGTCGATGAACTTAATATTCTGATAAATAGCGTTTGCAGTTCCCTTGTACCACTCTCCGCCCTTGTCGCGCTGATATGGCGGCAGAACATGAACCCCGCCGTCCAGCCTGTCTAAATCCCATGGCTGACCAGAGCCTATGTAATTGTTAAGCTCGTGGGGCATGTATTGAGTTAGTACGCCAACTGTGTCAATCTCTGAATTAGCACAGTTTGAAAGCGGGAAGTCAATGATTCGATATTTGCCGCCAAAGGGGACGGCAGGCTTAGCAACCTCTGTTGTAAGAACATACAAACGGCTGCCTTGTCCCCCGGCTAATAGCATGGCTACACATTCCTTTTTCACAGAAACACTTCCTCTTTTCCAAGTTAGCACTGTTATCCCTATACAAATGGGATATGGTGCCGTTCTAAAGCTGTTAGTTCTCGTTGGATGCCAGAAAAACTGCCGAATATGGTGGCAGGTCTATCATAATAGACTGTGGAAGGTCGTTGCAGGGGATTCTTTCAGAGTAAATATCAAAGCTGTTGGTTTTGCCCCAGCCGCCGAAATCACTGCTGTTGGAGTTTAAAAGCTCCTTGTATTTTCCTTCGGAGGGAACTCCTAGGCGGTAACCGTCTCTAGCCACAGGGGAGAAGTTGAAAACACATAAAACCTCGCTGCCGTCCTTGGCTATACGGCGGAAGGAAATGGTGTTGCCTGTGTAGTCACCGTGGTTGAGCCACTTAAAGCCCTCCCAACTGGTGTCGATTTCCCAAAGGGGCTTGGAGCATAGATAAAGGGCGTTTAGCTCTTTAACGTAGTTGTGAAGGGCGCGGTGCTTCTCATAGTCCAGCAGATGCCAATCAAGGCTCTTAGCCTCGTTCCATTCGATAAATTGCCCAAATTCAGCACCCATAAAGGTCAGCTTCTTGCCCGGATGAGCAATCTGATAGGACAAATAGGTGCGTAGTCCTGCGAATTTATCGTGGTAGTAGCCGGGCATTTTTGATATCAAGGAACGCTTACCGTGGACTACTTCATCGTGGGACAGGGGTAGAATATAGTTCTCCGCAAAGGCGTACATCATAGAAAATGTTAAATCGTTGTGATTGAACTGACGGAATATGGGGTCTAGCTTAATGTAATGCAGTGTGTCATTCATCCAGCCCATGTTCCACTTAAAGCCAAAGCCCAGACCGCCCATGTAAACAGGCTTTGTAACCAAAGGCCAATCGGTGCTTTCCTCAGCAAAGGTCAGTGCGTGGGGAAACTTGTCGTATATAAGGGTGTTCAGCTTTTGCAAGAAGGAAACGGCTTCGAGGTTTTCCCGACCGCCGTGTATGTTGGGGGTGTAATTCTTTCTGGCGTAGTCAAGGTACAGCATGGAGGCAACTGCGTCAACACGCAGACCGTCAATATGATATTTGTCAAGCCAAAAAAGTGCCGAGGATAGTAAAAACGAGCGAACCTCATTGCGTCCGTAGTCAAAAATTCTAGTGCCCCATTCAGTATGCTCACGGCGGTCAGGCGCAGAGTACTCATAGCAGTAAGAACCGTCAAACTCAATAAGACCGTGACCGTCCTTTGGGAAATGAGCGGGAACCCAGTCCAATATAACGCCGATTCCGCTTTGATGGCATAGGTCAACGAAGCGCATAAATTCTGTGGGTGTGCCGAAACGTGAGGTAGGGGCGAAATAGCCTGTAACCTGATAACCCCAGCTCATGTCAAGAGGATGCTCAGTAACAGGCATCAGCTCAATGTGAGTATAGCCCATTTCCTTGACATAGGGTATCAGATATTCTGCAATCGCAGTATAATTCAGTACATAGGTGGTGTCCACACCGCAAGCAAGAGCGTGCTCGTCAACAACGTCAGAACGCCGCCATGAGCCTAAATGAAGCTCATAAATATTCATAGGAGCGTTGTACATATCGTGACGGGCGTTTATCCAGTCGGCGTCGTTCCACGAATAGTCTAGCTTTGCGGTTTTTGAAGCGGTGTGGGGTCGGGTTTCGGCGTGGAAAGCGTAAGGGTCGGATTTTTCCTTAACCTCGCCGCTTTTCGTGGTGACAGCGAATTTATATGACATAAATTCAGGAAGCCCCTTGATAAATGTCTCCCAAACGCCCACTGAAATTTTATTGCAAGGATTTGAACAACTATCCCAGCCGTTAAAGTCGCCAATGACGGAAACTGCGGCGGCATTCGGCGCCCAAACACGGAAAACAACGCCCTCAGCACCGTTTTGAATATCAAAATGTGCGCCTAAAACAGTGCTTGCGTAACAGTCAGTACCTTCGTGAAAATGGTATAATAAATCAGCGGTAGACAATGTCCATTCCCCCTTCTTGCAGCCGGATTTTAGTCTGTGCTTATTTAATTATCTCTCCGTAAACCTCGCCTGAAATAGCGGCGGCATTGATTTCATCAAAGTCAATGTGCATAGAAGGCATAAAGCTTGGTGCTACACGAACAACAACCTCGCTAAAGGTAAGAGCTCTTGCTCCGCCAACCTTAACGCTGATGATTTCCTTGTCGGCAACTCCGAAGGCGGCGGCATCCTCTGGACGAAGATGAACATGACGTTTTGCGACAATTGCGCCCTCTTTAATGGTAACGCTTCCGGCAGGACCTACAATTGTAACAGACGCGCTTCCCGCAATATCTCCGCTTTCACGAATTGGAGCATCGATACCAAGGACACGGGCATCTGTCAGCGATAGCTCCACCTGTGTGGCAGGACGGACGGGACCGAGAATAGAGATACGGTCAATGCTGCCCTTTGGTCCTTCTACACGAACCTTTTCCTCTGTAAGGTACTGCCCAGGCTGGCTAAGCTCGCGCTTATTGTGCAGCTCATAACCCTCACCGAATAGTGTTTGTAAATCCTTGCTTGTGACGTGCAGGTGGCGAGCTGAGCCTTCGACTAAAATTTTGTTGTGCATTGGAAACCTCTCCTTTGTCAATTATATTCTAAATTGAGTTGTTAGTGTAGGGAGTAAATTCTGGCTGTTCAGGTGACGTTAATTCTTTGTTAAGCTTGCCGATTAGGGTGCTGACCATAAAGCAGCCAGCAGCAGTGCAGCCACCGGACAGAAAGCCGAAAAAATTGAAACCGTTGAAACTAAATGAACTAAATACAGCGGAAATGGCTGAAATCACACCAGTAATAATCAGCATTACACGGACATAAGGTGAAAATCGGTCAAATGCTTGACCATAACGCATAGTATTAATAATCTTTTTAAGAGATTTGCTCAAACGTCCGTAGTAAAAGGCGAGGACCAGCACAATTCCCAGAAAAAACAATGTGAAAAAAAGTAAAACTATAGTTGCAATCGCCGCATCCGAACCGAAATAACCGGGAATAAGCAGAAGTACAATAAATATAAGAACAACTGCGCCGAAAGCAACCCAAAGAGAGACTAAAGAAAAGATGGATGCCACCCGAATTAGCGTATATCCTCCGGTGGGCTGTCTGCCCTCGGCTTTACCCGAGGTATAAATAAGCCAAAAGCCGATGCAAATAAGTATAGGAACAACGTTAGCGCTCACCGTAGCAATAGGGTTGAAGCCTTGGTCATTAAAGCCGCCGTTCTCCAAAAAGTCATTAAACGCAAAAGTTTGAATGTCGAGATATTCAGAAAAAAACGCGTCATACTGCTCAGGGTTACTAAACAGCGAGGGTGAAAATAAAGTTGAAAGAACAGAAAAAAACAGTGAGACTGATAAAATAATAGCAATAGCGAAAAGCTGCTTTGACCCGGCATATTTCTTGATTATGCCCACAGACCTGTAATCAAGGGCGGGCTGAGTTGGCTGCTGATAGCCCGTGTTGTAATGAATTGGCTGTTGAACTGGGGTCTCCTGCCAGTGTGCTTGGGGAGAAGGCAAAGGCTGCTCCTGGGTTTGGGTGGTTGGTGGGGGAGGAGCTTCGGGAGAAAAAGAGGCTTGTGATGCAGGGGCGGATGGCTCGGATGATAGCGTTTTTCCGCAAGAGTGACAAAATTTCCCTTCATCAGGACATTGCGCGCTGCATTGTGGACATTGCTTCATAAACATCACAGCTCCATCTTACAAATTTACCTAAAAATACATGCTTATTATACATCTTAATAAGCAAAAGTCAATTAGTATATGTTCATTCTGTTTTACTTTGCGCTAAAAAGGCTTCGATTGTGTATTGACATATTCCCAATATATTGTACAATAGAGCTATATCGTAGTTTGACGAAATATATTTGGAACTATATAAATAATTATTCAATTGATGTTTTTGAGGTGTTATTAATGAGAATCCTGCGAATTGTACCTATGTTTAACCGCCAAGGCATTGTTGATGCCTATATCCCTCAGCTCGAAGGGTTTACCGTTGCCGACGAAATTGAAGCCCTTTCGAGAATCGCTCAGTCTGTGCCAAATAAGAAATGGGCGTTCGTACATAATTCGATTCCGGCGGAATATCAAGGTCTATTGATAAATCAAGAGGGCGGAATACAAAGGTCTAAGCAGATTCGCGAATCCAATATGCAGGTTATCGGTTACAACTTTGAAGCAAAGCTTGGAGTTAAAGAGCTTTTGGAAAATTGCTCTGCCGTCGCTTTAAACGTTCACTACAGCTACTGTGAACAGCTTTTATCCCTCGCCAGTGTATACGGCTCGCCGAATCTGCAAAAAATAGCACTTTTTGTCAACACAATTGACGAATATCATCACTGGAAAAACGAAGGTTTCGACTATTTTATTGGTGATTTCTACACACAATCGGTTATTTCGGGAGGACAGCCAAGGCAGAAGCTTCGTCCCATTCAGGCAAACAAGTTGGCAGTTTTAGCAGAGGTAACGCAATGGGAAAACAACAAAAATGCTGATAATTTCGGCAATATCGCCCAGATTATTCAGCGTGACGTTTTCTTGACGCTGTCACTTATCAGAATGGCTAACTCAGCATTCTTCGGCGCACATCAAAAAATCAACGAGCTGAAGGACGCCATCATTCGTATTGGTATGGACAATCTGACAAAATGGTCTATTGCAATCCTCTCAACCGCTGTTACAGACACTAAAACCCCAGAAATTTCCCGTGCCGCACTTATCCGCGCCCGCTTTATGGAAAATCTGGCAGCGTGGGTTAATGTCAACCGTTGGCAGTCCTTCTTTACAGGGCTTGCAAGCGTTGCAGGAGCCATGCTTGGCGCGTCCCAAGCGGAAGCACTTCGGGACATGAACGCCCCTCCTGAAATCTCCCAGTACTTAGACGGGCAGGGGGATATCGGAAAGCTGTACTCCATTGTCAAGGCATATATTCAAGGTGATATGGCAGTTCTTAACGAAGCTGTCAGCCAAGACCCGCAACTGGCAGATAGACTGCATATTGCTTACATAAGCGCAGAAACATGGGTAACGGAAATTTTAAAAGGGTTGTCTGGTTCATAATAGTACTACTAAAGGGCGGTCGAAAGACCGCCCTTTAGAATATTTTTAGAGAATATTTAGAATATATTTTGTTGCAAATTGAGCCAAAACTCAACCTTTTATTTGTCGGCTGCCTGCTTGCAATAATGCTCGATTGCCTTTGAATAATATTCCGCCAAGCCTTGGGCATACTTCTCGTAGGTCGCTGTAAAACGCTCGTCTGCGATGTACATCTGACCAAGACCTGAGTAAATTTCAACAGAGCATGGGTAGAAATTCTTGGTTATCAGCCCTCTCTGAATATTGCAGACCTCCATCATTTTTGGGTCGTCTGTTGCAACGCCGTCCTTATAGCACGCCACAAGTGCCTGCATTGCAGCTTCACTTTCTGCTGAAATGCGCTCCCAGTCCTGTTTGGTATAGCTCTTGGTGCGTTTTGCGGAGATTTTGTATGCGTCTGTATCACCCCAACGCTCAATCACCTCGGGTTCATATTGTTTTTGCTCCTCCAGCATTTTTTCGTAATCAAAGCCTTTAAATAATTCTTTGTTTTCCATTTCTAATTCTCCTTTCAAATGTGCCGCCGTTTTTCGTGCAGTCTGTGCCAGCTCCAGAAAACGCTCCGCCTGCCGTTCCAACGCCTCCGCCTGTTTTAACAAGGAGCTTTCAGTCATTGAATCTGCGGAATGTAAGGCTTGAGATATTTTTTCCAGCGGGAAACCAAGCTCTCTGTAAAAAAGTATTCTTTGAAGCTTTATTGCGTCCTCATGGGAGTAAAGCCGATAGCCTGCATCACTTCGTCCGCTTGGCACCAGCAGACCGATATTGTCGTAATGACGGAGAGCACGCAGCGTAATCCCTGCCTGTGTTGCCAGTACCTTGATGGTGTCCATAAAGACCTCCCTTGCTTGTTTAGTAAGTGCGGATTAACCCGTTAGTAAAAATATGCTTGCATATTTTTACGAAACGCGCAGGCACTCAGCTATGCCTTCCAAGGCATTGCTGGGTGCAGGAGCGACAGGGTTAAGGGAGCATGATAATGCGAAGCTGTAAATAGGCTGTTACCTTGGTACATTGTTAGCATACACCATGACGTAACGTCAATGTCAATACATTTTTGAAATTTTTTCTGTTCACAAAGGATTTATTTTTATTTAACAGTTTATAAATTATTTATTCATAAATTAAGGGTAAGCTATAAGTAGTTCAAGAGCATAGAGAAAGCAAATCCCTTGAAAGGGGAATGCCGTTGAAAAATAAGCCAATAGCCTTGGTTTTGGCGACGATGCTCAGTTTGTCGGCCTTGACTGGTGTGGCGCTTGCCAAAACCGAGAAATGCGTGAGTGTAGAAGAAAGCTCATCATATTACATGAAAGCGAATGATGCGTATAAGTCAATTAATGAACAGCATGACAAATGCGACGTTTTTGTGGACGCATTTAACCCAGAGGCAAGAGAAGCCTTAGAGAATTACTTCGATGTTGAAGATTTTTTAGATGCAAATAGTAAAAGCACGCTTGAAAGCACTAGTGAGCTCTTTAAAACTGCAATGCGCGAGGCACTCCAAAAGGTCGTTAACGATAGATTATTGAGTCAAGAGGAAGCAGATTTAGCCTTTCAAAGGCTTGAGACCTCCCGATTTCCACTAGGAGCATTAACAGATTCCCAATGGGCTCAGTATAAAGATTTATCCCTAGCAGAGATACGGACAAGTTTGCTTGCCATACTGCGCGTAAAGCTCGATGAAGCTGTATCATCAGGCAGAATTACTGAAAGCAATGCCAACAAAAGTTACGCCAAGGCAAGTGAAGATTGGAACGTATTTATGATGTACTCAAGACGAGTAGCAGAAAACGTTTTCAATATGCTCTTGAATTAATATAAATTTAATATAGCTGGAGCTAAAGGCTCCGATGGAAATGGGCTCAAATCATGTGATTTGAGCCCATTTTGTTGCGAAAGGGGGTTCGATGATTTGGTGTCAGGCAAAGTAGTCACCGCAGAGAAAGTCGCGGATAATATGCGGCGTGATTAT
>JAVBKA010000127.1:0-7121 GCA_031546715.1 Oscillospiraceae bacterium | reverse complement strand
TAAAAATTTCAAAAACCCTATTGACCTTAACACTGTGTCAAGGCTTATTCTGTAATTGCAAAGCAGATTGCACCTTAGCTCACGAGGTTACTAAGAGAGCTGAAAGCTTGGAGGAATGAGTTGTGTTCAAGATAGGAGAGTTTTCTAAACTTGTGCGTGTATCTCCCCGTATGCTGCGTCACTATGAAAAATGCGGACTACTGTACCCTGCGGAGGTTGATCGCTTCACTGGGTATAGAATGTACAGCGCAGTGCAAATGCCGCTGATTTCAAACATTGTGATGCTTCGTGATATGGGCTTTTCCATCGAAGAAATCGGAGATATTCTGCCCCATCTTAAAGACAAGGTCTATATGGACAAGATTCTTCGCTCCAAAAAGGTTTCTCTGCAAGCTGTTATTGCAAACGAGCAGGAAAAGCTGACATTGCTCATAAAAATGAGCGACACATTGAGAGAGGAGAGCTTGAATATGATTTACGAGGTTGAATTAAAGAAGCTACCCAGCGTAAAGGTTTTAGCGTTGAAAGAGGTTATCCCGTCCTATGAAATGGAAACTCAGCTTTGGGAGAAGATTGGTGCGTTTATGGCAAAAAACGGTATAACATGCTCCACCGAGGGCGGAGGCTACTCGATTTACCATGACGAAGATTACAAAGAGTCTGACGTTGAAGTTGAAATAGCTGTTCCTGTGCCTGAACTAAAGGAAAATATGGGAGAATTTGTCTACAAAGTGCTTGATGCGATTGAATTAGCTGCGACCATACGTTTCTCCGGACCTTACGAAGGAACTCCCGCTGCTACAGAAAAGCTAGGCGCATGGATGGAAAACAACGGTTACGAGTTTGCGGGAAGTATGCGCGGTCTAGCCATTGCGTCCCCTCAAGACCAGTCTGACCCCGCTAACTACCTGACGGAGCTTCAAATTCCTGTTGTTAAAAAATAGTTTTTAAAGCCCTCTCAAGCCGTCACTTTTGTGACGGCTTGTTTTGACCTAGGTTGTGTGGTACAATAGTGAAAGTGATTTTTATTAAATATTAGAATGGGTGCTTATGTGGAAAATTTTGATTCAATGGCAAAGACCTTTGATACCGAGGCACGGATTGAGCGGTCAAAAATTATCGCGGACGCTATGCTTTCACATGTAAAAAACGGCAGGGAGAGCACAGCAATGGAGTACGGCTGCGGTACGGCCTTGGTGGGGATGCAGTTAGCGAAGCATTTTAAGTCTATAGTGCTTGCGGACTCCTCAGAAGGAATGATTGAGCAAGTGAAAGTTAAAATGTTAGAGCAAAATCTGCAAAACGCTTCCGCTTTATGCTGCGATATCTGCGAAAAAGTGCCGGAAAACATGAAGCTTGACTATATTTTCATGTCCTTGGTGCTCCATCACATTGAGGACACAGAGCTTGCGTTTACACGTCTCCTTAGTATGCTGAACGATGGCGGACATCTTTTAGTGGTTGACTTAGACATTGAGGACGGCAGCTTTCACGCCAAGCACCACGGGTTTCACGGACACAACGGATTTGGTCAGGCTGAATTAATCGAGAAAGCAAAAAAGCTGGGCTTTAAAAATGCAACTGCTGAGACCTTCTATTTAGGAAACAAGACCCATGAGGGCAAAAGCACACAGCATACGTTTTTCCTGCTAAACGCCGAAAAATAGCCGCAAGACATAAACATGGGTAGCTTTTTAGTAACTGCAACCCATGTTTGGCATATTGCTAACCAAAGTTGGTGGTGTTTTCGGGGTATTTATGTAAGAATGATAGTTGACAGAAGCCGAGATGACTGATATTCTAGCCTAGTGTTGCGCACTAGGAATATTAGTTAAGGAGCTGATGTTATGAAGCTGTACATGGCGCAAAAGGTTTTTTCCTTTAACGAGAAGTTTAAAATTGTGGATGAAAATCAACAGGAGCGATACTATGTTCAAGGCGAAATATTGTCCTTAGGTGCAAAATTTCATGTGATGGATATGCGGGACAACGAAGTGGCATATGTTCGCCAAAGATTAATGAATTTTATGCCAAAGTTTGAAGTGTACGTTGGCGACGAGCTTGTTGCAACAATTAAGAAGAATTTTACATTCTTTTCCCAGAGCTATGACATTCTTGGCACTGACTGGACTGTCGAAGGCGATTTTATGGCACATGACTATACACTGCTTTCCGGAGGTAGCACTATTGCAACAGTCCGCAAAGCGTGGTTTACTTGGGGCGATAGCTATGAGATTGACATTGCGGACGGTTTCGGCGAGGTTATGGTAATCGCAGTTGTCCTCGGCATTGACAGTGTTCTTGACGCTTCTCAAAATAGGCATTAAAACAAATATAACAGAAAACCCCTGCATAGCAGGGGTTTTCTGTTATATTATTTACTTATGCTCGTGGTTAAATATATGCTCGGCGCAATAACATTTTCCGTCACTGCACTTTGAGCAGTACCTAAATTCAAGACTGGGATGGGATGCATCGGTTTTTCCGCAGGTCGCGCAGGTTTTGCTGATCTTGGTGGCGAAAACTGCCTCTTTTCGAGCCTTAGAGAAATTAACAACATTGGAATGATGGTTTGACTGACGTTTAACAAGGCTTACGAAGTATGACCAGAAGAAAATAATATAGCTTAGCAGCGGTACAAACGGCAACAGGGAGCGGCTCATTACGCAGGTTAAGACGGTGATGGCGATATCCAAAATTGCAAGCCACTTCATTTTTATAGGAATGAGGAAATACAATCGGATTTGCTGATTTGGATTGATAGTTGCATATGCCAAGAAGAGTGACATGTTCAAATAGATTGAATTAACCCCTGACCCAGATACTGCGCCGTAAAGTATAGTAAAAAACATGCCAAGCAAATAAAACAAGGTCAGTTTAAGGCTGCCCCACTCGTTTTCCAGCGTACGACCCAGCCAATAGTAAAAATATATGGCAATAAGCGCGAGCCAACTGCCCTCAGGCACAAATATGAAGGATATCAGCCGCCAAACCTGACCTCTCATTATCATTGACCAATCGAAAATCAGCATACTTAAAAAGGTAGGCTCAAACATGCCCAGCACAAATACCAGCGCGTTTCCGATTGCGATAAATGTCATAAGGTTGTTGATGCCGTATTTGTTGTGTTTGTAGCAAAATCTATCAAACTTACTATAATTACTGATAAAAATTCCTCCTGATGCTTCGTAAAACCTCTGAAGCCATGTCAAATTCGTAGTCATTTATAAAAATGCATAGGTTTTTATATTCGCTGGTGTAAGGCGCAAAGTATTGTTGTATTTCCCCCGTCAAATCAAGGCAAACTGAGCTTCCTGCCCGCAATAGAGCTTCTAGTTTATCTGCAAGTGCCTTTGCCTGCTCAGAATCTGCTGCACCCGCCAGTACAACAGCCTCCGTGTCTGCTGTGTTTTCGCCTTCATTTATTGCGTCGATAAGGTTATGGAGGTCTCTTTTAAAGCGTTCCAGATATTTTTTGCTTGGAATCATGCCCTCTGTTAAGATTTCCTCAATGTCTTCGGCTGATTTTTCAAGGGTTGCAGCTCCAATTGTTCCGCAAACGCCCTTGATTGTGTGAGAAATGCGTTTTGCAAGTGTTAAATTGTTCTCGCCAAACGCCTCCAAAAGCTCGCCGTAGGCTTTTTTCTTTGTCTTTGTAAAATCAGACAGAAGCTTGGAATAAAGGACTTGATTGCTTAGGCAACGTTCCAGCCCGACCTTGCGGTCTAAAACCTCTGAGCCTCTGGCTGTAGGCTCAAGGGGCTCTGCATTTACGTTTTCCATTAGCGTCACAAACCTTACAGGTCTAAGATATTTCATAAGACATGACCAAAGCTCTCTGGCTCTAAAGGGCTTGCCAATATAGTCAACCATTCCGGCGGTGAGAAAGCTGTCTTTATATTTCCCCAGAACGTTTGCGGTCATTGCTATGACTGGGGACGGGATGCCAAGCCTTACAATCTCAAGGGTTGCGTCGATTCCGTCCATGATAGGCATTTGAACATCCATGAGAATTATGTCAAAGGGATGACCTGCGTTCATGTAATCACAAGCTAATTGTACCCCATCCTTGCCATTTTCAGCAATAGAATATGAAAGTCCGACTTTTTTTAAGTGTTCGGCGATTACTTGCTGGTTTATCTCGTTGTCCTCACAGACTAAAACTGTTCCCTCAAAAATGGGCTTCTTTTGAGCTTCAAGACTAAGCTCAGCGGCGGGAGCGGCAAGGCTTTCTGCATGACTTATCTGAAAATCCAAGTCAAAGGAAAAAACACTTCCCACATTTGGCTCGCTCTCAACTTTCAGCACTCCGCCCATTAAATTTACAAGAGATTTAGCGATAGAAAGTCCAAGCCCGGTGCCGCCGAAGCGTCTCGTTGTGGACTGGTCAGCCTGTGTAAACGGCTGAAATATGTTTTCAACTTGCTTGGCACTCATTCCAATACCGCTGTCTTTTACCGAAAAGCTGACACGAACCATCTCTGCGCTTTGTTTTGTAACAGTTGAAAAAAACTTGACATAACCTGTACTTGTGAACTTAATGGCGTTACACAAAAGATTCAGCACTATTTGACGAAGTTTAGTCGGGTCGCCGATAAGCAAGCCGTCAATATCGTCCTCAATGTACATGTACAATTTAAGCCCTTTTTGGACGGCTTTTGGCGTTGAAATGGCGTCACATTGCAAAATAACGTCCTTGAGGTCAAAGGGTATCAGCTCTAAGTCCGCCTTGCCTGCTTCGATTTTAGAAATGTCCAGCACATTGTTGATGATGCCAAGCAAGCCTTCGGCACTGAGCTTGATTTTGTGTAAGTAATCTCTGACAACATCCGTTAATCCGGGCTCGTCCAAAGCAAGCTCGGCAAAGCCGAATATGCCGTTCATGGGAGTTCTGATTTCATGGCTCATGTTGGCAATGAAGTGGGTTTTCATTCGTGAAGCTTCCTCAGCGGCGAGGGCAATTTCGCGCATAATCCGCTCCTGTTTTTGCTGCAAAGTTAAATCAACTACATGTACAACCGTTGCAGGTTGGTCGTTGAAGTGGATTTGGCGTGTGTTTGTGCTCATCTCAAATAATGTGCCGTCAAACTTTTTGCCGTGAAAACGGCTGCCGCTCTCGCTCTTAAGTAAATCAGCGGAGTCGGCATCGTCGTCAGTGATAAATGCATTTTTTACGGATAATCCGTGAAGGGCATGGTTGTCCGATAACTCAAAAAGTGCTAAAAATGCACGGTTTGCATCCAAAAATGTGGTACAGCTTTCGTTCAAAATGCATACGGGAGCGGGAAGCTCGTTTATAAGCGCAGCAGTGTCCTCATTTAATCGTAAAAGGCTCGCCTCGGCACGTTTTTTGTCCGTAATATCAAAAAATACGACAATTGAGCCTGTAACATAGCCAGTAACGTCAAAAACGGGCATGTATGAAAGCATACACCATACCAAATGACCGTCCGTGTGAAGGCGAGGCTGCTCAATTTGTGTAATGCTTTCGCCGTCCAAAAGTCTTTTGGTAATATCCCTTATCAGATCCTGAGTAGGACCGCTTGCATATTCCTCGATATTTAAACCGACGACAATGTCGGACGTGTACCCTAGAATGTTATGCGCACCTTTATTCCAGTCAATAATTACACCGTTGCGGTCTTTAATGATAATGCCAACGTTTTCGGAGTTGAAAACCGCCGATAGAGCCAGCTCGCTGTTAATAGGGCTGGGAGTTGCAGTGCTCTTGCTGACATTGTTACCGTCATTGTTATCGTCATAGCTCATTAAGATATACCTCAATCATCGAAAAGTAAGTGAGCATGATAATGCTAAGCTGTTACAAAATTATCTGTATACAAGATACCATTTTTATGACGTGCTGTCAAACTCAGAATTTTTTGTGTGTAGTTACATTGTGAAAAAATTCCGAGCTTAACAGATAAAAAAACGAGGGTGTAATCAGAGTAAGTAAAGCCGCCGCGGAATTATTGCACTACTGGATTACCTTTTTCAAAATACACAAAAATTGGTCGATTTCTTTTTTCTTTGTAAATGCGGAAATGCTCGCTCTCACAGTGCCTGATGGGAGGGTTTGCGCTGTTCTATGCGCCTCTGGCGCACAGTGTAAGCCGCCACGAACTGCAACGTTATTCTCGGCAAGTCTCTCGGCAACATCGTCGCTTTGCTGATTGTTGACGGTGAAGGATACGACCCCTGACTGACAAAACAGTCTTGGTGCAGAGTAGCACCTTACTCCTCGTATGCTTTCGATACCGTCAGCCAGATAGGTGAGTAGCTTTTTGCTTTCGGCGTGGTCAACCTGACGGGCAAATTTGATACCTTCGCATAATCCTGCAAGACCATGTGCATTTGGCGTACCTGCTTCCATTCTTTCAGGAAGAAAGTCGGGCATTTCAGGGGGGATTGAATGCGTGCCAGTGCCGCCCTCCAGAAGTGTGTCTATAAGCATTTTCGGCGGCAGCAGCATTATTCCCGTACCCTGCGGACCGTACAAACCCTTGTGACCGGGCATACACCATATAGGGCCGCTGTCGCCGTAAATCGGCAAATGACCTGCGGACTGCGCGGCGTCTACAATCATGGGTATGCCACGTCTCTTACACGCCTCCCATATTCTTTCAACAGGAAGAATATACCCAAAAGCATTGGATATGTGGGTACAAACAACTAAAAAAACCTCTGAATCTGAAAGTGCGTCTTCAAAAAGATGCGCCGCCATTTCAGGCTCGAAAAGTTCTGTGGGCAATACCTTAAGCCGTATTCCGCGCTCTGCGGACAGTTTGTAAAGCGGTCTAACGACAGCATTATGTTCTAGACCCGATATAACCACCTTGCTTCCGGCAGGAAGATTTTTGCACAGACCTTTAATAGCCATGTTCAGCGCATGAGTGCAGTTGTGAGTAAAAACAACCCGCTCTGAATCAGACATATGAAAGAGCTGGGCGGCGGCGTCTCTGGTGTCATATATAACATCAGATGCATGCATAGAGGCGGGGTGACCGCCTCTACTGGAGCCTCCGCAGGTTCGCAATGCGTCGTGAACTGCTCTGTGAACAGCGGGGGGCTTAATTAACGTCGTTGCGGCATTGTCAAGATAAATCATCTGTATGCAACCC
>JAVBKA010000085.1:0-8438 GCA_031546715.1 Oscillospiraceae bacterium | reverse complement strand
CTTTCGCTCCAAAATTCCCCTCCTGTGGAGGGGTGCCCAACGGGCGGGGTGGTAAAACCCTAAACATAGCACAAACCCAAAATCATTGGGCAAGAGCCGCGCCCTTGCCCTACGAGAAACTGCGAACACACTCATCACCCCAACAACGCTAAATGTTGTTGCATTTTCCACCAAAAAGTTATATTATGATACTAGACTGATTTTAAGGGGATAGAGAGATGGCAACAGTAACACATGATCAGGTTATTGAATTGTTAAAACAAAGACTGGACATTCTGGATAAAATACTAAAGCTGACGAAAATGCAGCCAAAATTCATCGCACAGGAGGATATGGACGACCTCCTTACCAGCATTTCCGTGCGCCAAAAAATGATAGACCAACTCCAAGAAATTCAAAACACTCTACCTGACGTCAACATATTGCGCACCGAGCCTGATTTTTCCACATTGAACGCAAAATCCGACGCATTAGTCACCGATATAGCGGTTCAAGACAAGCTTAACGAACAAAAAGCCGAAGAACGTGCCGAGGAGCTTAAAACCCAGTTAAAGCGCAATAGAGACGGTCAAAAGGCTTTTAAAGGTTATGAATCCTTTGGAACAGAGGTAGGCGCGACTTACTTTGATAAGCAAAAATGAGAATTAATGACTTAAATTCACTGGCGAACATGGTTCAAGCAGGACAAGTTCCGGAACGCTCCCAAAAAAATCCTGTCAAGAACGGTTTTCGTGAGGCGATGTCCACTGTAACCCGTGATAACTATCAGCAAAAGCTTGCCGATATGTCTATAGACATCACCAAACAGGGTGAAATCGTAGGTCGCCGCTGTGATATTTTGGAGTTAAAGCGTTTTAAAGAAATGATAACCGAGTATCTAGGCGAGGCAATTCGATTTATATACGAATTTAAGAAACAAAGCACCTTCGATGCCCGTGGCAGACACCGTATGTACGCCATAATTAAGCGCATTAATGAAAAGCTCGAGGAAATGACTAAGGAGCTTTTGAAGTCTGAAATTGATAATATTTCTGTCCTTGCCGGCATTGACGAAATCCGTGGTATGCTGGTGGATATTTTGATGTAGCCGCTGTACATCGTGTCCTTTGTCGTGACCCAGCCCCAAAAAGCACAAAAAATACCCTCACGCTTTTATAGCATGAGGGTATTTATATTATTCGCTAAGTATTTTGGGCGTCTAGGCGGCAAAAATACCGCTTACGACCATGATAAAGAAGGGGAACATCTTGCCGCCGCATTCCTCCGCAGTTTTACCGAGGACGCAGACTTCATCTTCGGAGTAACGAAGCTAGTGCGCTGGCATATGCAGCTTATGTTCGTGGACAAAAATTTGCCCTTTGCCGATATCCCCTCCATGACTGCCGATGTAAACATGGGCGACATTGCACTGCTTGGTTTATGTGACCGTCTTGGCAGAACAGGGGTAGATAAGCGCAAAGAGGAAGAAGCCGTAACACGGTTTTTGAAAAAATTGCAGACTTAGAGCTTTTATTCTCTTTCACTGTCCGTAGCTTCAATAATAACGCCATGCGCCGATTCATAACTCTCAATGCACTGCTGTGCTAAGTATTCAAGCTGAGCATTAAGCGAACGGCGGTTTTTCTTGGCAATATACGTAAGCTTGCGCAGCATTTCTTCCTCAAATCTAATTCCAGTCTGTATTTTACTTGTAGCCATACTAACACCTCACAACTATTATGTTAGTATTTTATTACAAACTCTATCGACTGTATGCAAACAAAGTGTTATCATTATGTTAGGTTTTACTTATTCCATCATCAGCCTTCACTCATACCGCTTACGGTTGTCTGTCTGCCCTAAAATATAATCCACACTGGTGTTGTAAATATTAGCAAGATTGATAAGTACGCTGGACGGCGGCTCATGCTCGCCGCGTTCATACTTTGAGTAATATGATTGGTCGATTTCCAATTTCATTGAAATTTGTAATTGCGAAAGTTTCTTTTCAATACGCAATTCCTTAATCCTTGGATACAAAGCCCTCACCGCCCTTTGCTTTATTTTAACTCATTATAGTTGTTGACAGGATGAAAACGATTGAGACCTAACGACAAATTGACAATACTACAGCATTACTCATACCGCTTACGGTTGTCTGTCTGCCCTAAAATATAATCCACGCTTGTGTTATAAATATTAGCGAGATTGATATAAAACTCAATCGGCGCAGCATGGACGCCGCGCTCATATTTAGAGTAGTCAGACTGATCAATTTCAAGCCTCATAGAAACTTGAAGTTGAGTAAGTTTTTTCTGCTCTCTAATCTCTTTAATTCTAGGGTACATATCCCCACCTGCTTTCATGTCATTTTACTCTAAATATAGTATTGACATTAGGGGAATTTTCCCCTATCATAGTAAGAGAAATCCCCAAATTACAATGGAGGCGGTCAAATGCCGGAGTATGACGTTATGTACACAAAGCTCTTCAACGCAATAACAACATGCATCACAATTCTGCAACAAGCGCAAATAGACACCGAGGAGCAATATGCAAACGCAGAACCACCAGCGTTAATTTTGCTTGAAATAGCTAAAAAAATGCAAGAGGACACTGATAACCCATAAGGTTCAGTGTCCTCTTGCTAAATAAAGTAATTGTATTATTCCAAATCATGGGTTATACTCGTGTCAGCACGACTAAATTGTCTTATACGAAGCCTATGTTGCTGTTATGTAATGGCGAGGTCAGTTAATTTTAAGTCTGGAGGCAGCCCCGCCATGAATAAGCGCATGCGCACTGTCCCCATCATCGTGATACTATCACTGCTCTCACCAGTAATTGGATTATTCATTAAGCAAAAGCTGAAAGGGGCACAAAAGATGCATAAATCTCTTGCCATCTTTCTAATTTTTCTCAGTCTTACGTTTTTGGTGTCATGCGGTCTCACCCGTATTACCGATGAAGAACGACTTAAGGGCATCAACGCAGCCGGGAAAAAATATGATATGCAGTTTGTAGAAGTTTCAGAAGTTCCTGCTATGCCAGAGGGATGTGTGCTAGTATTTAATGCAGACGTTCTTCACCAGATTAAAACTGAAATATATTTTAAAGATAATACTTTTTTATCTGAAAAAGAGATGGCTCAACAGGTCGATAATTCTCAATTTAACGCTAAAACAGGACTGTATGTATGCCAAGAAAAGAAGATTATGGTCATATTCCGTAGCACCTACAGATTTGAACTATTCCCTGAACTAGCCGAATTTTCAACATTTGGTTTTTTTTATCAAACCGACCAAAAAGAGGCAATTTTGTATTTTAAGAATCTAAATAAATGGACTATTGACGAAAAAAAAGAGTATAGAAAAAAATTTTTAAGTTACTTCCCAGATAAGGCTTTGGCAGGTGAAATCGAAGGTACCCTTTCTTTTTCTGAAATTGAGAAAGAAGGCATTTTTAAACTAGCTCAATATCTTTTTGATGAAACCCATAATGAATCATCATTCTTTGCAGGCATTACAAAAGGAAGTCGAGCAGAAGATGTAGAGATTGCCATTAATGTCAGCCTTGGCAACACACAAACCTTTGACTCCTCAGACCCAGACAGCCTAGTCGGCAACAGAGTGGATATGTCCTCACTCCCAAAGGACGTTTGGAAGGTTTATTCTTTACACAAAGGACATCTGTCGTCACATTCTTTAGGCAGAATACAGTATGTCAAAGACGAAGCGGCAGCTCTGTTTAAAAACGATTAGTTTACCTTATTGCCTCAGAAATAGTTTGATAATATGCCTGCTTGCCAAAGTTTTGCCGCTTGCCGGTAGAAAACGCTAGTATAACCATTTCAATTTCTATTGGCTTAACTGGTGATTGGTTACCCATTGCAAGATTAAATTCATCTTCGTTCTTGTTATAATGTTTAGCTAATGAAGTCTTCGACTGATCACCCCCATCCCCCCTGTAAATAAGCGGAATATACGGCGCATCATACGCATCGCCCAACCCCAGCGAATGCCCAAATTCGTGCATAGCTACGCCGTTGTACGTCTCATTTTCAGTATTATATTGATTTCCCTTTAAAAACATCACTTCTTGTGTATCGGGCTGCCAGTCAATAATATGCGTTGCTGCAGTAATGATGTTTGGAATAGCGAACCCCTCCTGAGTAACACCTCCCCAACTCATAGATGTGTCTGTAGGTGAAAACAGCGCAACACTAATTGCATCAAACCCAGTATAGACTTCTTTGACATCAACCATTACACAAACTTCCTGACCATTAAACACTGTGTATGGCGAGCTTGCCTCCCAATCGTTAAATTCGCTAAGGGCGGCTCGTTTTTTTTCCATTTGCCATTGTCATTTCCCTCTTTCGTTTGTAGCAACAATCCCCAATTAGAATAAAATAGTATTTTGAGGATTCAAGGGGCTGCGCATTGCGCACCCCCTTCATTTGTTTTCGCCACTCATTATAGCGCACGCATGTTCTTTTGTCAAGCACAAATATTCCTCTCGGCCATCACCAACAATCCCAAAGAATAGTTACGCAGTAATCGCACAAAATAGATTCCTACATTACAAAAATGAGGGATTTATATGAACCTAAAAACAAAGCATACAATTGCAGTTATCATAACCGCATATGCGCTGGTATGCGCAGCACACGCCTCAGGCATTTATCTGCCACTTTCCCCTAACCCCGACCCCGCTCCCACCTACATGGCGGCAGATTTTGACAACCAAGCGTGGATTGTAGACGAAATTACACGACAAATCGGCCACGGAGAACCGTGGACACAGGATAATTTAAACCAAATCACTGTAATCAACCTAACAGCTAAGGATTTCAGCGGGCAACATATACCCACAAATATTTCCCTCCTTAGTAGTCTTGCGTCTCTGACAGCTCGGTCATGCAAGCTCGACGGAACAATACCTAATTTTAGTTTGCCAAAACTTGCCGCCCTAAATATATCCGAAAACAATTTAAGCGGAGAAATTCCCAACTTTGACCTGCCGAGCCTAGTATCTCTAGTTTTAAGCACGAATAACCTAAGTGGAGAAATCCCAGACTTCCGCTTGCCAACGCTTGAAGCCTTAACTTTATATACCAACAATTTAAGCGGAACTGTTCCAGATTTTCAACTTCCAAGCCTAAAATCACTAACTCTGCATCGAAATAAGCTGACAACTTTGCCTGCGAGCTTCACAGGTATAAATAACGTCACCTTAATACATTTGTACCTAAATTCCTTTGAACAGAGACTTCCTGATTTTAACAACTGCAAGAAATTACAGGACTTAAGACTCCATATGAACAAATTTTACGGAGAATTTCCAAACTTAGCACTGCCGGAGCTGACAGCTCTTCTTCTTAAAGAAAATCATTTCAGCGGCAGCATTCCGGAGTTATTGGGTTGTCCCAAGTTATCAACAGTTACGATGAACCACAACGCATTTGCCGGAAGTCTCTCCAGTCGATTTCAAGGCAAGGCGGGTTTTTACGTAGACCACAATTATCTTGACGACACTACCGCTCGTAACCCCGTCAGTACAGGCGGCGCAACCAGAACGGCGCAATTTGACATCGGCAAGCAAATTTCAAAGCAATTAGTAGTAAACGAAGATATAATCAGCGCAGACCTACTCCAATCCTCAGCAGAAGAGCCTTATTCAGCATTATCAAAGGATAATGTCCGCATCGAAACCGATACCAACCCAAACAAATACTTTGACTATAGCCTGTTTGACGCACCAGTCTCCGGCGACCCAAGCATAATCTACTATGACAGCTCCACAGGAAAGCTCAAAATCCTAAAAGTTGGCACAACAACACTAGTGTACGCCATGAAAGGCGCATCCGAAAACAACGACAATGCAAAGATAAAATTTACCATAACCACCGTCACCCGTCCAACCATCCAAGCGGCCGACAGAACAATAGTCGTCGGCAGTGCAGTCAACCTAATGGACGGCGTAACCGCCACCGACGAAACAGACGGCGACCTAACTGCTAATATTACTGCCGATTTCAGCGACTTAGACGTACGTGTTCCCGGCAAATATGCAGTCGTGTACTATGTAAAAAACTCCAGCGACATTACCGCTCAAAAGACCATAAATATTACCGTCCGAGACTTGTCCACCCCAGTGATTACAGCAACAAACACCACCGTGACGGTTTCATCAGCCTTTAATATAATGCAAGGCGTTACCGCCGTAGACAGCATAGACGGCGACATCACACATTTAATATCTGTAGCCGCCTGGCCGTTAAATATAAACAAAATTGGCACTTATAAGATAATTTATACTGTCAAAAACAGTGACAATATAACCGCCAAAATAACCAGAACCATCACCGTAGTTCATACTCTTCCGTCTCCAACACCATCACCCACGCCGTCACCCTCTGTCACCACAACCGCCAGCCCCACCACAAGTCCCACCACCACAGAAAGCCCAACCACAAGCCCTGCACCATCTTCCAGACCTCAGATAATAGTTTTTGACAAAGTTATTACCGTGGGTAAAACCGTAAACCTGCTAACTGATTTATACGCAATCGGCTCAGACGGCGCAGATATTACAGGCAGTATTAGAATAATCCAAAACAATATCAACAACGAAGTAGCAGGTGAATATTCCGTCACGTATTCTGTAACAGACGCCAATAACATCACCGAAGAGAGGCAAATCAAGGTAATCGTGTCCCCATTGTCAGTCCCTCGCATATTTGCACCGAACAGAACCGTCACCCTTGGCGAGACCTTCAACCCACTAGACGGCGTAACCGCAACCGACGACAAAGACGGCGACATCACAGCGCAGGTATCCGCCGACGAAAGCCAGCTAAACCGCAACACAGCAGGAAAATATCACATTATCTATTCCGTAACCAACAGCGATAACGCCACCGCCATGAAAACAGCAAGCATCACTGTTTTCGACCCCAACGCACAAACCAGCCCCAGCCCCACCCCCACCGACGGCACAGCATCTCCCACCGATATTCCAGACGAAAACACCATAATTGATATAATTGCCTCACAAAACCCCAATTTTCAACCCGAAACATCATCTCCCCCCGCTGAAATAATTCAAATTTCAGAAGACGAAGTCGTCGTACTGGAAAAAGGCGCAGACTTACCCGCCGAAGAAACCCAAGGTCTTTCCAACTTCATGAAAAACCTGCTATTTCTCACTCTTGCACTGCTAATAATGTTAGCAACTGCAATAATAATTTATTTCAAACGCAAGAAATCCGCAGAAAACAGTAACACTAAGCGCGAATAAACAAACCAAAACCAAAACCAAAACCAAAACCAACCCTGAACCCCAACACTAATTATAAAAAGCCTGTAGTCATCAAGACCACAGGCTTTTTATGCTTAGCTGCAAACAAGTGCAACAGTTATTAAATCTCCACTTGCCAAACATACCCAATAGGTGTATACTCGTATCAGAAAACAAAGTGCAGCAGCCCAGAGGTGAACCAAACACCCCTGAGCATGCTTAGGTGTCCCACCATAAGAACCCCACCATACACAGCGGACTTTCGTCCGCACTGCACTCCTAGAGTATACTCGCTTTTGCTTATTTTTGCAAGGGTGATCTCAACGAGTCTTTTAGTATTGCACTGGAATAGTAATTACAGTGCTGTGTATGGTTCGCGCCAAACACGGCACTTTTGTTTTCTGCGGTAGCAATGGGGGCGCACCGCTCCCATTGTAGTAGCCGTAGAAGCGCATATTTATCAAACAGACAAAAAAATCTAGCAGCAAAAATCTTACAGGCGAAAAATCTAACAGGAGGAAAGCCTTCATGAAGGTTGCTGTAATTGGGTCAAGAAATTTAACGGTAAACAATTTAGAAAAATATTTACCTCCTGAAACAACAGAAATCGTCTCAGGCGGAGCAAAAGGCATCGACACCTGCGCAAGAGAATACGCAGTATTACAAGGCATAAAGCTGACAGAATTTCTACCAGACTACGAAAAACACCAACGTCAAGCCCCTCTTCTGCGCAACATCACAATAATCCAGTACAGCGACCTAGTCATAGCCTTTTGGGACGGCACAAGCCGTGGCACAAAATTCGTAATCGACAACTGCAAAAAACACGGCGTCCCAATCAAAACGTTCGTCCCCGAAAAGCAGTAGCTCAGCCAAGCGTGGCAGCTAATAAGTCTTGTTCGGCAGTGGCTTTGTGCTGTAGGTCTAACATGCAATGACTTAAATCATAATAGCCGCAGAATTTCAACCCTGTCAAGGCTTGGCGTATACGGCTTTAAGTCAAGTGCTAGTATATCGTCGTTAGCATCAATACATGTGATAAGGGAAGATAATGGTGTTGTTTAATATTCGGAGGACAATAAAAAGTCAGCAATGTGCATTGTCTTTATGCCTTCGTAATTCCCTCCGGCAAATTCATCTGTGAGAAGTACATATTT
>JAVBKA010000143.1:0-6531 GCA_031546715.1 Oscillospiraceae bacterium | reverse complement strand
TTATATACTGATGTGCGCCGTCAACATTTTTTGAAGAGGTTGGGATGCAAAAGGCGTCAACAAAAATATTTGAGCCTTCTTTAGGTAGGACAAACGCCAGATTTTCATTTTCTTCCATCATTGTAACCGCGTCTCCGGCGTAATACGGACCGACAATTGCCTCACCAGCAGTCATTTTTGCAAGAATTTGGTCCATAACATATGCTTGAACCAGTGGCTTTTGCTGCTTTAGCAATTCTAACGCTTCGTCAAGCTGAGCTTTGTCAGTGGTGTTAAAGGAGTAGCCTAGGTATTTCAGTGCAATTCCGATAGCATCTCGTGAGTTATCAAACATCAGTATTTGTCCCTCATATGCTGGGTCAAACAAGGTGCTCCAACTGTCGATAGTACCGTTTACACGGGTTTTATCGTAAATCAAGCCCACTGTGCCCCATAGGTAGGGAACAGAGTACTTGCCTTCGCTATCATAGACAGGGTTTTTGTAGGCGTCGCCGATGTCTGCGAAATTCGGCAGTTTAGAAAAATCCAAAGGCTGAATCAGGTTTTCCTCGGTTAGGAGTGAAATCATGTAATCAGACGGGATTATAACGTCATAGGACGAACCGCCGGACTTCATGTTTGAATAAAGAATTTCATTGGTCTGAAAATTCCTGTACACTACCTCAATGCCGGTTTGTTCCGTAAATTCCTCGTTCAAGGATTCATCCATGTACTCGCCCCAATTGTAAACGGTAATGCTTTTTCCAGTTCCACTTGGGGTAGGGGAGTTGCTCGCAGTTCCGCCCGCGACCACCGCGCCGCCCTTGCAGGCTGACAATGACATTGTCAGGATAAAAGCTACTAGTATTAATGCTATTTTTTTCACTTCAAGTCTCAGATCCTTTCAAATAATTATATAAAACAAACAGTTTTATACCAATAATTAATAGTTCAACGCCGAGCTACGGATTGCTTAGCTTTACGATTATCAATCGCCTGCAAAAGATTAATGACTACCAACAATACAAGCACCGCTAGAAACATTATAGTCGAGAGCGCATTGATTTCGGGGCTAACTCCGCGCCGAGTCATCGAATAAATGTAAACAGGGAGAGTTTGAACTTCCACACCGGCGGTAAAATACGAAACCATAAAATCGTCAATAGACATAGTAAACGCAATCATTAATCCAGACGCGATACCTGGGAGAATTTCGGGAAAAATAACCTTGAAAAAAGCGGATACAGGGCGCGCGCCAAGGTCGAGAGCCGCCTCGTACACATGCATTCCCATATGAGACAACTTCGGCATAACCGAGAGGATAACGTAGGGGATGCAAAAGGTGATATGGGCAAGCATTAGTGTTCCCAATCCCAGTTCAACATCGATACTAAGTGCTTTTAAAGCAGTAATAAAAACCCCGAATAAAAGCATCAGAGAAAGACCTGTGATAATGTCTGGATTGACTACCGGAATGTTATTGAGTGTAAGCAAAATCTTCTTGGGCGTCTTTCTCATAACGTGGATACCGATTGCGGCGGCAGTGCCTATAATGGTGGCGGCAACGGCGGCGGAGACGGCAACAACCAGCGTAATATAAAAGGAATTGAGAATGGCTTGGTCATTAAAAAGCTGTTCGTACCATTTCCACGTAAAGCCTGACCAAACAGTGCGGCTTTTGGTGGAGTTAAAGGAAAACGCAATCATTGTAAATATGGGGATATACAGGAAAAGGGCAATTAAAATCTGTAAAATTCTTCCGGGAATGCGGGTACGTGATTTTCCTGCGGTTTGATGCCCGCTTACTCTGACAAATTGGGTCATATGAGCACCACATCCCCCTTATCGCCGAACTTGTTCATAATGACGATGCATAGTAGCACCATTAGCAGCATAACGATGGAAATTGCTGAGCCAAGATGCAAATTATAAGAATTTCCTAAAAACTGCATTTCAATTAAATCGCCTAACAGTAGCTTTTTACCGCCGCCAAGGAGCTTAGATATAACAAAGGTTGAAATACTCGGAACAAAAACCATAGTTACTCCACTTAACACACCGGGCAGCGATAATGGAAAAATAACTCGCTTAAATACAGTAAGGCTGTTACCGCCTAAGTCTTGCGCCGCCTCGATTACAGAGCCGTGAATCTTAACAATAACCGTAAAAATAGGCAGTATCATAAAGGGCAGATAATTATAAACCATACCAAGAACAACTGCGCCTTCGGTGTTAATTATATGCACCGGAGGAATGTGCAGCAGTCCGAGGAATCTGTTAAGCAGACCTGTATCTTCAAGAATTGACATCCAAGCATAGGTTCTCAGTAGAAAATTTATCCACATGGGGAGCATAATCAATAGCATGGCAATGTTCTGAATTACAGGGGTTTCGCGGGATATTGCATAGGCAAGAGGGTACCCGATTATCAAGCAAATGAAGGTAGCAATAACAGCTAAGTTCATAGAGCGGAGGAAAACTTTTGTATAATCGCCGATATTGATAATATTTACAAATGAAAAATTACCTTCCGACGTGGTAAACGCAAAGAATAAAATAATAAAAAGGGGAGCAATAACAAACAGCACCATCCAGCCCACAAAGGGAAATGCAAGACGCTTACTCATTGCCTGACACACTTTCATTGTCGGTCTGAGCCTCTGGTGAATCGTCCTCATGCTCAGGATTTTCAAGGGATTCCTCGATAACCTCATCATCGTCGTCTAACAAGACTTTTTTAGGAACAAAGGGCTTATCCATAATGTGAATGTCGGCAGGTGCAACGTCTATTCCGACGATGGAGCTTACTTCCTCGGCTTTTGTAGAGTGAACTGTCCATTTAAAGCCCTTTTTGCCGTTTTTCAGGAGCGTTTCAATGGTCATTTCATAGTGAACGCCCTTGAAAATAGTTGAAAGTACATGTCCTGTCAAGGGGGCGCCAGAGTTAGCACCGCTAACCTTGACGTCCTCGGGGCGAATGACAACGTCAACATCCTGCTCGGGGTCAAAGCCGAAGTCAACGCATTCAAAACGCTGACCGCAAAAGGAAACGTCTAAATCCTTGTGCATCACACCTGGGATAATGTTGGATTCGCCGATAAAATCAGCAACAAATGCGTTAATTGGCTCATTGTAAATGTCAATAGGCGTTCCAATTTGAACGATGTTGCCGTGATTCATAACCACAACAGTATCGCTCATGGTAAGGGCCTCTTCTTGGTCGTGAGTAACATAAATAAAGGTGATGCCCACCTGCTGCTGAATTGCCTTTAGCTCCACCTGCATTTCCTTGCGAAGCTTTAAATCAAGCGCGCCTAAGGGTTCGTCTAATAGCAGAACCTGCGGACGGTTGACCACAGCGCGGGCGATGGCTATTCGCTGCTGCTGACCACCTGACATCTGATGAACACGGCGTTTTTCATAACCCTTAAGCCCGACAAGCTCAAGGCTTTCATAAACACGATGCTCGATTTCCTGCTCAGAGAGCTTAATTTTTTTTGGTTTTTGGCTAGTGTCGGATGGGTCTGGCTTAGAAATGCGCAAACCAAATGCCACATTCTCAAAAACATTGAGATGTGGAAAAAGAGCGTATTTCTGAAAAACTGTATTGACCTTCCGCTTATACGGCGGAACGTCATTAATCCTCACACCGTCGAAAAGCACATCTCCGAAAATTGGAGTTTCGAAGCCGCCTATTATTCTCAGCGTGGTTGTTTTTCCGCAACCGCTGGGACCGAGCAATGTGAGGAATTCTTTGTCTTTAATTGTGAGGTTAATCTTGTTTAAAACAACTTCACCATCATACGCCATGACACAGTCAACGAGGCGAATGAGCTCCTTGGACATGGATCACCCTCCCTTTATTCAGTTGCCGAAAAATGCACAGCAAGTCATCGAGCAACATACGAGTGCTAACAATATATCAAATTTTCGACAAAAGTCAATAAAATTCTTTTTGAGAGTTCTTTTCTTAGTGTAATATTCTCCGCGAATTTTGGCTATTATTTGAGAAATGTGCAACGTAGCCCTATTTCATTTCCTCGAATTTCACATGGCGGGTGACAATATTACCTCTCAAATAATCCAAAACGCCTGCGGTGGTTGCGAATGCAAATTGAATTTTGTAGGCGCAAAGTGCCTGAGAATTGCGTTTGTAAGGCTTATCCAGCGCATAGTCGCCATACTTTCCGTCGCCGAGAAGCGGCCATTTACGTGATGAAAACTGAGCGCGGATTTGGTGCGTCCGTCCTGTTACCAGTTCAACCTCGACTAGCGTAAGCTTTTCGGAGGTTTTCAGAGTTTTATACTTCAAAACTGCCTGCTTAGAGCCAACAACGCTTTCAGGTTTCACATATACGCGGTTTTGCCGTGCGTCCTTAAACAGATAGTCCTCAAGCGTGCCACTTTCGGGTTCGGGTCTGCCGTGGACAACGCACTGGTAAAATTTCTTGATTTCCCTGTTTTTTATCTTTTCGCAAACAATTCTGTGAGCCTCAGCGGTTTTTGCGGCTATAACTAAGCCTTCAGTACCACGGTCAAGCCTGTGACACAGTGTGGGTGCGAAGCTGTTTTCCTTCGAGGGTCTCCACTCTTTTTTGTCAAAAAGATATCTTTGAATCATTGCTTCAAGAGTTTGTCCATTTGTAGAATCATTTCTTGAGCCTAGCTGAGATTCTGGCTGACAGGCGATGGCGGCTGGCTTCCAGACAATGATAATATAAGCGTCCTCATAGGCGACATCTAAGTCCTTAGCGTCAGCGGCAAGGTAGGGCGGAGTGCCTTTTGGCACGGTAAAGCCGCTTTCGGCAACCACATAGACCTGTAAAAGCTGCCCTTCTACAAGCCTGTCCGTGGGTTCGGCGCGTGCGCCGTCAATTTTAATATTTTTTGTGCGGAAGCCCTTTTGAATCTGGTGGGCTTTCAGCTCAGGCATTGCCTTTGCCACAAAGCGGTCAGCGCGCTGACCTGCGTCATTTTCTCCGATTGTGAATGCTTTCATAAGTTTACACCAATTTTTCCAAATTATGCTTGACATATTGACGAAAGTATGATAAAGTCCTAAATTGCATTATCTTCTATTTTTTTAATACGACCACGGTATATCAAGGCTTACACAAACATGATACCAGATGCAATGCACTTTTACAATATCCATATGATGCGAATTTTTAGAAAAAAGTACATCTCGCCCGTGCGTATCGGACGATGCAACAAACTTTTATGTAAACCACTACTTTAAGACACCCTTGCAAATATTGAAGTTGGAGTGATACTTGGATGACGAAAGACGTTCGTTATGGCAGAACGATCCGCAAGAGCTACTCACGCCTTGAAGAAGTATTGGACATGCCAAACCTTATCGAGGTGCAAAAAAATTCCTACCGCTGGTTCTTAGACACTGGTCTTAGGCAGGTTTTTCGTGATGTTTCCTCTATTTCGGACTATACTGGCAATCTAAGACTGTACTTTATTGACTATGTACTTGAGGATAACCCGAAATACACAGTCGCAGAGTGCAAGGAACGTGACGCAACATATGCTGCGCCGCTAAAAGTCACGGTTCGTTTGCACAACCGTGAAACTGACGAGCATAAGCAAGCAGAAATTTTCATGGGAGATTTCCCGTTGATGACAGAGGGCGGAACCTTTATCATCAATGGTGCCGAGCGTGTAATCGTCTCTCAAATCGTCCGTAGCCCTGGTGTATATTATGACGAAAGAACTGACAAAACCATCGGAGTTGGACTTGGCAGCACCGTTATCCCATACCGTGGCGCATGGCTTGAATACGAAACTGACCAAAATGATATTTTCTCAGTCCGTATTGACAAAAACCGCAAGCTGAATATCACATGCTTAATCCGTGCAATCGGCATCAAAACAGATACAGAAATCCGTGAAATGTTCGGCGACGACGAGCGCATTCTTGCAACTCTTGAGAAGGACACAGCAAAAACCCAAGAGGATGCATTAATCGAAATCTACAAGCGTCTCCGCCCAGGCGAACCGCCAACGGTTGAAAGCGCACAAAGCTTGATCTTTGGGCTTTTCTTTGATACACGCCGTTATGACCTCGGCAGCGTTGGAAGACATAAATTTAACAAAAAACTAGCTCTTTCCCCAAGATTAACAGGCAAAAAATGCACCCGCCCTGTTATCGACCCCACAACTGGTGAAATTCTGGCAGACGCTGGCACAGTTTTAGGTCGTGAGCAGGTTCGTGACCTTGAGGCTAAGGGCGTTTCTGTTGTTTGGGTTGAAGCTGAGGGTAAAGAGGTTAAGGTTTTCTCTAATGGCATGGTTGATATCAAGCACTTTGTTACAGAGGACATTTCTAGCCTAAATATTACCGAAAAGGTAAGCTTCAAGGTTCTTCAAGAGATTCTTGAATCAAACCCAGAGGATATTGTCGAAGCTCTCCGTGACCGCATGGACGAATTGATTTCAAAGCACATTCTTGTTGAAGATATGCTTTCCTCAATTAACTACCTGTGCTGCTTGGCGCATGGAATCGGCACATTTGACGATATTGACCACTTAGGCAACCGCCGC
>JAVBKA010000082.1:0-9965 GCA_031546715.1 Oscillospiraceae bacterium | reverse complement strand
TGTTTCTTGAAGAAACCGTTAAAAATGTTGTTTCAAAATGGGTTTCCCGTGGAAAAATAGAAGTCGGTGTTTCCTTTGAACCCTCTGCTGTTGAAAATGTAGTTATTTCTGTAAATAACTCAGTTTTAGAAAGCTTTGTTGCCGCAGCAAAGGAAATCGAAAACAAATACGGACTAAAAAACGACATTTCGGTTATGAGCCTTCTCCGTATGCCCGAGGTCGCCCAAAGTCAAAAAAACGAGCTTAACGAGGACGAATTAACGCAAAAGGTAGCCGAGCTTACTGAATTAGCAGTCAAAAGCTTCAACGAAATGCGTCTACACGAAGGAACTCGCCTAAAGGATGACATTTTGCAAAAGTGCTTTCTTCTTGAAAAATTTGTCACCGCCGTGGAGGCGCGCTCCCCTGTTACCGTCTTAGCTTACCGTCAACGTTTGACAGCTAAGCTTAAGGAAGTTTTGGAAAACACAGCCATCGATGAATCGCGTATTCTCACAGAGGCCGCAATTTTTGCCGACAAGGTTTCGGTAGACGAAGAAACAGTCCGCATCCGCAGTCATATCGCAGCATTGCGAGAAATGCTCAAGGACGGCGGCATCATCGGTCGCAAGCTTGATTTTTTAGCTCAGGAATTTGCCAGAGAAGCCAATACCATCGGCTCAAAGGGCAACGATATTGAAATGGGAAGAATTGTTGTTGAACTGAAAACCGAAATTGAAAAAATACGGGAACAGGTTCAAAATATTGAGTAAAGAGGTATATCTTGAAGCTGATTAATATCGGATTTGGCAATATGGTATCATCTAGCCGCCTTGTTTCAATAGTTTCTCCCGAATCAGCACCTGTTAAGCGCATTATTCAGCTAGCCAGAGAAAAGGAAAAGCTCATTGATGCAACCCTTGGCAGACGCTCCAGAGCAGTCCTTATTATGGACAGTGATCATGTTGTTCTATCGGCAATCCAGCCCGAAACCATTGCGGGACGCTTCGCTGGAAGCGACAGTAAGGACGAAGACACAGGCGAGGCGTAGTTTATTGCAAACGCGTATCAGAAGGGACACATGCGGTTTGCTGACGGCTATCTCAACAACATTTCGGCGGATTTTTATAAAAGTTGCTTATCATTTAACCAACGCGGATGATAAAGCTGGGTTAGTTCATGTATATTTGGTCGTTGGAGAAATGGCAGCATAGTATGGATTTATCAAAAACAGGCTTGATTATGGTAATTTCGGGTCCCTCTGGCGCAGGAAAAACGACGGTTATTACCGACGTGATGAAAACTATTCCAGGCATGAAATTTTCAGTATCTGCTACCACCCGCCCGCCCCGCTACCATGAGGCAGACGGCATATCGTACTATTTCATATCTCAAACTGATTTTGATGAGTTGATTGAGAAAGATGAACTGCTTGAATGGGCGGAGTATGCCGGCAACCGCTACGGCACACCCATCGCCCCTGTTTTGCAGTCTATAAAAAACGGTGAGGTTATCGTGCTAGATATTGACGTGCAGGGAGCATTGGCAGTTAAGCAACGCTGTCCTGACGCAATTATGGTATTTATTTCACCCTCTGACCCTGCCGAATCGGAAAGGCGGCTTCGTTACCGCAATACCGAATCCGAGGATAAAATACTCGCACGCCTTGAAATTGCCCGAAAAGAAAGTGCGTACATAGGAGAATACGACTATTTAGTCATAAATGACATATTCTCCGAGGCTGTCAGGTGCCTTTCCTCGATTGTCATAGCTGAACAATGTAAAATCAAAAAGAATATATCGGAGGCTACACAATGCTAACCCCATCAATCAGCGACCTTATGAAGAACGTACCAAGCCGCTACCTTTTGGTAAACGTCGCCGCAAGACGTGCAAGAGAAATCGCTCAAGACGCAGAAGAACAAGGCATTCATCTTGATGAAAAGCCTGTAAAAATTGCTATTAACGAGATTGCCGCAGGGCAGTTAAAGAGCAAGATGAAGGGTCAGTTCAGACTGAACCAAGAAGATTAATGGATCGCCCGCTCTACGCAAAAATTGCCGTTGCCACAAACCTGTATATTCTCGACATTCCTTACACATATGCCGTTCCAGAATCAGTGCGGGATATTGCATGTGTGGGAATGCGTGTAATTGTACCCTTTGGTCAGGGAAATGTTAAAACCGAAGGAATAATATTGTCTTTATCGGACAGCAGTGATTACGCTAAGGTTAAAAGCATTCAAAGTTTTCTTGATAAAGAACCCGTGCTTGATGCCGCTATGATAAAAATAGTGCTTTGGCTTCGTAAGAACGTCTTTTGCACTATTTGGCAGGCTCTACATGCTGTTTTGCCTTCGGGAATTTGGTTCAGAGTTGAGGATGCTTGCAGTCTTGTCTCAGGATTTTCTATGCAGGAGGCCTTTTCAATAGTTGAAGGCTCAGATGCTTCACTGCGGTCAGTTCTTGAGTACCTGTATGCCCACAACGGCTTTGCAACTGTTACCGAGCTTCAAACCGTTATTTTGGACACAAAAAAGCTGACAAAAGCAATAAAAGCTCTGGCAACCTTTGGAATTGCGGAAACTAACGTAAAAACCCGTCAAAAAAGCTCCGAAAAAACCGCAGAAATCGTCACGCTTGCCGTGTCTCACGAGGAAGCCGAGGCTTCGCTGACAGGCAAGCCTTCACCGGTTCAACGTGCGCTTTTGCGTTTTTTGATGGAAAACGGAACTGTCTCAAAGCATGACCTATTGTATTTTACAGGCGCATCGGGTACCTCTCTAAAGGCTCTTATTTCAAAGGGTTTAGTGTATACCACTGAGCAGGAGGTGTTTCGCCGACCTGCTGTTTCTGTAAGTAAAGCGACTGACCTTGTGCTTAACATCTCACAGCTTGAAGCATTTGAATATTTTCAAGCACAAATCAGTGAAAAATCTCCGGGTTGCGGCTTGCTTTTCGGCATTACCGGCAGCGGAAAAACCTCGGTATACATAAAGCTGATTGAGCAAACGCTTAACAGTGGCAACGGTTGTCTGGTGCTTGTGCCAGAAATTGCCTTGACTCCTCAGTTAATGGAGCTTTTCACCTCCCATTTCGGCGATAATGTAGCGATTTTGCATAGCTGCCTTGCCATCGGCGAACGGTATGACGAATGGAAACGCATCAGAAACGGCTCAGCCCGCCTCGTAATTGGTACTCGCAGTGCAATATTTGCACCGATTACTAATTTGAAGCTCATTATTATGGACGAGGAGCACGAGCTGACGTATAAATCCGAAACCTCGCCTCGATACCATGCCAGAACCGTGGCTAAATACCGCTGTATGCTCACAGGCGCGTACCTGCTGTTAGGCAGTGCCACCCCCTCAATTGAGAGTATGTATGCGGCAAAAAACGGTACATACGGCTACTTCGAGCTAATCTATAGATATAATCAGCAGGAACTTCCGTATGTTATAAGTGCTGACCTCAAGTCTGAGCTAAAAAGCGGTAACGACACAACTATTAGCTCTGTTTTATATAATGAAATCCGCAAAAATCTACAGGCTGACGAGCAGACTATTCTGTTTTTGAACCGCCGAGGTACATCACGTCAGCTCGTGTGCAAAGAATGCGGCAACGCTCCAACATGTAGTCGTTGCAGTATGAAGCTCACCTATCACTCTGCGAACGCCCGCCTTATGTGCCATATGTGCGGACTTTCTATAAAACTGCCTGACACCTGCCCCGAATGTGGCGGCGATTACAAAACCTCAGGAGCGGGAACGCAAAAGGTCGTTCAGGATTTGCAGGAGCTTTTCCCCGAAACGCCCGTATTGCGAATGGACGCAGACACAACAGGCGGCAAAACCTCTGCCCAGTCCATCCTTACAGATTTTCGGCAAAAAAACGTTCCAATTCTGGTGGGCACGCAAATGATTACTAAGGGATTGAATTTTCCCAATGTGACCCTCGTTGGGGTTATTTATGCAGATAATTCACTGATGACGCCGGATTTCCGTGCTAACGAGCGCACTTTTTCCCTTATCACTCAAGTAATCGGTCGAGGTGGACGTGGTCAAAAGTCGGGAAGAGCAGTTTTGCAGGCATTTAGTCCGCAGCACCCTGTACTTCTTCACGCTTCTGCGCAGAATTACCATGAGTTTTATTCCTCGGAAATCGAGCTTCGCAGATGTCAAGGCTTACCGCCGTTCTCCTCCATGACTAGGCTGACATTGTTTTCCATTAGTCAGGATAACTGCCAAAAAGCCTGCGCTCGTTTGCGCACAGTGATTGACAATGCGGTGCAAAGTAGCAGCATACGCGTCTTAGGTCCAGCACCTGCAACAGTACTAAAGGTAGACATGCGGTATCGATATTGCTTTACCTTGCTGGGCGAAACTGCCCCCCTCCGTGATTTAACTACATCACTGCTGACAGCATTCGGCAAGGATCGACTTAATAAAGGTGTTACATTATATGCAGACCCCGACCCCATTGGATAAATCGTATGCTCAGCAGTTGAAAGGGAGACTAATTATGGCTATTCGCAACATTCTAACCGAAAAAGATGAAACCTTAAGAAAAAAATCTCGATTAGTGACTAATTTTGACAAAAGATTGCACTTATTGCTTGATGATATGAAGGATACACTTCACGAAGCAAACGGAGTAGGCTTAGCCGCACCGCAGGTAGGCGTCCTTCGCAGAGTTTGCATTGTGGAAACTGGGGATGATGATTTGCTAGAGCTTATCAACCCAGAAATTATTAAGATTGAGGGCGAACAGGAAGGCCCTGAAGGCTGCCTGTCAATCCCCGGTGTCACAGGAATTGTGAAGCGTCCTATGACCGTGACCGTTCGCGCGTTGGACAGAAACGGCAACTCCTTTGAGGTCACCGGAGAAGGACTTAAGGCTCGTGCCTTCTGCCACGAAATCGACCATCTGGACGGCGAGCTGTACACACGGCTTGCGTCAAGATTTATAACACCCGACGAGGAAGAAGATTAATGAAAGTTCTCTTTATGGGCACACCGGACTTTGCTAAATGCTCCCTTGAGGCTCTGATTAATTCGCATCACGAAGTTTGCGGTCTGTTTACCCGACAGGATAAGCCGCAGGGGCGCAAAATGGTGCTAACTCCCCCGCCCTGCAAGGTCTTGGCAGAGGCTCACGGAATCCCAGTTTATCAGCCTGAAAAGCTCCGTGACGGTACGGCGTTAGACATTATAAAGGCATCTGAGCCTGATGTTATCGCTGTTGTTGCCTACGGAAAAATTATCCCAAAGGATATATTGGCATATCCAAAATTCGGCTGTGTAAACGTCCATGGTTCACTGCTGCCAAAGTATCGCGGCTCTGCCCCAATTCAATGGTCGGTGATTAACGGAGAAGCCGAAAGCGGCGTTACCACTATATTTATGGATGAGGGCATTGACACAGGCGACATTATTTTCACTGAAAAAACTGCTATACACCCTGAAGAAATGTGTTCCGAACTTTACGAACGACTAATGAAGCTTGGCGCGGACTTACTTATAAAAACACTTGACGCCATCGATAACGGCACTGCCCCAAGAACTCCCCAAAACAACGACGCCGCCACCTTCGCACCGATGCTGACCAAGTCTCAGGGACTGCTGGATATTACAAAGCCCGCGCAGGAGCTATACAACCTTTTTCGAGGGCTAACCCCATGGCCTGGCGTATTTTGGGACAGTGGCTCAGATGTTCTCAAGCTACACAATATCACCCTAGAACCAGCAAGCGTTCAGCAAAACTCAGGCACATTGTACGACACTAACGGTCTGGTCTGTGGTGACGGTGCAATTCTCAGACTTCATGATGTTCAGCCTAATGGAGGAAAAAAAATGGATTTCGGAGCGTATCTTCGTGGAAAGCGGGCTAAATGAGTATTACAAACGGAAGAGATGCCGCCCTTGAGGCACTAAGACTTTGCAGGGTTGAGGAGCGTTTTGCAGAAGACGCCCTAACGATAGTTTGCGAGGAATTAGACACAAGAGAGGCCGCCTTGGCTTATCATCTGTGTATGGGCGTGCTGCAAAAGCAAAGCTATTTAGATTTTTGCATCGAACAATACAGAAAAACTACCCATATGCAGCCTGTTTTGCTTGACATTTTGCGTATTGGCGCATATCAAGTGCTGTTTTCTGATAAAATCCCCACCCATGCCGCAGTCAACGAGGCTGCAAAGCAAGCCGCACTCCGTTCCCCTAGTGCCGTTGCCCTTGTAAACGCTGTGTTACGAAAGGTTGCGGCCTTTAGGACAACTCCTCCAAAGCTACCCGCTAACAAACTTGAGGCTGTGTCCATTAAGTACAATCTTCCCCTATGGGCATTGAATATCATCGACGCTGAGCTTGGCGGCGACCACGCTGAGGCGTTTGCCAAGGCAAGCGGCAACAATCCTCCCACGATACTTATTAAAAACCCCTTGAAGCAAGCCGACTTTTCTCAACTAACACCTATGCACGGCTTTATTGACGCATATAATTATGACGGTCAGGTTACAGGACTTCGCGCATTTCAGCGCGGCGAATTCTTAGTCGCCGACGTTGGCGCAAGGATAATTGCCGAAATCCTGACTGCCGCGATAAAAACACCTAACCCCAACATTTGGGATACCTGCGCCGCTCCTGGAGGAAAGTCTTTTTTAATGGCGATGCTTCTGGACGATAAGTGCAGTATATTATCCACCGACATTGCCGAGAAGAAGCTAAGTAAAATCTGTGAAGGCGCGGAACGTCTGGGCATCAACTCAATTACCCCCATGGCTTCTGACGCCAGCAAGGCACTGCCAAACAGCCTTTTTGACGCTGTCCTTTGCGATGTCCCCTGTTCAGGTTTCGGCGTTCTCCGAAAAAAGCCTGACATACGATACAAGGCTCAAAACACCTTAACCCGTTTGCCCACAGTCCAGCGCAACATTCTGGAAAATGCGTCAAAGGCTGTCAAATCAGGCGGCTTGCTGATGTATACCACCTGCACAGTTTTTAAGTCTGAAAACGAAAATGTTATCGAGGGCTTTTTAGGATCCCATCCTGAATTTTCACTCGCTCCCTTCGAAGTTAAGGGTCTTGGCATACGCGCAGACGGAATGACAACACTGCTTCCACATTTACACGGAACTGACGGCTTTTTCATATGTCTTTTACAGAAAGCTGAGTAATCATGCAGGATTTATTATCCCTAACCCCTGAGGAACTTACAGAAGTCTTAACCTCTATGGGCGAACCAAAATATCGAGCCACACAGGTATTTTCTGCTCTGCATAAGGGTATGCTCCCAGTAGAAATGACGACACTGCCCCTGTCCCTCCGTGAAAAGCTCAGCTTTTCGCCGCCTATTCTGGAGACAAAGCAGATTTCATCTGACGGTACATGCAAAATGCTCTGGCGGCTTAGTGACGGCGAAACAGTGGAATCTGTTCTGATGAACTACAGAGCTGAGCACTCTCTTTGCATATCAACGCAGGTTGGCTGCAACATGGGCTGCGCCTTTTGCGCCTCTACTATGGGAGGCAAAGTGCGCGACCTCACCTCCGGTGAAATGCTTGCTCAGATTATTTACTGCGGTGAGAACATTTCCAGTTTAGTGCTAATGGGAATCGGTGAGCCCCTTGATAATCTTGATAACGTGCTTAAGTTCCTTGACATTCTTCGCCACCCCGCAGGACGAAACATGAGCCTGCGCCATGTTACAATCTCCACCTCCGGACTTGTCTCCGGAATAAACCGCCTTGCAGAGCTTGAGCTTCCAATCACACTTTCGGTGTCGCTTCACGCACCTGACGATGAAACGCGGTCAAGGCTGATGCCTGTTAATAAAAAATATCCCATAAATGAGCTAATGCGCGCCTGCAAAAACTTTTTTGCAAAAACAGGTCGCAGAACCTCATACGAATATGTTATGATAGATGGCGTGAACGACACCCCAGAACATGCTATGCGGCTTAAACGCCTGCTAACAAGTCAATCCGCTCACGTAAACCTGATTTCCTACAATCCTGTTGAGGGCAAGCCGTACAAGTCCTCCTCACAGGACGTTATCAGACGCTTTCAGGGCGCAGTCACAACGCCTAATATTACAGTCACCGTTCGCAGAAAACTGGGAAACGATATTGATGCGGCGTGCGGTCAGCTAAGACGAAAGGCTGTCATTGTAAAATTGTAATAGTCTACCTTTTTGAAAGGACTGGAGCATTAATGAATGCATGGGCAAATACCGACATTGGCTTCTCAAGAACTCAAAATCAGGATTATTACAATCTTGAAATCAACCATGACACAGGCTTCGCTTTATGCGTAGTTTGTGACGGCATGGGCGGCGCAAAGGCAGGAAATATTGCCAGCGAGATAGCCGCTAATTCCTTTTTTGAAGAGCTGCATATGCTTATTAAGCCGGGAATGACGTTGAAGGCAAAACGCACCTATATCCGTCAGGCAACTACCATAGCCAACAAAAAGGTGTATGATAAAAGTCTTTCCAGTCCAGACTATTACGGTATGGGAACTACTTTGGTAGGCGGCATTGTTACGCCGTCTCAAGCCGTCATTGCCAACGTCGGAGATAGCCGCGGTTACTTAATTGACCGAACAGGAATACAGCGCATCACCCGTGACCACTCAGTTGTGGAGGATATGCTGTATCGAGGAGACTTATCTGCCGAGGAGGCTAAGAATCATCCAAGCAAAAACCTTATTACTCGTGCTCTCGGAACGGATGAAACAGTTTTATGCGACATTTTCTCCGTTGAAATCAGACAGGGGGATTACTTGGTGTTATGCTCTGACGGATTGACAAACGTTATTGATGATCAGGAAATTTTATATGAGGTTCTGCATGGCGGGAATCCTGCAAACTGCTGCCAGCGTTTAATACGCATTGCAAACAGCCGCGGCGGACCCGATAATATAACCGTCATACTCTTGTCTTTCTAAGGAGATTAAATTAATGGATAAATACATAGGACAAATGCTTGACAACAGATATGAGATACTTGAGGTAATCGGTGTCGGCGGCATGGCAGTTGTTTATAAAGCTCTTTGTCATCGCCTAAACCGTCTTGTGGCTGTAAAAGTACTCAAGGATGACTTTTCTCAGGATGCAGACTTTCGGCGCAGATTTCACGATGAAAGCCAAGCCGTTGCAATGCTTAGTCATCCAAATATCGTTGCGGTTTATGATGTTTCTAAAAATACCGAGGTAGAATACATCGTAATGGAGCTGATTGACGGCATAACACTCAAGCAATATATGTACAAAAAAGGCATTCTCAACTGGCGCGAGGTTTTGCATTTCGGCTCACAGATAATAAAGGCTCTTAGCCATGCCCACAGCCGCGGAATTATCCACAGGGACATTAAGCCCCACAATATCATGATTCTCAGAGACGGCACAGTTAAGGTCGCAGACTTTGGCATTGCCCGCTTTGCGTCAAAGCAAAATACGCTAACTCAGGAGGCTCTGGGCAGCGTTCACTATATCTCCCCTGAACAGGCTCGCGGAAGCCATATTGACGCCCGCAGCGACCTTTACTCCGTTGGCGTCGTCCTGTATGAAATGCTGACAGGACGCCTCCCCTTTGAAGGCGATACGCCAGTTTCTGTTGCTATTCAGCACATAAACTCAGTTCCGCTTAACCCAAAAGAGGTTAATCCAGAAATTCCTGACGCCTTGGAAATGATAACCATGAAGGCTATGCAGCCGCATGTTTCAAAACGCTACGAAAGTGCCGAAGCGATGCTTCGTGACCTTGATGAATTTAGAAAAAACCCCTCAATTAACTTTGAATACGACCTCACCGACGCTAGAAACACGCCTTCGGACGAGCCAACCCAAGTACTGCCAAAGGCTGCGCACATAGCCGAAACTGTCAAGCAAGGCAAAAAACCTGCGGCGGTTTCTGCCGCCGCTACTACTGCTGAAAAAATTCGCCGTAAAAACGAATATTTTGAAGAGGAAAACTTTAAAACAAAGCGAAAT
>JAVBKA010000010.1:0-2693 GCA_031546715.1 Oscillospiraceae bacterium | reverse complement strand
GTATATAAAAATGATGACAGTATTATTTTTATATGCCAAAATATCTCATCGCAAAAGAAGGAAGCCGAGCTTCTGCTAAAAGCAGCGGAAAAAGAGCGTGAAGCAAATCAGATGAAGAGCATTTTCCTTGCCAACATGAGCCATGAAATAAGAACGCCTATGAATGCAATTTTAGGTTTTTCTCAAATATTGATTTCGGATAAAACTCTGGCAAAAAAGCAAAAAGAGTTTATACATACCATAAATAGAAGCGGTGAGCACTTGCTTACGCTTATTAATGACGTGCTGGAAATGTCGAAAATCGAAGCCGGAAGTATAACGTACAATCCGTCCTCTATTGACATGTTTGCAATGATTTCCGAGATTAAGAGCATGTTTGTGCTGCGCACGAATGCTAAAGGTATCTCGTTCTTGATTGAGCATGATGATTTGCCCAGATATGTTTATTCTGATGAAAGCAAAATCAGGCAAATAGTCATTAATATTCTTGGCAATGCTGTTAAATTTACTAATAGCGGCGGTCTTTCTTGGAAATTGAAAACTGACAATTCGCAAGAACGTGAAATACTTGTCATGGAAATCTCAGATACCGGCATGGGTATAAAAAAAGACGAACTGGAGCATATATTTAAACCCTTTAGACAAAGTGAGAGTGGCAAAAACATTGGAGGAACGGGGCTGGGTCTTTCAATTAGCAGAGAGCTTGCAAGGTTCATGGGCGGCAACTTAACCGCAGATAGTGAGCATGGAGTGGGAACAACATTCAGAGTTGAAATTCCCATCGAAGTTAGCATAGATAACAGTATCGTTGAAATGGAAATGGATCAAAACGTTGTTTCAATTGCCGATGGAAAAAGCCCTAAACTTCTTGTTGTTGACGACAAGGAGGATAATATTATGGTGCTTCGAGAATTACTCCTACCAATCGGGTTTACAATTCTTGAGGCAAAAGACGGCAAAGAGGCATGTGAAATCTACGAAACCGAAGCCGTGGACTTAATCTTGATGGATATGCGTATGCCAGTAATGGACGGATATGAGGCGTCAACCAAGATTCGTGAAGATAAAATACGCCCCTATACCCCGATTATTGCCTTAACCGCAAGCGCATTTGAGGAAGACAAAAATCGAATATATTCCATTGGAATTGATGATTATATTAGAAAGCCTTTCCAAAGAAAAACCCTTTTTAATGTAATGAAAAAGTATCTCGAAATAGAGTATGTTTACGAGGATGGCTCAGATTATCTTGAGACAATAAAGGACACAGATATGAGCTTTGACGCAGTGCCGAAAGAGCTTTCTGAAAGCTTGGCGGAAGCTGTAAGCACGGCTGATTTTAATGAAGCGATTGATGTTTTAGATAAAATGCAAGAGTTTCTAAATGATGGCGAATTTAACCTAATTAAAACACTCATTGATTCGTTCCAGTATGAGAAAATTTACGAGATTTTGAGCCGAACCCTGACCGACGATGTAGAGAGTTAGCTCAAAGATACAGGCATTTTATGCACAACGAAGTGCATAAAATGCCTGTTGATAATTGGGGAGACTTGATGTATTATTACTCATGAAGGTTCTTGAGTTACAGGCTTGCTATCGCCACTCTCTGATATCTGGTGTCTTATTTTGACCAGAGAAAGGACTTTGTATGTTATTTCTTCTTACATTGAAGTCGTTTGCGAAGAGTTCGCCAACATTTCTGGCGTTAATTGTGGTCGTTTATGTTCTTAGCACCTCCGGTTCACTCTATTTGTATAGCTTTTACATAGACTTTAATGACGGAGTTATTTCCATACGGGAATCTGTGAGAACATATTCCTTTAATTGTACAGCAGACGGACTTGACAAAAAAATAGATACTTATCGCGAAAAATACGATAATATGCTCCAAAGACTAAGCGTTAATTACGTAATTGATAATATTATGGTTAAAGCTAATTGTACGTATAAGCAAACAAAGAGATTTGAAGTATCCTCAGGGCATTATTTGGAAAGTATAGACGAAGCTGTAGCTCCAGAAGACACGACTAAAAATACTATTGTTGGGGATAACGTTACTTTTGGTGGTAAGACATACCGAGTGTGCGGGCTAAGCTTGTTTAATAATGACTTTTATGAGATTTTGTACGATGGAGTACCTGACAAAGTAGACAACGTCACAGTACAGATTGCCCCGAGCAGTATTATTACAGGCAAAACGGAAGAATCTTTCGTTGAGGACATAAAAGGTTTTTTCGGAGTCGAAAATGTGATTTTGCCGAAAAAATATGTACCTGATGCGTCATTTATCGGAAGCATTGTTTTAGTTTTAATGCTTACTACGCTTGGGTTAATGAACATTGCATATCTATATTCGATTTTATTGGAGAAGCTTAAAAAACAGCAGATAGTTTTCTTTCTTCTTGGTTGCCGCAAGAGTTCGCTGTTCATGCTGTATATTGGCGTTATGACTACAATCTCAACTGCGCTATATATAGCGAGTTGTTTTGTGACAAAATATGGTGTTTTCACACTTGTGAAAGCATTTGGGAGTTCGGTTTCGGATTATTTAGGTTTTGCAGAATATTTACAGGTATTTTTTGTGATGATAGTTTTACTTTTAATTTTACTGTCAATTTATACAGTAAAATACTTGGTTAGGACGCCTTATGAGATTAAGCAGAAGAACTAAAAATTTGCATTGCCGAAAG
>JAVBKA010000149.1:0-4821 GCA_031546715.1 Oscillospiraceae bacterium | reverse complement strand
TCTGCTCTTGCCGTCCTCTGAGGCGTTGCTACATTTTGGTGAATCGGCGTAGGGGCGAACTTTGTTCGCCGGAGGTTTGCAGTACGCTCGGCGGTTCCTTGTAGGGCAAGGGCTCTGCTCTTGCCGTCCTCTGAGGCGTTGCTACATTTTGGGTGAATCGGCGTAGGGGCGAACTTTGTTCGTCCGAGGTTTGTTGTGTTTTGGGGGTTATTCGCCTCGGGTTGCTGCACCTTTGGTACAATCTGATGTTTTTATTAGTCCCGCTCATGCCGCGGGGGCACTTCCTTTACGAAGGGTGGTAAAGCGATTGGCGGCAGACGTCTGCCGCCATCGTGCAAAGCACCCTTTTTCGTGCTATTCGGACTGACTTGCGTATTGCGCCCGAGGTTGCGGCTATTCAGGCTCTGTCGCTGTCGCGTTCGTCACCGGTGTCGTGTTCTTCGACCGCCGCTCCGCGCTACGTGGTGCTTTGTCGGGGGTTGCTAGCTTTTTTTGTGTAGTCTTTCGTAGTCTCATGTAATTTTTCGTCTCGTAGGGGCGACCTTGCGGTCGTCCCTGCAATGAATTAATCCGCGCTTGCTAAAATGTTTCAATTCCGGCTGTTATTTATGTACTTTCTTTCGAATTATAGAAAAAAATATAACTACGCCACACATGGCAAGATAAACTACAACAAACAAGAGAATCGTAAGCGGACTAAGAGATGAGATAGTCTGGGGCGAAAGTCCCAACAATAGCTGTGATATAAGCAGAGCCGGCAACACACCAGCAAGCAGTATATTCGCAACAAATAGCGGCTTGCTGGTCAGCGCGCGTCCGCCAGCCAGAAACCATCCGACTATAATCAACATTACACCCACACTTACAATCACAAGCCCACCATAAATATCTATGGTGGCAGCACCGTCGCTCAGTTGTCCTAATGCAGCAAAGATACCCACAGCAAGCAACATTGCCGCAACAGCGGACACAATTTGCGAAGCAATTCGTGACGGCATAAAGGATGAAGAAGCCTCTGAATGTGGCGTTTCACCTTTTAAAATATAGTCAGTAGATACCTTAAAAAGTGCGCTCATGGAAATTAGCTTTTCGATTTCGGGCAACGACTGCCCGGCCTCCCATTTTGAAACTGCTTGACGCGAAACACCAAGCACCTCGGCTAATTGCTCTTGCGATAGTCCTTTACCCTTTCGGAGTTCCTGAATGCGTTCTTCGATGGTCATTAGACTCATCTCCTTTCGCTGATAATATTACCGATTCCTCTGGTTGCATTCCACCAACCTATGCTTTGAATCTTGTCAACCATAGGTTGCACTGCTAGAATTCGCATACTTTTCCAAGCAAGGCATCCCATGACATCGCTCAGTAATAGAATTTTTTCTGGAAATGTGCACGCATATTTCCGCTACTGGGTTAATTCGCTCTTACTTAAGTGAGCGTAATAAGGTGCTAAGCAAGTTACGACACGGAGGTATAATGTTATAATTCTTATCTCTGATGATGTATAAAATAAAAGTCATGTTAATCACATTATTAATACACTGGATAATTATCTCTGCACATGGCTATTTTCTATAATCTTATAGCCACTTCAAGAGCTATGCGTACATATTGTTCACGTAAGTTGTCCGGCATGTTTCCCAACAGCCGAGGCTCCCATTTCTCACAATCAAGGTTATCTGCGGTATATAAAAACTGATAAATATCTATGTTTCTAAACGCTGCCAAAGCCATAATGGAAGCACATTCCATTTCAACCGTAATACAACCAGCCTTTTTTCGCAGTTCCATATTCTTTTGCGTTTCACGATATATAGCATCAGTAGTCCAAGTTTTTCCCTTTACAATCGGGATATTTAGTTCATCAAGAATTTCAGCTAGACGATATGCCGTCTTTATTTCTATAAAGTCTCCTGTTTCGGCAGAAGCATAATGATAACTTGTTCCTTCATCACGAAACGCTGAGTCAGGAACGATAATATGTCCGTCTGTAATATCTTTTTTTAGTGAACCGCATGAACCAAATATGAGTATCTTTTTTCCACCTTTTACAATAATCTCTTCAAGCAATCCTACAGTTGCCGGCGCACCAGTAGTAGTCATATAAAAAGCGATAGATTTACCCTTGTACTCGGTTTTATAAATAGGAATATTAATTCCCGCAATCATGTTACTGATTATTTCGGTTGAATTGCCATCAAGTAATACATTTAACATTCTTTGCCCAAAGACAACAACAACGATTTCTGGAAAGCCTTCAATTTTTTCGGCTATATTTGAGGGTTTCAAAATCTCTTTCGTAGAAGAATCAAAAGTTTCATAAATTCCCATTGCGCATTTCCCCTCCAATACAAATATAATTAGCTATCGATGCTAAAGTATCATACCCCAGATAACAAACTTAATCAACATATTCCGCAATAAAATCAGCAACTTCCCGTTCTGTTGGCATAACGGCGAGAGCTCCAATTCTTCTAACCACGATAGCCGCAACGGCATGGCTAAACGTCAGCAGCCGTACGATTTCATTGTAATCTGAGGGAAGTTGAGACCCTGTCTTGATTACGTTTGCCAAAAATGAGCCAATGAATGAATCCCCTGCTCCAGTGGTGTCGATTGCGGGGACAACAAACGCATTTACAGAAACGTCGTGCTGGTTGCAGATGTAACTAGCATTGCTTTCGCCTTGTGTGACAATGAGACAAGGTGCGTTAATGTCTCCTAGAAAATCAAGCTCTTCACGGCTCACCTTAACAATGTCTGCCTGTGGAATATACGTCAGAACTACTTCTTTTAGCTCATCTGCACTTCTCCAAAGCGGGAACCGCAAATTTACATCAAAGCTGATTATACAACCTTTTTCTTTGGCAATGGCTATAGCACGGTCATGGGCACGTCTGCAGGGCGCATCCACCAACGCAACAGAGCAAAAGTGAAGTATGTCGCCAGGCTCGAACCAATTTGGGTCTATATCGTCCGCTTCTAAAAGCATGTCGGAGGATGGAGAGCGATAGAACAGGAAATCCCTCTCACCATTAGCGGTATGGGATACAAATGCAAGTCCAGTATTTGCTTGACTAGTACGTAGAACGGCTCTTGTATCCACACCCGACTTCTTGATGGCATTTAGGAGAAAATCTCCAAATGGGTCCATACCCAGCTTGGTAATTACCATGCTAGGTACGCCTAATGCGGCAGCGGCGGACGCCGTGTTGGCTGGCGCGCCTCCAGGGCAAGGACTAAAAGAGGCAATTTCACTCAATCTGCCGATGCCGCTAGGCATAAAATCAATTAAAGCCTCTCCAATGGTGATTAGTTTTGGCATTATAAGCACCCATTTCTCCGGCGACACTATTTTCATATGAATAACTTACCTTCCTCGCCGGAGAAATGATAAGTTGCTTTTTTAAATATCCGCCGAAGCGTGAATAGGTTTAATTTATTCAACCTATTCTCCAAAAGTGGTATTTTATTTACTACAGATTACCGTTTTTGACCTGATTAATCAACGCAAATCCCAGTGCCTGAGTTTTGGCAAATACATAGTTTGAGAGTACTACGCAAGCGACTTCGCTCTTTTTGTCAAATCCCGCAAAACAGCCGTATGCGCCAGAGTTGCCGTCATGCCAGATAGTTCCTGAATTTCTTTGCAATCTCCACCCAAGACCCATGTCCCATTCCTTGTTACCTCCGCCGTGCTTTTGGTGACAAAGCTTGAAATATGGACGCTCGTCATACATGTTCATTTTTGCATATGTTAATAAATCTCGGGCATCAGAAGAAACTGCCCCAGCCGCCATTACAAGGTCGCCATCATCCCATAACCAGTTAGGGGATTGTTCATTTTTAGCGTTGTACCCTTGAAGTGTATTTTTTGAGCCAACCCAAGTGTTGGTCAAGTGTAGCTCATCCTTTAGAAACCTATTCATCGCTTCAACATAGGTTTCCTTTGTACAAGCGGAGGCTATATATCCTAAAATTCCGTAGGATATGTTAGAGTATGTATAGGAATAATCTTTGTCTTGCATGGCATGGTTGATGATGGCATCCTTCACAACTGAAAAAGTCACGCCATTGTATGGATTGTTTTTTATAAATCCGTTTTTAGAGTTCATCTTAAGAAGCATACCAATTGTCTGAATCTTGTTGTGCGGCAATATGGCGTAACCTGAGTTATGGGTTGCCAAACGCCTCAATGTGGGGTAATATCGCTCTGGTAGCCCTTCTATGTACTGGTTTAGTTGATAATCGAGATTAAGTTTGCCTTCGGTGACATTTTTTGCAAGCAAGGACGCTGTCATGGTTTTGGTGATAGACCCAATATCATAACGTGGAAAAGATAATTCGATTTCTTTACCATTCCCATCAAGAGTTGAAAACTCAACATGGTCACCCTTTAGTACGCCAATTGTAAGCAAGAGTTTTGGACGTTTTCTGCAAAATTTGTCTATTTCTTTCTGTGTTTCAACTGTAAATTTCATCATCGTCATCCTTTTGGAAAATGGATTTTGGTACTTATACTAATCATAGCAAGTTTTAACAAATTGTCAATTGTATTAGTATGCAATATTGACAGTTTGTAGAATTATTGTTAGTATAGAGAACGTCCTAGACGCAAGCGTGGGTAACAGAGGGCAAAGCCGTTCTGCTCTATAAAGAAAACGAGGAGATTAGGTTGAATAAATTCAACCTATAAACGCTAGGTTGGATGTTTAAACATAAGCCACTTATCATTTCTCCAACGACAGATGGTAGGTTGTATTCAGTCGCTATATTTTGTGTCGTTGGAGAAATGGTGACTTAATATGAAAGCTTCGGTCT
>JAVBKA010000158.1:0-14674 GCA_031546715.1 Oscillospiraceae bacterium | reverse complement strand
CTTCTGATGATGGACAGTCTGACCCGTTATGCCATGGCGCAGCGTGAAATAGGAATGGCGGTAGGCGAGCCTCCTGTATCAAGAGGCTATACCCCCAGTGTGTACACTGTAATGCCAAGGCTTTTAGAGCGGACAGGCAATTCAGAAAAGGGCAGTATCACCGCCTTGTATACGGTTCTTGTTGAGGGTGACGACTTAAACGAGCCTATTACCGACACCGCCCGCGGCATTTTGGACGGACATATAGTGCTGTCCCGCAACCTTGCAAATCGCAATCATTACCCCGCTATCGACATTTTAGCAAGCGTTTCACGCTTAATGCCTGATATCACCAAGCGTGAGCATTATGACAAGGCTTCAAAAATCAAGAGCATGATGGCAGTTTACCGTGACGCTCAGGACTTGATAAACATCGGAGCATATCGAGCAGGCTCAAACCCTGAAATTGACCAGAGTATTAAGCTTATTGCTAAAATAAACGAGCTTTTGCAACAGCGAGTTGACGATTATACTGGCTTTGACGAGACTTTAAAGCGTGTTCTGGAGCTTGACAAATGAAAGCTTTTAAGTTTACGCTTCAATCTCCCCTCAATGTTAAAATTACCCTTGAAAAGCAGCACATGGCAGAACTTGCGTCATGCGAAGCCAGAATTAGAATGTTTCGCGAGGAACTAGAGGGCTTGCACCAGCACCTGACCTCCGAGCGTGAGAAGTACAAGCAAGAGGTTCTTGAGGGCGTGAAGCCCGCCGACCTGCAAATCTGGGCAACAGGCTTTCGTGCGATAAATGAAACCATAGAGAAGCAAAAAGAAAAAATCGAAGTAGCAGAAGACGAAAAAAAACGCATCCAAAAACGCCTTTTGCAAGTAATAAACGAACGAAAAACCTTTGAAAAGCTAAAAGAAAAGCAATTCGAAGAATATAAACTAAAAGTCAAAGCCGAAGACGCCGCCGCCATCGACGATTTTTTGTCAAACAAAATCACCCGTGCGGATTAGCGAAAGCTAGACGCCAAAGGCGACCATAAACCTCAATCTCGTAGGCCAAAGGCTCTGCTCTTGCCGTCGTCTTTAGGATTGCGGCATCTTGGGTGAATCGCCGTAGGGGCGAACATTGTTCGCCCGAGGTTTGCACACCTTTGGCATAAACGCATATTTCTCCCAGTCCCGCTCATGCCGCGGAGGCACTTCCTTTACAAAGGTGGTAAAGCGATTGGCGGTAGACGTCTGCCGCCATCGTGCAAAGCACCCTTTTGGATGCGCCTGATGGGCTGTTGTACGGCAGACTGGTCGCGCCGCGCTCGTCCTGACTATATGATTCGGCAATTTGATAGGGTGGGGCTGTAGTGGTGGTTTGGTGTGGTGGGATTGTGCTATGTTTGGGGCTATACTACCCCGCCCGTTGGGCAACCCCTCCACAGAGGGGAATTTTGTCAGGTTGCGTAGTTTGCTTGTTATCTAAAGTTGAGAAATAATCCATCGCCCGCATCCCAATTCCCCTCTGTGGAGGGGTGCCCGAAGGGCGGGGTGGTCACCATACCTACAAACTACGGTGAACAATCGAGCACCCTACAAACAACCACCACGTAGCGCGGAGCGGCGGTCGTAGAACGCAACCGCGGTGACGAACGTGACAGCGACAGCGTCTAGATAGCCGCAACCTCAGGCGAACAAAGTTCGCCCCTACGCCGATTTACCCAAAACGCAGCAATCCACCGTTCGTAGGGTGCGACGTCCTCGGCGCACCGCCGTTCTAACCCACGCACCGCCGTTCTAACCCACGCACCGCCGTCCTTCGCACTAAACACAGCAACACCAAGGGACGTGTGCAACAACCCTGCGCTGTGTTGCGTTTCTTCTTACGATTATTTGGTTCGCGCGGCTCAAAGTTGGATTTCGAGTCGTGCGCGACTCGATAAAAGGCGTTGCCTTTTAAAACCATGAGCTTTTGAAAAAGCTCATGCAAAACTTTTGCATTTTTGGGTTAAGATTCTAGTTCTGAAAAGGTTTTCTCTGAACTTTCAATTTTTAATAAATTTTTAGATTAAAGAATTTTTAAAAAGTATCGAAAAATAGATATACAAAGTATTATGAGCATATATATGCTTTCCTCTCGCCGATGAGTGAGGTCAGCATCTCAAAAAATTCCGGTCATCGGAGAAACGGCGGTCTATATGCCAGATGAAGTAAAGGCTAAAAGAGTCAAGGATATAGAGGAAGAAGAACAGGGCGCAGGCAATAAGAAAAATGGTAAGCCAAACAAAAAAGGTGCTGCTGACGATAACGAGGACGAAGACCCCAGAGAAGCCAGACGTAAACGTGATGCAGACGAAGACGCTGCACCTGCCGCCAAGCCTGATAAAAAAGCCCAAAAAACTAAAGAAGCCAAGTCGTCAGGAGAGGGGTCGCCCAAGAAGAAAAAGCGACCTGCTTTAGGCATGTTCATAGGCGTAAATCTATTTTGGATTATTGCAATTCTGGGCGTACTGGCAACCTGCCGTTTAGCTGAGTACGGCGAAGACGGAAGCATTAAATATCTCCTCGACCCCGAGGGCATCATCCGCGGGCCTGTACTATATTTCCTAAATCCCGAAGAAATGTCCCGTGAGGACTACTATAAAGCAGAAATTCAAGACGTTTATGACATGCAACAATCCATTACTGAATCGCAGGAGGAAATCGACAAAACCACTGAGGAGCTTGAACTTAGAGACACTGAACTGACGGACAGAGAATCTGCTTTAGAAGAGAACGAAGCCACCGTTGAAGCATGGCTTGAAAAAATAAATGAATTTGGTGCTCAAGGTTCTGCAGATTCTAACGATATTAATACCATGGCAAAAATAATGTCTGAAATGAGTCCGTCAAAAGCCGCGATTTTACTTGAAGAATACGGCAATGAACTGAATATCTTGGCTTTACTCAAAAAAATGAATACTAAAAAAGCAGCAGCTATTTTAGACAGTTTTTCAGATACATCAATTTCAACGGCACTCCTTCAACAACTGTTCCCAGACTTAAGCGACCTTGACCCTTTGCCCAGCCAGTCACCGTAAATGGATAAAACTAAAGCCAATGTATTGGTTCTTTGGGGGATATTAGAATGGTAGAAATGCAAGCACCCTTATTAAGCGGAACGCCGCCCGCCAAGATATCACAAAAATTCAGCTCAGCGAAAATTTCCTACAGTCAAGCCTTTAAAGGAATTTTAGAGCGGGCTCAGGTCAGTCAAACATCCAGTCAAGCATATCAAGGCAAGGTAAATCAGTCCCAACCAAAGTACGCAGACATTTCATCACGAATAGTTAAGCAATTACAAAACCTCGAACAGGTTGCAAGCTCCTTACCAACTGTCACCCCCACTGAACAGGACGCTGCTCAAGTGAACGATTTACTTGAGAACAACCCAGAGGCTATTACCGACGAAGCGGTATATCAAGCAGTATTTCAGTCAATAGCAGAGCTATTTCAAACGTCGGCAGACGGTACAACCGGAGCCGTAAAACTTGACATGGAAGTCAAGCACGTCGTATTCCCCACGGACTTGCTAACTCAGGATGAGTTTAAGAGTCTGATTGCTCAGGTAATGGGCTTGGAGGAAAACGACGGCTTTTTGTCTATATGGGACACTTTCGCAGGTGCAGACAGCGAAACAGGCATAACCTCCGCAGACGATGTTATGGACACTCTCGAAAAATTTGTAGACTTAATACAGTCCCTCAGTGACGAGGACATATCAGGGCTTGCAGTTAATCCGATGTCAATGGTGAACCCACAAAACCAAGCCATCCAGATTACAACAATTAAAATTACAACAATAACCATGACAACACGGACAGACTCTCAACCCAGCGGCATGGAGTACATAGGTCTTACAGACGTTTCAAATACACTGCCCGACGGCACACAGCTACCAACTGACGGCATTGGCGTTAATCCATCCCCAATAGAAAACGAAGCCGCCGCAGAGGCGATAAACGCAGTCAGAGAACAAATGGCAAATGAGCTTGACCAAATCGCTCTGCCTACTGCAAAACCCGCAGGAGAAACAGCCGAGACTGCCGAAGTTCCCCAAACTCCAACAGACATTAAGAGCTTCTTATTATCAAGACTTGACATGATTGTAGTTGAACCAGAAGTCGCCCCAGAAACCCTCGACCAAAATGCACCACTGCCAGAACAACAGCTAACCGCCGATACAGTGCTCACCGAAATGACCGAGCCTGTACAGCAGTCAGCAGATACAGCCGCCGCCGAAACACCCGACACTGTGCAACAGATGAAAACAGACACATTATCCGCAGACGCAGACGCAGAAGAGCCTGTACAGCAAGCCAAGGGCGATACGTCCATAACCGTTGATTCCGCCTCTAGCGACACGTCAAGCAATACATCAAGCGATACAGCAGACGAGGGCAGTTCACAGGATAAAGACAGTAAAAACGGAAAATTTAATCCTTTTGACAGCTCCGCAGTGCAGAACGCACAGCAAAATTCTTCAAGAACAGTCTTTGACCAACCTTCTACACAGGAAGCACCTGCAAAACAGCCCACCACCGCCGCACAAATCGCTGACCGTCTGATACAGTCGGCGGCACTGCATAAGGGCGAGGGCGTTACAAAGCTAGAGCTTCAACTTAGCCCTGAATATCTTGGTAAAATGTCAGTAATCATAGAGTCCACAAAGGAGGGCATTAAGGCAACCCTTAAGCCCGCAAACGACACAGTGCGAAACCTTATGGCAGGACAGATGACAGAACTTCAAAACGCCTTGAAGGACATGGGAATTAACATGAAGTCCATCTCCATCGAGCAACCCGACGTAGCATGGGACTTTTCACGAGGCTCCTTTGACCAACAGCAGGGCAACGGCTCACCACAAAGCTATCAGGACGGCAAGTCAGGCAAACGAAGCCTAAACAGAATCAACACCAATCAAATTATTGAATCAAGAATTACCAATCTGGTATACGGAAACAACGCACTTGCTCCCGAAAAGCTTGATGACACAGGGTTTGACTTAAGAGCATAAAATTTTGGAGGTACACTAAATGCCAGTTCCAGCCGTAACAAACAGCGCGACAGATTATATTTTGCAGGAGCAGAAGCGTAAGCCCGTTCAAGAAATGGGTAAGGATCAGTTCATGCATATTCTTCTCACACAGCTACAGAATCAAGATCCGTCCGCCCCAATGGATAACGCAGCGATGATTGCTCAAATGGCGCAGTTCTCCGCGCTGGAAAGTATGCAATCAGTGTCTACCGGAACGACGGTTTCTCAGGCATATTCAATGATTGGAAAAGGCATCGTCGGCGTACTTAGAGACGAAGCCACCGGAGTTATCACAGACGTATGCGGTCCTGTTGACAGTGCAGGTGTTGAAGCAGGAAAACCCTATGTCAAGGTCGGCGAGAAAATGGTTTGGCTCAAGGACGTTTCTCAAGTCTTTAATAACAGCATTTTAGCAGGCGACAGTTCGCAAATGCTTGCGGGAACAGCAATGGTCGGCAAGTACATTAAAGCTGAAATTCCTGCTGAGGACGGCACAAAGCATGAGTTTGAAGGCAAGGTTGATAAAATCAGCCTGAAGGACGGCAACATGTATGTCTCTGTAAACGGTACAGAGGTCGGCTTATATCAAATTCTTAATGTTGCTGATTCCTTGGAAGCTCTCGGTTAATAAAAAACTTGAAAAAGTTTTTAAAAATCCCTAAAGTTAGCTAATAAACTTACGATATATACTTTATAAGTTGAAAAATCAGTATTTAATACGGAGGCAGAAACAATGCTTAGATCCATGTTTGCCGGTGTTGCCGGTCTTAGAAATCACCAAGTTAAAATGGACGTTGTGGCTAACAATATTTCAAACGTTAACACCTTTGGTTACAAAACTAGCCGCGCGACCTTTGTTGAAATGTACAACCAAACTCTTGCTCCTGCCGCTGCACCATCAGCTTCTGGAAGCACAGGCGGTACAAACCCAAAGCAAATCGGTCTAGGCGTCACAACTGCCGCAATTGACGTTATACATACAAACGGTAGCACTCAAACAACCGACCGTACATTAGACCTTATGATTGACGGCGAAGGCTTCTTTTCAGTTACCGCCGGAGAAGAAACTATGTACACCCGTGCAGGTAACATGTATCTTGACCCTCATGGCTATCTGGTAACAGGCTCGGGTATGTTTGTACAGGGAATTATGCTTCTCAGCGACAGCGAGCTTCCTGAATCCACGGAAGAAGCAGTCATGGAGCACTTAACCAGCGACGAAAACATTATCTGGGGCGCAGGCAAAGAGGACGAAGGTCAGCTCGAAGAATTGTCATCTCCTGAAGGCGGAATACTTCCCATGAACGTCACTGGCGAAGAGGGCAGAGAAACTCGCGACAGCATAGTTGGCAGAATTATAATCCCAACAGCATACAAAAGCCTTGCCATTGACTCAACAGGCTTAATTTCCGCCATGGACGAAAACGGCGTAAACGTTAAGGTTGCCGTTTTAGCCACCACCACTTTTATTAATCCATCAGGACTTGAAAGAGCAGGCAACAGCCTTTACAGAGAATCCGCAAACTCAGGCAGCCCAAGAATTGCCCTACCTGACACAGATGTCAACGGTCCAGTTAAATCGGGCGCACTTGAAATGAGTAACGTTGACCTTTCAAGAGAGTTTACCGACATGATTATCACCCAGCGTGGATTCCAAGCTAACTCCCGTATAATCACCGTTTCCGACTCCTTACTTGAGGAATTAGTCAACCTGAAGAGATAATTAGCATCTCTGATTAACATGTATTAAGAATGCACGGCATTTTTAAGAATAAGTGAAGTATTAACAGCGTCTGATAGAGAGAGAAGTCAGATTTATAGAAACATTAAACAGGAGTATGAGCTTGTGCAGGCTCGTACCCCTGTTTTTGGATTGAAGCAAAAGTTTTGATTGAGCTTTTTCAAAAGCTCATGGTTTTAAAAGGCAACGCCTTTTATCGAGCTGCGCACAGCTCGAAACTCTTGCTCTGAGCCGCGCGAACCCAAATAATCGTAAGAAACAGCGCAGGGTTGTTGCGCACGTCCCTTTGGGCGATACGGTGCGTGGGCTAGGAACGGGCGGTGCGTTGGCAAGAACGGCGGTGCGCCGAGGACGTCGCACCCTACGAACGGTGGTTGCTGCACCTTGGGTAAATCGGCGTAGGGTCACATGTCTGTGTCGGTTTGAGATTTACTGAAACTTGCTACTTTTTGGATTGCTCGCATATCGTTTTAAATCTTTGAAGTTTCAAAATCATATTCAAAAAGCTCATTCGGTGTGACAGAAAATATGACGCAAAGGGTTTCTATGTTTTCATATCTGATAGAAGCGGTTTGGTTGCTTATCATTTTATTATAGTTTTGATAGCTCATGCCCATCTGTTTGTACAGCCAATATTTAGTTTTTCCATGTTCTTGTAAAAGCTCTGTTACTCTAAGCTTAATCATAACACACCTCGTATCTAATGTATTAATCTACATTAAAACAAATCTTATCTTTACATATAGACTAATAGATGATATATTATTTGTACATTAGATAGAGGAGATTTTTATGGCAAACTATCCAGAGATGTACAACAAGCTTTTTGGGGCAACAACAAAGGCTATCGCAATTTTACAACAAGCGCAGATTGAGACAGAGGAATTATTTATTTCAGCAAAACCACCAAGCATCACAGTGCTTGACAGCTCGCAAGCAAATGAGGGCGATGACCGAAGATAACGGTCATCGCCCTTGGGTTATAGTGTTGTCGACAAAGCGACAGGGCGGATTGAGGTTGCCAATTTAGTAGTCTTGCACGTTACAAAGTACTGCTACTAGGGGCGAGGGAAACCACCCCGCCCAATGGGCGGGGTGGTTTTTTGAGGCGTAAGAAGAAGCATCAAGTTTGCAAACATACTTACTCAACCCTATTGATTGCTATTTCTGGCATTTCCTTATTCGCTGAGTAAAATACCTCAACGATTTCAGCAATACCAGTACTTAAACTATGCGGAACATTATGTAGTCCGTGGAGATAAATAACGCAAGGCGTTTCAATCATACCCGTTAGGCAATCCCATAGGGCATCTGGATTCTTTCCGTAAAATTCGGGCAAGCTTAAGCCGTTCGTAATAGCCTCGTGGATATCCCATAACGAGTTTACACTTGAAAAATCGATCTGAAAAATTTTTGCCATATGTAAATCTCCCATGCTACGTATTCGAGGTCATTTAGCACATGATATCATTCTTCAATGTACTCTACAATGTCGCAAAGGCGGCATTGTAAGATTTTGCATAGGTCATTAAGGGTATTTGTCGAAACAGATTGATTTTTTTGCAAACGCTGGACTGTTCCGCCGCCCATTTTATGTACAACCCTCAATGTGTAAGTAGTAAAGCCTTTGCTCTGTAATGTTCGCCATAACGGTGTGTAAACAATCATATTTCATACCTCCAAAAAAAGTATTGCATATGACCATTATGTGGCATATAATGAAGTTGCGCTATGCCCAATACTTGGCATACAGGAGGATTACAAATGGCAAACTATCCAGAGATGTACAACAAGCTTTTTCAAGCAACAACAAAGGCTATCGCAATTTTACAACAAGCGCAGGTAGAGACGGAGGAACTATATATTTCAGCAAAGCCACCAAGCATCACTGTGCTTGATAGCACGCAAGCAAACAAGGGCGATGACCGAAAATAACGGTCATCGCCCTTGGTGCACCAAGCTACTTCGCCTCACAAATTTCTCCTTGTTGCATGGTCGCAAACATGGTATACTATAAAAACTTTACCATAAGGAGAAGATATATTGAACGTAAACTCAAGTCTTTTCAAGGAATTGTCACAAGATGAAATTCTCTCGGTAGTCAACAAGGATTTTCAGCATGATGAATTAATAACATACGACCTTATGAAGGGCGGCGCATTTAATACTACCTACCTTTTAACCCTGAGAAGCGGGAAATACGTCCTTCGTGCAGGTCCTGTCAACAGACATTTAATTCTCCCCTTTGAATACTGCCTAATGCCTGCCGAAAATTATGTATACGGTCTTTTAGCGGAGCACGGAATACCCACCTCCGCGGTTAGAGTGTGCGACACATCAAAAGCACTGGCGGACAGGGATTACATCATCGTTGAGTATATAGACGCCGTGCCCATGTGTGACAAAGCGGTGGAAAAGGAGCAAAAGCCGTATTTGTTTGAAATGGTTGGGTGTTATACGGCGAAAATGCATGAAATCAAGGGCGAATATTTTGGTTTTGTGTCTAATAGCTTTAGAAACATTAAGTTTGGCACTTGGTATGATTTCTTGCTTTCAAACGTAGCAGATATAGCAAAATGCTGCTTAGATTACGAGATTTTTGATAAAACCTTTTTAGAAACCTTCGAAAATATTTACAAATCAAGCCCGCAACTATACTCAAAAGTAGACTGCCCAAGACTAGTGCACTATGACCTGTGGGAAGGAAATGTTTTAGTGGCGCAAACGTCGGGTAAATACGATATTGCCGCTATAATTGACGCTGACAGAGCTGTATTTGGGGATATAGACTTTGAATTGGCGACACCGTGGATTACAAACGAGCATTTTTTTAAGGGCTACGGCGTTATTAGTGACGACAGCAAGGTTAGGGAGCTGAAAATCCTATCGTACCGCTTAATGCTTAGGGTTATGGAGGCGTATATTCATAAAATCGAGTACAATAATTTACCAGAATGTGAGGCATGTCAAAAGACAGCTTTTGACATGGCCGCAGAGTTTTTAGCGGCAAAAACAGCTCTCGGTATCTAAATGTAAATTTTATGTTGATTACTGTATAAATATTTGTTATAATTGCATAAACAAATATGACGGGAGGCGACTCTATTGGATTTTCATTTTAAGGACAACGCATTGACGACAAGCGCATATCTTAGGCTGCGTGAAGCAGCGGGATGGATTGTGCTTACTGAACAACAGGCGGAAAAAGCTTTGGAGAAGTCGCTATTTACAGTTGCCGCAATCAGCGAAGGACGAATAATCGGCATGGGACGGTTAGTGGGTGACGGTTGCGTCATATGGTATATTCAGGATGTTATTGTACATAGGGAGCATCAGGGCAAGGGTGTTGGCAGGCTGATTGTCAAGCGGCTCATAGATTACGCAAAGGAAAACAGCCTGCCTAATACAGTTGTATCAATCGGGCTTATGTCTTCAAAGGGCAAAGATGAGTTTTATTCTAAGCTCGGTTTTCGGACAAGACCCAACGAAAACGAAGGCTCAGGTATGATTATGAGGATAAATATCTGAACATAGTGAATTTTATGAGTATTTGTCCTGTAATTAATTAAATTATTAAGAACAATCCAAATCCAAGCTTGTCAAAACTGTTCATAGTATGGTAATATGAAAAATACTATTTTTAGTAATAGCGCACAGAAGCGTCGGAAGGATGAATAGATAGTTGAAGCAGAAACTTTTACGATGGAAGAATTATATCCTGCCGTTCACTGTAGGCGTACTGATTTACGCCTTAATTACAAATTTTGATACCACCTCTGTCATGTTCAGCGGAATTTTTGGTTGGATTTCAGCCATGTTCGGCAGATTTTTTATCGGCTTCGGCATTGCCTATGTCCTTGACTTTATGGTTAAGCCGCTGTCAAAAAAGCTTAAGATGCCTCGCGCCCTTGCCATTACGATATCTTATTTGCTTTTAATCGGCTTAGTGGCATGGATGTTTATTTACATTATCCCAATGGTTGTAGATACCCTTAAAACCATTGATTATACAGCTTTTTATACTCAAATACGCGGCTTTTTAAATTCAACGTACTTATCCCTTGAGCCAGAAGTGATTACGTTTTTAAATGACACCATAACCAAGCTTTTCAGCGGAATCATCAATGTTTTCAAGAACATTTCAATTGGCAGTTTTGTTAACAGCACTATATCAACAGTCATGGATATTTTCTTTGGACTTTTAATCTCTTTTTACGCGCTTGTTGAAAAGAAAGCACTGCTTAGACACTGTAAACGGCTTCTTGCCGCAATTATTCCTGAAAAAAGTCTTAACCAGTCTTTGGCGTTTGCTAATGAAGCAAATGCGGTTTTTTCAAAATATCTTATCGGAAAACTCATTGATTCCTTAATAGTCGGCATACTAAGTGTAATTCTCTATTCAGTCTTCGGCATTCACATAGCGCCGTTTTTGGCAATTGTCGCCGCTATTACCAACATGATTCCGTATTTCGGGCCTGTTATCGGCGGTGTAATCACGGCAATTATTCTGTTGTGCGTAAACCCAATTGAGGCAGTGTACGCCATAATAATTATTGTTGTTCTCCAAACCATTGACGGTATGATTTTAGGACCAAAAATTATCGGTGACTCTGTTGGAATTAGCCCTCTGCTCACCATCATTGCTATTACTCTGGGCGGAAATATTGCAGGATTTTTGGGAATGTTTGTGGGAGTACCGTTGCTTGCCGTACTGAAATCCTTTGTGTATGACCGTTTTATTGAAAAACGCATTCAGATTATGGATAGAAAACGCGAAAATGAGGCAGTCTTTGGACCAAACCTCCAACCCATCGAGCCTGCGCCGTCTTTGGATGACGAACCGCCCCCTAAGAAGTGAGTACCGTTTGTAATGACAGTTGTATAAAACGGTAGAAGAGAGTGTTTATGAAGAAAATTGCTAAAAATCTTACTGAACTTATAGGAAACACGCCGCTTTTAGAGCTTTCACGTTTTACAAAAGCTGTTGGTCTTTCAGATGTTAAGCTTCTTGCGAAGCTGGAATTTTTTAACCCCTTGGGCAGTGTAAAGGACAGAGCCGCCCTTGCAATGATTGAGGACGCTGAGCAAAAGGGTCTGATATCCCAAGGCTCAGTGATTATTGAGCCTACCAGCGGCAATACAGGCATCGGGCTTGCCTATGTCTGCGCTATCAAAGGCTATCAGCTAGTGCTTGCAATGCCAGAGTCCATGAGCCTTGAACGCCGCAGTCTGCTGACAGCACTGGGCGCAAAGCTCGAGCTGACACCTGCTCCCATGGGCATGAAGGGCGCAATTAGTCGCGCAAATGAGCTACTTGCGGAAACCGCGGGCGCATATATGCCAATGCAGTTTGAAAACCCTGCAAATCCTAACATCCACGAAAAAACCACCGCCGAGGAAATTTGGCGTGACACAGAGGGCGAAATTGACGCCTTTGTTGCAGGAGTGGGTACAGGGGGAACTATTTCAGGCGTATCAAGAGGGCTGAAATCCCATCGCGGCACCATCAAATGCTTTGCTGTTGAACCAGAAGCATCACCGGTGCTGTCAGGCGGGTCGCCCTCTCCCCATAAAATTCAAGGTATCGGCGCTGGCTTTGTTCCGAAAAACTATGATGCTGAACAGGTTGACGGCGTAATCACCGTCAGCAATGAGGACGCATTCAGCACAGCAAGACAACTCAGCAAAACCGAAGGCTTAATCGTTGGCATATCCTCAGGTGCGGCAATTATGGGCGCAGTTAAGATTTGCCGGCAAGACAGTAGCTTAAAAACTGTAGTCATTGTACTGCCAGACACAGGCGAGCGATATTTATCCTCCGGGCTTTATTCGGAGCAATAAAGGTGTGATTAGTTGAACGACTATAAGAATTACTCAGTTCGCGCGGCTGAAAGCCTTTCGGAAGCAATTAGCTTTCAAACCATCAGCAACAGTGACGCACCAACCTCAGGCAAGGGCGAATGGGTACGAATGCGTGAATTCTTAAAAACGAGATATCCCTTGGCGCACCGCGTCTTGGATCGTGAAATAATTAGCGGCTTTACTATTTTGTACAGATGGCGGGGTATGAACCCCGACCTAGAGCCGATACTTTTTTGCGGTCATTTAGACGTGGTACCCGCCGTGGGAAATTGGTCGCATGGACCATTTTCGGGAGACATAGAGGACGGTTATGTCTGGGGTAGAGGCGCGATTGACTGCAAGCATATCGTAATATCCTTACTTGAAGCCGTTGAACAGCTACTTGCCACAGACTTTGTGCCCCCGCGTGACATATATTTCGCCTTTGGACATGATGAGGAAATTGGCGGCAATGACGGCGCAAGCAACCTAGCCAAGGTGTTTCTACAGCAAGGCATCAGATTTGCCATGGTTCTCGACGAAGGCTGCGCCATAACCAGCCCCGAAGGGCTGCCAATATCCACACCAGTGGCGCATATCGCCGCCACCGAAAAAGGGCAGTACAACCTTCAACTTACAGCCCGAGGAACTCAAGGACATTCCTCAACTCCGCCTAAAAACTCTGCCATTGCACTGTTAAGCGAGGCGGCGTGCCGTATTGAGTGGGGTCAATGTCCTCCGCGGCTGACGCCTGTTGTTGAGCATATGCTGAAATTATTGGCAGACAGACTGCCATTTGAATGGAAATTTCTGATTAATCACAATAAACTGTTCAGAAAAAAGCTGTTGAAAGAGCTTGCTCAAAACCCAACAACAAATGCGCTGATTAGAACCACAATCGTACCCACCATGGTTCATTCAGGCAATGCTTATAATATTATCCCCGACACAGCAGAAATGATATTTAATGTCCGCCTTCTCCACGGCGACGATATCGAAAAAGTAGTCACGTACTTACAGGACTTAACCAAGGACTTAAATATAGAAATTGAAACTCTGAAAGGTCGTATCCCGTCAGAGCTTTCAGACCTGTCAGGCGCCGCCTTGGACGCCATATCTAAGTCAATCTATCAAATTTTCGGCGACATTCCAGTGGTGACAACGCTGATGTCTGGTGGAACAGACTGCCGTAAATACGAGAAGTTTTCAAAATCTGTGTATAGATTTTGCCCATTTGAACTGCCCGCTGAGGAGCTGCATAGAATGCACGGCGTTGACGAACGTGTGAGCATTGAGTCGCTGGGGAAAGCCGTAGCGTTTTATATGGACTTGTTTAAGCGTTGGTGAGCGTAGATTGACAATAGATTAGGGGGGGCGGCAATGACCTCATTGCAAACCCAACGGTTAATAGTTCGCGACTATCTGAAAACAGACATTACAGGACTGCACGAACTGTTGTCGGACAAAACCAACATGTATTTTTTAGACGATATAGTATCAAACTCCCTTGAAGCATCGCAAAAAAACCTTGAAGCCGCCATGTCCAACGCTGACGGACACTATTTCTGCGTCTGTAACAAGACCACAGGAGAGTTTATCGGCAGCGTTGGTTATACAATTACCGCAGATACACCTCTTGGAAAAGTGGTGCATATGGGGTATTTTATTTTGCCCAAACATCAAGGGCAAGGATATACAACCGAAGCTGTAAAAAAAGTCATAGAGTTTGCATTTACACAAGACGACTGCATTCGCATCACGACAGGCTGTTATGAGGCAAACATCCAAAGCAAAAAAGTCATGGACAAAGTGGGGTTTCGACTAGAAGGTAGAAAAATCCAAGCCCAATATCACGATGGCGAAATGAAAAATAGACTTGACTGCGCGATTAATAAAAGCGATTTTCTCAAGGCATGTAATTGTGAGGGTGTTGACCGATAGGTTTAGCAACAAACTCCAAAAAGTTGAAACGTCGGGCGAAAAAAAGAACCCCGACGTATGTTGAAATATTGGTAAGTTTCACCAAGGGAATGGGAAGAC
>JAVBKA010000236.1:0-25048 GCA_031546715.1 Oscillospiraceae bacterium | reverse complement strand
AAACGCCAAGGCTGTCGTACCTGCGCAACTCCCTTTTTCAGACATTGACCTGTGTATTATAATCGGCAACATGCTGGATAACGCTCTTGAAGCTTGCTCCAAGCTTGAAAATCAAAGTGAGCGATTTATCCGACTTTATATTGACATATTAAAGCAAAATTTATATATTTCTGTAACAAATTCCTCATCTCAAAAAAGCCGTCTCAACTCCTACGCAAGTACAAAAGGCAGCAATTCCCACGGTTTTGGGCTTATTCGCATTGACAAGACTGCCCAAAAGTACGGCGGATATGTCAATCGTCAGAACGAGGCAGGCGTTTTTGCCTGTGAGGTTATGCTGCCGCTGAAATAGTCCTTTAGTATTGGACGTGTATATTTGCATGTCGGGGTACAACTCGTGCACGAAATAATACAACTCGTGCGCATTTTTACCGACTATTAAACTATGTGCTATTGTATACGGCAGAGGTGGTTAAAGATGAAACAGAAAAAACGCTCTTTGCTCAGCACTATCGGTTATGGGTTATCCTCCATTCATAGCTTTGACAAATGGATGCTGTCCTTTGCGGGACTACTTGTGGTGCTAAAGGTTGCAGTTCCCTTTGCTGGTGTGTATCTTCCGAAGCTTGTACTGGATATGTTGGATTCAAATGCTTCCGCACAGCAAATGGTTTTTAAAATCGGAGGATATACGCTTCTTCTGGCTGTTCTGCATTTTGCAAACAGTTGGGCGACTCGTCATCGGGCATGGCGTTCCAACTACGTGCAACAGCACGGCACTCGCAATGTTTTCCTTAAATACTTAGATTGCGCATATTCTTACTTTGAAAACCCCGAAAAACAAGCATTATACAGCAGATTGCGGCAAAATATCGACATGACTAACGGCAATTGCTATGATTACTTGCTCACCGCACTAATCAGCATAATCAGCGGCGTTTTGGGCTTCATTCTTTATGCCAGCATACTGTCAACCCTAAACATTGGCATAGTTTTGCTACTAACCGCAACTTCACTGATTAATTACTACGCTTTAGACGCCGCCAAAAAGTATGAGCACAAAAACAAGGCTAAATGGGCACCTCTTGACCGAAAGATAGCCTATGTAACCGCAACATCTCAAAACCACGAGTATGGCAAGGACATACGGCTGTACGACATGAAAAACTGGTTTATGTCCATTGCTCACAAGCTGTTGGCGGAACGTTCCGAGTGGGACAATAATGTTCAGGGCAAGCACCTAACGCCAAAGCTTATTAACGCAGTGACGGTTTTACTTCGTGACGGCGTTGCATACGGTCTACTACTCTATCAGGTGACAAACGGGAACATTTCCGTGGCGGACTTTATGCTGATATTCGGTGCGGTAGCAGGTTTTTCAGGCTTTGTCACCAGTATAGTGGAGCATGCCAGCTCATTTAACAGCGCCATTGTGTACATTAATGAAATGAAGGATTATCTTGAGGACGGTCAAGACATTTTCCCCAGCAATCCCGCCCCTCTGCCTGACGTCACCAAGCCGCTGTCTATAGAATTTCGGGATGTAACCTTTTCTTACGGCGACAATCGTAAGGTGCTGAATCGCTTTAACTTAGTTATAGCCGCCGAAGAAAAGCTTGCAATTGTAGGCTTAAACGGCGCGGGTAAAACCACCCTTGTCAAGCTTTTGTGCGGCTTTTACACACCTGACGAGGGGCAAATATTGATAGACGGTATTGACATTTCCCGTTTTGAAAAAAAGCAGTTATACAGCCTGTTTTCCCCCATATTTCAGGATTTCTTTATGTTACCGTTTACAATCGCTGAAAATGTCGCCCCGTATCCAGAGGATTCTAAGGTTGAGGACTGCTTAAAATCAGCGGGTTTGGGCGAGTACATCAGCAGTCTACCCAAGGGCATACATACGCCCATTTCTCAGCTCGCTTACGAGGACGGTATTACCCTATCCGGCGGTCAGCAGCAAAAGCTGTTTATGGCGAGGGCACTTTATAAAAATGCGCCCATATTAATATTGGATGAGCCTACTTCTGCTCTTGACCCCATTGCTGAAAGTCAGGTTTATGAGAGCTATTTGGCATATTCAAAGGGCAAAACCTCTGTTTTTATATCCCATCGTCTTGCAAGCACACGCTTTTGCGATAGAATTATTCTTATGGCAAATGGTCAGCCCACAGAAATAGGAACACATGACGAGCTGATAGCCAGCGGCGGAGAATACGCAAATATGTACAGCATTCAAAGCAAGTATTATCAGGAAGATGCAATGGGAGGTGACGAGCTTGTCCTTTTATAAATCGCTTAAAAATTCTCTTAAACTGACACATAGTCTTGACAAGCGCAAGCTTCCCGTATTGATTCTTTATTCGCTTCTGTCCGCCTCTATGCCGTTTGTAGCTATATTGCTTTCTGCTGAAATACTAAATAGAATATCCGCAAAAAGTGAGTTTAGTCCATTGCTACTTTTTATACTTGTTTGCATATCTGGTATGTTTGTGCTGACAGTGCTTACAAGCATTTTAAAGAAAAAAGACCTCGTAATTAACGAAAACTGTCAGCGGCTCTATCAACTTAAGAAAAGCGAAAAGGCAATGACCATGGACTTTGTCTTACTAGACAGCCCCTCAACAAATGCGCTCCGAACAACACTGCGAAACGAGGAGGCGATGGGCTTTGGTATATCTTTTTTCTTTAGAATATTTGATTTGTTTCTCACTAATTCAATAATGGCGGTTTTTGCCTCAGTGTATTTAGTGGTATTTACTGCACGTAACGTCAACATTTCGTTGATAAACACGCTGATTTTTGTTGTAATTTCGTTGATTTTATCAATAAGCGTTGCCCTATTTCTAAAGTCTTGCAACAAAAAAAGCATGGACACTGTAAAAAATATAAACACGCCTTGGCTTGTGCTGTCAGAACATTTGCTGTACGAAAACGGTATCACTCATAAGGACGGCAAGGACATACGCATATACGGTTTTCACAGTGTAATCAAAGGCTTTATGGAGAGTTCTCAACGTCAACTGGAAACTGCATTTTCAAAGGTATGTTTGACAATTCCAGCTCTCGCCTATGGTGCGAACGGCTTTGTCAAAGGCTTGATATTGGGCGGAAGCTACTTATTTGTGGCATTGGAGGCGCAATCTGGAAATTTATCTATTGCAATGGTTGTTTTGCTTGCAGGTATGCTTTATCAGCTATCTTCCTCAATTTCAGAGGCAATTGTTATGCTAAGCGGACTAACGTCCGCCACCGATAGTCTACAAAAGTATATAGAATACACTACCATTCCCGAAGAACAGTACAAAGGCTCGTTGCCTGTGGAGAAGCGTAGTGACAATGAGTATGTCATTGAGTTTAGAAATGTCTCCTTCAAATATCCCGGAAGTGACAATTACTCGCTAAAAAATCTATCGCTGTCTCTCACAATCGGTAAACGTCTGGCAATTGTTGGTATGAACGGCTCAGGCAAAACCACAATGATTAAGCTGTTGTGTCGCTTATACGACCCCACGGAGGGGGAAATTTTACTAAACGGAATTAATATTCAGAAGTACAATCTTACCGAGTATTCCAGCTTATTCAGCGTAGTTTTTCAGGATTTTAAGCTTTTTTCCTTTGAGCTAGGGCAGAACATTGCCGTGTGCACGGAATGTGACGAAAAGATGGCTGTCATCGGACTAAAAAAGGCGGGGTCCTCGGATAAAGTCTTTTCAAGAGGCTTGAAAACCTTACTGTACAAGGATTTTGACGATGGGGACGAGATTTCAGGCGGCGAGGCGCAAAAGGTCGCTCTAGCACGAGCCTTATACAAAAACGCTCCCTTTATAATTTTAGACGAACCCACCGCCGCACTAGACCCCATTGCCGAGCATGACATATACAGCCACATGAGCGACATTGTCGGTCAGAAAACGGCGGTATTTATCTCCCACCGCCTGTCCTCCTGCCGCTTTTGCCACGACATCGCAGTGTTTCACGAAGGTCAGCTCATCGAAAGAGGCAGTCATAATGCGCTTTTGGAAAACGCCGACAGCAGGTATTCCAAGCTCTGGAGCGCACAAGCGCAGTATTACGCGCCGTCAAGCGTTGGATAAAAAATAGGCACTGCAACAAGAATAAATCTTGTTGCAGTGCTTATTGCTATTGGTAATTACCCCTTAGGGCATTCTTTTACTTTTGCTGAATCGATTGTCACGCCTTGGCTCAAAGCCTTGGGGCGACTTGCTTTTTCTGCGTGAATACATGTTTTGAAACATGCCCACGGCTTCGGTTGAAACTTTCACTTCAAGGTCACGCTCACCGTAAAGCTTGTCAGTAAAGCCCTCGATAACCTTTTGGGTGTGCTTTGATGGGATGCCGAAAACTGTATAATTATTGAAAATCTTAATATCTCCGACCTCGCGCTCGGTGACTTCGGTATGGTCAGATAATAAACTGATAATTTTTTTGGGGCTAATGCCGTCCCGATTGCCAACGGTTATGTGCATAAACGTTACATCAGGCGCTTTGTCTCGTCTAACGGCTGGCTTTGGAGGCTCGCTTTGCCGTCTTGGCTGAGCTCTTTCCGCTGTGAACGTTGAAGGCTTTGCCGCATAGAGTGTGTCCCCTGGCTCTCTTTTCACGTCAATAGGAAAAGGCAAAATCCCAAGCTTTGTTTCGTGGACTATTTCGTTCAGACGGCGGCGTTCCTTTGGATATATAAACGTATACGCAAGCCCTGTTTTTTCTGCACGGCCTGTACGTCCGATTCTGTGAATATAGCTTTCATTGTCTTGGGGAATATCGTAATTTATAACCGCATCAATGTCATACACATCAATGCCTCTGGCGGCGACGTCTGTGGCGACTAAAATGCTAATTTGTCCTGAGCGATAACGCTCCATAACTTTGTCACGGCTGCGCTGTTGCATTCCGCCGTGAAGGGCTTCTGCCGTAAAGGAGTTAGCAGATAGTTCCTCTGCCAATTGGTCAGCCATCAGCTTGGTGCTGACAAAAACGAGGGTTCTGTTAAAAGCTTTGTCGCTTAGGAGTTTTTTAAGGGCGTTTGTTTTGGTTTTGTCTCTAAATTCTGTATAAAAATGCTCAACAGGGCAAACTGCTTGCTTTGCAATTTGAATATGCTGTGCATTTTTTTGATATTTCTTAGCAATTTCCGTTATTTCAGGCGAAATTGTTGCAGAAAACAGAATTGTCTGAGTTCCTTGCGGTATTTGACTTAGAATAATATCTAGGTCATCACGGAAGCCCATGTCCAGCATTCTGTCCGCTTCGTCAAGAATGACGTTTCTCAGGCTGTCAAGGTTTATTAGCCGTCTGTCAAGATGGTCCATCAGTCTGCCGGGTGTTGCAACGATAATTTGGGGGCGGGTTTTGAGGGCGAAAATTTGGCGGTCAATCCGTTCGCCGCCGTAAACTGCAACTACCTTGATACCTGGTTGGAATTTTGTCAGCTTGCGGAGGGCTGTAGTGGTTTGAATTGCAAGCTCTCTGGTGGGGCAAAGGATTAGAGATTGCACTGAACGTTCGCTAAGGTCAATAGATTGGACGACTGGAATTCCAAATGCAAAGGTTTTTCCCGTTCCTGTGGGAGCTTGGGCGATTAAGTCACGCTTTTCAAGCAAGGGCTTAATGGTTTCGTTTTGCACGGGGGTCGCCTTAAGGAAGTTCATTTCATCAAGGCATCTCAAAATGTTTGCTGCTACGCCGAGTTCTTTAAAAGTAAGTGTTTCCATATTTCTCCGATTTCTTTATTAAATTGTTGTCTGTCATTATCACGCTCCCTTAACCCTGTCGCTCCGATACCCAGCAATGCCTTGGAAGGCATTGCTGAGTATCTGCGCTTTTCGTTAAAATTTGCAAGCAAATTTTCACTACCGGGTTAATCCGCGCTTACTAGGATATATGCATGTATTCGTCAAAGGTAACTGATTTGTCTATGATGCCATTAGGGGTCAGCTCGATAATGCGGTTTGCAATTGTTTGCACAAACTGGTGGTCATGGGATGTAAATAGAATGTTGCCGTTATAAGCCATCAGCCCATTGTTTAGCGCGGTTATTGACTCAAGGTCAAGATGGTTGGTGGGCTGGTCGAGAATAAGTACATTTGCGTGAGAAAGCATCATTCTTGAAAGCATACAGCGTACCTTTTCTCCTCCGCTGAGCACCTTAACAGACTTTAACACTTCGTCTCCTGAAAACAACATTCTGCCTAAAAATTGCCGCACAAAGCTCTCGTGCTTATCATCTGAAAACTCCGTAAGCCATGCAAGCAGGCTATCCTCACTCTGGTTGAAAAATGCGGAATTATCCTTTGGAAAGTACGCCTGAGAGGTGCTAACGCCCCATTTGAAGCTTCCACTGTCAGGCTCAAGCTCACCCATTAAAATCTTTATCAATGCAGTGTTTGCCAGCTCATTATCTCCTGCAAAAACTATTTTATCGCCGCGGTTCACAATAAACGAGACATTATCAATTAACAAAACGCCATCAATAGTTTTAGAAAGACCTTCAACCTTCAAAATGTCACGCCCTACTTCGCGCTCAGGGCTAAAGCCAACCCACGGGTAACGCCTTGAGGACGCGGGAAGGTCTTCCAGCGATAGGTTATCAAGCAGTTTTCTGCGGGAGGTGGCCTGCTTCGCCTTTGACTTATTTGCTGAGAATCGAGTAATAAATTCCTTTAGCTCCTTGGCCCTATCCTCTGCTTTTTTGTTCTGCGCGCGCAAAAGCTGCTGGATAAGCTGGCTGGATTCGTACCAGAAATCATAGTTTCCGACGTACAGTTTAACTTGAGAATAGTCAATGTCAACGATGTGGGTACAAACTGTATTCAAAAAATGCCTGTCATGAGATACGAGAATAACCGTACCTGTAAAGTCAAGCAAAAACTCTTCTAGCCATTGAATGGAAATGATGTCCAAATTGTTAGTAGGTTCGTCCAAAAGCACGATATCAGGCTTGCCGAAAAGTGAGCCAGCGAGCAGAACCTTTACTTTTTCCCGACCAGTCAGCTCTTGCATTTTAGTTTCATGCTTAGAAACCTGAATGCCAAGCCCTTGAAGTACCTTCGCGGCGTCTGATTCGGCTTCCCAGCCGCCCATATCTGCAAATTCGCCTTCCAGCTCGGAAACCAAGAGACCGTCCTCATCACTGAAGGTCTCTTTGGAATATAGTGCTTCTTTTTGTTTAATAATCTCGTAGAGTCGAGGGTTTCCCATCAAAACTGTTTCCATAACAGTAAAACTATCAAACTTATTCTGGTCTTGCTTCAAAACAGATGCGCGAACATGAGGCGGAATACTTATATCTCCTGTTGTAGGCTCAAGCTCCTTAGAAAGAAGCTTTAAAAATGTTGATTTTCCTGCGCCGTTGGCGCCGATTATGCCGTAGCAGTTCCCCGGTAGAAAAGCAAGGTCCACACCTGAAAATAATTTACTCGCTCCAAAATGCAGACTTACATTGCTGACAGTTATCATTTATCGTTTTTCTCTCCTTATATGCGTTAAATATTGATTATACAACACAAAGCAGTAAAAGGCAAGAAAAATTTTAAAATTATTTTCGAAAATAGAAAATATTTTTTTGAAAAATCTTTGAAATTTTAGTCGCCGTTTCAACCCACTGAAATTATTGCTTCATATGTATTTACATTAGCAGGGAAAAAGAGTATAATCGATTTCGCATATTGTAGATTTTCGTCTTTCATCTGAAGGTTTTCGCGAGAAATGTCCGCATTGTCGTGATTACTAATTTGACGTTGAGTGCTTGGTTATCGTTTAGTAAAAACGGTAACTAAATTCTCATAAGAGAGGGATTATTGTTTGAAAAAGGTTTATACCGCAATTTACTCAGTTATTTTAGTAGGGCTGCTAGGTGCTGTTATCCGTGGATTTGAGCTTAAAAATGTGTTCGATTTCGACACTCAGCTCCCAAAGGCAAACCATCCGATTTCCTTGATTCTCATAGGCTTGTCGATTATAATCGCTATCATTCTCTTTCTTGCCGTCCCCAGAGGTAAAAAAAGTGAGCAGGACGGAGAAAACTCTGGAATATCAAGTGCCGCCATTTTAGTTGAGATGATTGCAATTGCAGCCTTTGCCGTTAGCGTTATCTACACATTCTATGATTTTGGCGATAAAATCCTGTTCCGCGAAAGTGCAAGCTCTATTGTGTCCTTATTCGTATTCGGCATTTTGGGCATACTTTCTGTTATCGGCATGTTATTAACCTTATTTGCCATGCACAGAAAAACGCTTAGTAAAGAGCACGGATTTTGGCTGACAATCCCGATTTTTTGGGGCTGTTATAACCTGATTCTCGATTTTTGGACACATGCCTCCAACTCAATACTTATTTCCTATGCCTACAGTATGTTCTCTTTTATTATGCTGACCTTGGTGTTATACAGCTCTGCGTCCTTCTTCTTTATTAAGAATAAGCAAAATCATACTAAATTCTACGGTTTGCTGTGCATTTACTTCTCAATTTTGGTTCTTGGCGGAATTATAATCGCTCAATTTGTTACTTTTACTGATGAGGGCGGTTATGTGAAGCCTATTGCAGATGGGCTGTTCTTCGCGCGCTTCCAGTGGGGCAAGGTCTCGGTTTACCTCTTTGCTATATTCCATTCGATTTTCCTTATCCTCGCAGCAACAAGCGGAGCTTTCAAAATTACAGAAACCGCCGAACCTGTTGACGCTGATGAAAATCAAGCCGATTTACCTGCCAACGACGATAATATATCCCTTTCAGAGATTGAAACTGAATATTCTTTTTTGTCTGAAGACACAGCCGAGGGCGACGATTCGTCAGGTAACACAAAGTAATATTTTACCCATGTACAATACTATATCACACAGAATGGACGGCTCACGCCGTCCATTCTGTTATAGCAAATTACTTCCCTCTTGATGCTTGGATATGGGCACCGACCTTTTTGTCCTCAGTGCTTATGTGGTTAAGGAGCCAATCTCCCAAGGTTTTTGTGACTTTTTGAACGAATATAATTCCGCCGCCTGTGGCTTCCAGCTCTTTTGTCAGTGAAACGATGTTGGCGACATAGGTGGCATGTAATCTTTTATGAGCGTTCATATCTGGGTATTTATACTGCATTTGAAGCTGTTCCTCATGTCCGAAATGAGTTTTTGTATATTCATGGACAAAATCGAGGGTTTTTGCAACATGCGCTCTCCCCTGTCCCGTGGCACAAGCCGCCAATAAATCGTCCAGTGCCTTAACAAGCGTTTTGTGCTCGTTATCAATTTCCGCTACCCCAACAACTAAGTTATCGCGCCATAATGTAGCCATAATAATCCTCCTTTTAGTTTTGCAATGTATTGATATTTCGACTTTTTCACTATATCATACCATATATAGCTTGTCAATAACTATATCCACAATATATGGCGTAGTCATGTTAGTGCTTTTGTATAAAGCATCACTTGAATTGCTTGCTCAAACTTTGGTTGAGTCCGATTCAAGCTCGGATTGATTGCTTTTCACTGTCTGCTGGGGTATCGTTAAGTCTGACAGCAGGTCACGTCGGGCCCGACGATTAACAGGTTACATTCAAGATCTGACGTACTGACAGACCAAAGAGGAGCGGATGCATGTGAAAAAGCGTATTAAAAATACCACCGCTACATGGAAGCGGATGCAGCTTAAAAAAGTCGAGAGTCCATTTTGTATTTATCTAATGCAGTCAATGATATTGGGAGGATTAAGCAATGTTCGATAATCAAAAATTAGGCGCATATATTCAATTTCTGCGCAAAACCAAGGGCTTAACTCAAGGTAAGCTTGCCGAGTGTCTCGGAATATCGCATCAGGCGGTATCTAACTGGGAACGCGGCGAATCTATGCCCGATATCTCTATGCTGGCCGCCGCCGCAAGAGCCTTGGGCACTTCTGTTGACAGAATGCTCAGCGCAGCCGAGAACTATGACGCAGAGACCTATGCTTTTACTGAATTAATTGAGGAATCTGCAGACGAAGCCATGCCCAAAGACATATCTGCGCCAAAAGCCGTGGACACATCTGCACCAGAACAAAATTGTGAACAGAAAACACAGGAAGACCCCACTGCCAGTAGTACAGACACTATTTTTGAGATGCCTCAAATAGAATTCCCCGATGTTTCGGGCATAATGTCCGGCGTAAAGGTTACGATTAAGAGCGTTTTAGGTGGACTTAAGGGCATAAAAGGTTTAGAAGGCGTTTTTGAAAGCCTTGAGGTTGAAATCAATAGCGCATTCGATGATGCCGATTGCGAAATTCAAGAAACTCTTGAGGAAATAGAAGAAGAACGCCGCGAGGCGGAAGAGGATCTCCGAGAAGCTGAAGAAGAACGCCGTGAGGCAGAAGAAGCCTTGAGGGCTGTGCATGTCAACCGCGGCAGGTTTATGAATTCCAACGGCTCATCTGATAACGGCGATAACTGGAACAAAATTATCAGCTTAGCACCGTATGCATCCACCGAAACCCTTGATGCACTGGTTGATGAGCTGGATTTTAAAGCGTCGGTTCATAAGGTTGCTAGTATTGCACCGTTTTTATCACGCAAATCTCTTGAAAAGCTTATTGAAAGATTCATGGAGGACAGTACTGACGCTGGCTGGAATTTAATCGTGGTACTTGCGCCCTATTTGAATTCAGAGGTTCTTGAGCGTCTGGTTACCAGTGAAAACAGCAATATTACCATTGATAAGGTTCGGCGCATTGCACCATTCTTGTGCCGAGAAACAGTTGACAAGCTTATCAAAAGTTCCATGAAAAATTAGGTGCGTAAGCTAAAATTACCCTAGGTAAAAATTATTTACCTAGGGTATTTACATTTGCAACAACATATGATACTATAGTTGCAGGCAGGACGATAAGTTTTCTGCCAAACAGGAGGTGAATAACTTGGAGTTGCATGAAACAATCTGGTTAGTGCTCGTAATTGTCCTCGCAATCGTTGAAAGCTTCACAATTTCTATGGTTGCCGTCTGGTTTGCCCTCGGCTCATTGGTTGCGTTGCTTGCGTCCTTATTAGGCGCACCGCTGTCGTTACAAATTACATTATGCATCGTAACCTCGGCAGTTTTGCTATTTTTCACCAGACCTCTTGCGCAAAAATACGTCAATTCAAAAAGAATCAGCACTAATGCAGACAGAAACATCGGAATGCTTGGAGTTGTCACAGAAGAAATTGACAATGTCAAGGCCACCGGCTCCGTAATCGTCGCAGGAAAAGACTGGACGGCACGGAGTAAAAGCGGCGAAGCTATTTCGGCACAATCGCAGGTCATTGTAAGGTCAATTGAGGGCGTAAAGCTCATCGTTGAAGCAGAACCAGCTTTAATTAAGAAATGAGGGAATTGTAAATGGGACCAGAGATTATTATCGCAATTCTAGCAGTATTTTTAGTTGCCTTTATTATTGCAAACATTAAAATCGTTCAGCAGGCTAGTGGCTACGTAATCGAGCGTTTGGGCGTGTTTCATACGGTTTGGAAAACAGGCTTGCATTTTAAAATCCCGTTCATCGAGAGAATCTCAAAAATCGTTTCTCTTAAAGAGCAGGTCGTAGACTTCCCTCCTCAGCCAGTTATTACTAAGGACAATGTCACCATGCAAATTGACACTGTTATTTATTTTGAAATCACTGACCCTAAGCTGTATACATACGGAGTTGAGCGTCCCCTAAATGCTATTGAGAACCTAACCGCCACTACTCTGCGTAACATTGTCGGTGATTTAGAGCTTGACCAGACCCTTACCAGCCGTGATGTTATTAACACAAAAATGCGTGCGATTCTTGATATTGCAACCGACCCATGGGGAATTAAGGTAAACCGCGTTGAGCTTAAGAGCATTTTGCCGCCTAAGGAAATTCAGGAATCCATGGAAAAACAGATGAAGGCAGAGCGCGAACGCCGTCAGGCCATTCTTAAAGCAGAGGGCGAAAAGGCATCTCAGATTTTAGTTGCAGAAGGCGAAAAGCAATCAGCCATACTTCGAGCGGACGCCGTAAAGCAGCAGAAGATTTTAGAAGCTGAGGGCGAAGCACAGGCTATTATGGCAGTCCAGAAAGCCGTTGCAGACTCTATTAAACTTCTTAACGAAGCAAATCCAACCGATACCATAATCAAGCTGAAAAGCTTAGAAGCCTTTGCAAAAGCCGCTGACGGCAAGGCAACCAAAATTATTATTCCATCAGAAATTCAAGGACTTGCAGGTCTTGCAACTGGCTTATCGGAAGTTTTGAAGAGCTAATCCTCTTATGGCCTCGGATAACATTTTCTAATAAAAATCGGCTTGCGCTCTAAAAAAGAGACGCAAGCCGTTTTTCATTATAGCATTATTGACTACTCAGAACAGGCTACGCCAACCAGAGTGTCGCCCTCAAGTCCGATAATTTTAGCTGCTACAACACTACCTTGTGGAAAAATTCCATTAACTCTAACCGAAACGTAGTTTTCACTATGCCCCACCGAGCAATCGGACTCATTATTCTCAACTAATACCTGCAACACTGTGCCTAACTGAGTTTCCAGATAGGCTTTTTTCATTTTCTCTTCAAGCGTTCCAACTTCGGCGCAACGAGCTTGCTTTTCAGCTTTCGTAAGATGACCCTGCATATTGGCGGCGGGGGTTTCGGGTCGGCGTGAGTACGGGAAAATATGCATTGACGAAAAGCCTATTTTTTCCACAAACGCTAGTGTTTCCGAATGCTCCGCCTCTGTTTCCGCAGGGAAGCCGCAAATTAAGTCAGTGGTGATGGCAGGATTGTTAAAAGCGTTGCGCAACAGTTGAACTGCTTTAGCATAGCAGGCTGTATCATACTTACGGTTCATTCGGCGAAGAACACTGTCGCTTCCGCTTTGTAAGGAAATGTGAAAATGCGGGCAAAGATTTTTGCACTTCTGCATTTCTAAAACAGTTTCCTCTGTGAACACTGTTGGCTCTAGAGAACCTAGTCTAATGCGCAGTTCTGGGATTTCCGTGCTTAAGGCTTGTAACAGCGTGACAAGACCAAAGTTGTAAGACGAAATTTCAATACCTGTAAGCACAAGCTCATGGCTACCGTTTGAAAATGCGTCCTTTGCCAGTCGGACAGCGTCCGCAATAGGTAGGGAGCGACATTTGCCTCTCGCTTTTGGTATTATGCAGTAGCTGCAAAAGTTCTCGCAGCCGTCTTGGATTTTTAGATATGCTCTTGTCCGTCCATCTGTAGTAGACGCTGGCAAAATTTCAAAGTCTGGCTGAGCCGATTCAAGCGGTGGTTGAATTTTCTTTTCGTGCAGTGCCTCAACCGCCGCCGCAAAAGCAATTCTGTCCTTACTTGAGCCGATGAGGTCAATATCCGCTACTTCTCCCACGTCTGCCACCGCAGGAAGGCAACCGCAGACACAAAGCAGCGCATTTGGGTACTCGCGCCGATAATGGCGGATAGTTTTCCGTGACTTAGCGTCACTGACGGCGGTAACGGTGCAGGTGTTGATTACAATGGCGTCGCAGGGTTCGCCTTCCTCCGAAGTGGTGTGACCGCGGCTGGTTAAGTATGCCGACATCGCCCCAGTATCGGCTTGATTTGCTTTGCAACCAAGAGTACAAAAAAGTATTCTCATTTTTTCTTTTCCTCTGCTAAAATAACAGTTGTTTTTTTCCAGTAATCGTATATAATAGTAAGCGTATTCAAGTATATCATAAAGGGGAATAAAAACAAGATGAAAGCTTTTTCTGTGCAACTGTCCTCTATCAATGATGTTAAACAGTTCGTTAATGCCGCATGCCAAATGCCATTTGATATTGATATCATCAGCGGACGATACATCATTGATGCCAAATCCATTATGGGTATTTTCAGCGTAGACCTCGCAAAACCAATAAACGTTGAAGTACATGGTACTGACGAGGATGGTCAGACATTCTACAAAGCTATCGAGCATTTCGTAGTAAAGTAAAGCAAAACTAGCGTCACTATAGCGCACAATTGACTGTACAAAAGAAGGTCGGCAATGTCAACCTTCTTTTTTGTCGTATATTTTTTTAGTTTTTAACATAATTCTTCGCAAAACAATGCCGAGTGGTCACCCACTCGGCACTAAAGCAAGTTTAATTACTTAGTTGTTTTGATAACGACGCCTGAACCTACTGTGCGACCGCCTTCGCGGATAGCAAAGCGAAGTCCTTCTTCGATAGCAACAGGAGTAATCAATTCAACGTCCATTTCGACGTTATCGCCAGGCATACACATTTCGATGCCTTCTGGAAGATTAACTACACCAGTAACGTCTGTTGTGCGGAAGAAGAATTGTGGGCGATAGTTACCAAAGAATGGTGTGTGACGTCCGCCTTCTTCTTTATTCAAAACGTAAACCTGTCCACGGAATTTAGTTAGTGGAAGGATTGATTTTGGTTTTGCAAGAACCTGTCCGCGTTCGATATCAGTTTTGTTGATACCACGGAGCAAGCAGCCTGCGTTATCGCCAGCTTCTGCGTAATCAAGTGATTTGTGGAACATTTCAATACCTGTAACAATTGCCTTGCGTGTGTCACGGATACCGACAATTTCAATTTCCTCACCGATTTTAAGTTGTCCACGCTCTACACGACCGGTAGCAACTGTGCCGCGACCTGTGATTGTGAAAACGTCTTCAACTGGCATAAGGAATGGTAGGTCAGCTTTACGGTCTGGTGTTGGAATCCAACGGTCAACAGCGTCCATAAGCTCAAGGATGGGTTTATATTCTGCTGAATCTTGAGTTGTGCCTGTGCACTCAAGAGCTTGAAGAGCTGAGCCTTTGATGATTGGAATATTGTCGCCGTCAAATTCGTACTTAGAAAGAACTTCACGGATTTCCATTTCGACGAGCTCAAGAAGCTCAGGATCGTCAACTTGGTCAACCTTGTTCATAAATACTACGATTTGTGGAACGCCTACCTGACGGGCAAGCAAAATATGCTCACGTGTTTGTGGCATAACGCTGTCCGGTGAGGAAACAACAAGGATTGCGCCGTCCATTTGTGCAGCTCCGGTAATCATGTTCTTAATGTAGTCAGCATGACCAGGGCAGTCAACGTGGGCATAGTGGCGAAGCTTTGTTTCATACTCAACGTGTGAGGTGTTGATGGTGATGCCGCGTTCTCTCTCTTCAGGTGCTTTATCGATCATGTCGTAAGCAGTGTAGTGTGCTTTACCTTCCATAGAGAGAACCTTAGTAATAGCAGCAGTCAGAGAAGTCTTACCATGGTCAACGTGACCAACGGTTCCAATGTTAACGTGAGGTTTGTTACGCTCAAATTTTTGTTTAGCCATGAGAAATTAATCCTCCTTGTAAATATCTTGTTATTTTTCCTAGTTATTCTATACGAGTTTCAATAAAAAATCAAGTACTTTATCAAGTCTTTTATTGAAAAGTGGTGATTTTAGCAGTAAAATTATTGACCGTTGCGTTTCTCGACCAGTTTTTCCTGAATGTTCTTCGGAAGCTCAACATAGTGAGACGGTTCCATTGTATACTGTCCGCGGCCTTGTGTGCGTGAACGCAAATCTGTGGCATAACCAAACATTTCGGAAAGCGGGACGTGAGTTACCACGTTCTGCACACCGTTTCTTGCTTCCATGCTGACTATTTGAGCTCTGCGTCCGTTAAGGTCGCCCATAACGTCGCCGAGATAATCATCAGGTGCAATAACAGTAACCTTCATAATTGGCTCAAGCAGGACAGGGTCTGCCTTGCGCATAGCTTCTTTGAAAGCCATTGAGCCAGCGATTTTAAATGCCATTTCTGACGAGTCAACTTCGTGATAAGAGCCGTCATAAAGAGTAACCTTGACGTCAACAACTTGATATCCTGCAAGGACACCTGTTTGCATTGCGCCTTGGATACCTTGGTCAACTGGAGCGATATATTCCTTCGGAATGCTTCCGCCCACGGTTTTGTTGATAAATTCATAGCCTTTACCTGATTCGTTTGGCTCAAGAATGATTTTAACGTGACCATACTGACCACGTCCGCCGGACTGACGGGCATACTTATGGTCAACGTCTGCTGATTTGCGGACGGTTTCCTTATAAGCAACCTGTGGCTTGCCGACGTTTGCTTCAACCTTGAATTCACGGAGTAAACGGTCTACAATAATTTCAAGATGGAGCTCGCCCATACCTGCGATAATTGTTTGACCTGTCTCTTGGTCGGTGTAGGTTCTGAAGGTTGGATCCTCTTCAGCAAGCTTTTGGAGACCAACGCCCATTTTTTCCTGTCCTGCCTTGGTGCGCGGTTCAATGGCAACACGGATAACAGGTTCTGGGAAGTCCATGCTTTCGAGGATAATTGGGTGCTTTTCGTCACAAAGGGTGTCGCCTGTGGTGGTGTTTTTCAAACCGACAACTGCGGCGATATCACCTGAGTAAATATGCTCGATGTCTTCGCGCTCGTTAGCGTGCATCATCAAAAGACGACCAAAGCGTTCGCGCTGTCTCTTCGTGGTATTGAAAACAGCACTGCCTGAGGCGATACTTCCTGAGTATACACGAACATAGGATATACGTCCGACATATGGGTCAGTCATAATCTTAAACGCAAGCGCAGAAAACGGTGCATCGTCAGACGATGGTCTTGTTTCCTCTTGCTCTGTGTCAGGATTAATGCCGTTAATGTCGTAAACATCCGTTGGAGCTGGCATGTAATCGACAACTGCATCAAGGAGGTTCTGAACGCCCTTGTTACGGTATGAAGTGCCGCAAAGCACTGGAATCATTTCGTTAGCAATTGTAGCCTTACGGATAACCGGCTTAATCATTGCCGGAGTGACTTCCTCGCCGCCTAGGAAAGCCTCTGCAAGAGCGTCGTCAAACAGGGTTATGGCGTCTACTAGCTTTTCGCGGTAATCCGCAGCCGTTTCCTGCATGTCTGTAGGGATGTCCTCTTCTCTGATATCTTTGCCAAGTTCGTCATACGCGATAAAAGCGCGCATTTCGACAAGGTCAATAATACCCTTAAAGGTACCCTCTGCTCCTATTGGAAGCTGAATTGGTACGGCATTACATTTTAATCTGTCACGCATCATGTCGACAACACGCAAAAAGTCTGCGCCGACAACGTCCATCTTATTAACATAAGCCATACGCGGAACTTTGTATCTATCGGCTTGACGCCACACAGTTTCCGATTGCGGCTCCACGCCGCCTTTTGCACAAAAAACAGTTACAGCACCGTCCAACACACGCAGTGAACGCTCAACTTCAATAGTAAAGTCAACGTGACCAGGAGTGTCGATAATGTTAAAACGGTGGTTCTTCCAAGAGCAAGTTGTAGCTGCGCTGGTAATTGTAATACCGCGCTCCTGTTCCTGTGCCATCCAGTCCATGGTTGCATTACCCTCGTGTGTTTCGCCGAGCTTGTAATTGCGTCCTGTGTAGAAAAGGATGCGCTCTGTTGTTGTGGTTTTACCGGCGTCGATATGTGCCATGATGCCGATATTTCTGGTTTTTTCAAGTGAGTATTGGCGAGCCATGGTAATCTCCTTTTAAGCAAGTGCAATTAGCGGATGCTAATTACCATCTGTAATGTGCAAATGCCTTATTTGCATCTGCCATTCTTTGTGTCTCGTCACGCTTCTTAACGGCGTTACCAAGACTGTTGTTTGCATCCATTAATTCGCCTGCAAGTCTTTCAGCCATGGTTTTTTCACCACGGTTGCGAGAATAGGTGATTAACCAACGTAATCCAAGTGTTTGTTTACGTTCTGGACGAACCTCGATCGGTACTTGATAAGTCGAGCCGCCAACACGGCGGGCTTTAACTTCCAGCACAGGCATAATGTTATCCAGTGCTGCGTTGAAAATTTCTAATGGTTCTTTTCCTGTTTTTTCCTTGATGATGTCAAAGGCTCCGTAGACCACTTTCTGGGCTACACCTTTTTTACCGTCCAACATTATTCCGTTAATCAGCTTGCTGACTACCTTTGAATTGTACATTGGATCTGGCAAAACATCTCTTTTTGTTACTGATCCTCTTCTGGGCACTTCGCTTCCCTCCTTCATAATATGATTTCATAGGTACTCGAAAAGCGTGCCTTTCGTTGTGCCCTTCTAGGCTATATAAAACCCGATGGGCGTGATACCTTCAAAAGCGCCGAGAACTATTTTTTCTTTGCTGCCGCTGCTGCTGCGCCCGGCTTTGGACGTTTAGCACCATACTTGCTGCGGCTTTGTTTGCGACCGTTTACGCCTTGTGTGTCAAGTGTTCCACGAATGATATGGTAACGAACACCAGGGATGTCCTTTACACGACCTCCGCGAATCATAACCACACTGTGCTCTTGCAGGTTATGACCTACGCCCGGAATGTACGAGGTAACTTCGATTCCGTTTGATAAACGAACACGAGCTACTTTACGAAGAGCAGAGTTAGGCTTCTTAGGTGTAGCTGTTTTAACAACAGTACAAACTCCACGCTTTTGCGGGCTGTTAGAGTCAACCAGTTCCTTGTTGAGAGTGTTGAGAGCTTTTCCCAGTGCAGGAGCTTTTGACTTGTACGTAACCTTTTCACGACCATTTTTTACGAGCTGGTTAAAGGTTGGCATGTTTTTCCTCCTTCCGCAAAGACTTATTCAAAACCCATACGGGTAACGACGACGCGTTTGCGCCATCGCTTGAATCTAAGTTGAGCAGGCTAATCATTCAGGACTACCGCAACGGCGGCACCGATATCAATTCCGCAGGCCTCGCCAAGCTCCGACATTTTCGGAACACTGACAACTGGCACATTACCGTCCTTACAGAGGGCAATCAGCGGCAAACGAACATGGTCCTCCGCGTCGGCGGCGATGTAAACTTCCTTGGCTTTTCCGTCCCGAATTTCGATTTTTGATTGCTTGATTCCCACCACTTTTTTGGTGTGTTTGAGCTCTAACATTTTATTCACTCCAACAAATGAAGAGTGTATCATATTAATGACAATTCTGTCAACAAAATATTTTTAGCAGACTTCACGAAAATATTAGGGTGTGTCTTTCATCTCCGTGCCAGAGGCGAATTCGATAGGATTTTCAGCTCTTACCGGATTCACCTTTAGCTGTGAATCCGGTAAGATTTTTAATTACTTCCGACTGCGCTACTTTTGCGCTTCCGCCTCTGCTTCGGATTCATTTGAGCTTATAACATAGTCACGGTACATGGCCATTCCTGAGCCTGCCGGTATTAATTTACCGATGATAACATTTTCTTTCAGTCCAAGCAAATGGTCAACCTTACCACGAATTGCAGCTTCTGTTAAAACTCTGGTGGTTTCTTGGAAGGAAGCCGCCGAGAGGAAGCTGTCCGTTGCAAGAGAAGCTTTTGTAATACCCATGAGCATTGTATTTCCTACGGCCTCTTGTAGTTCTGTTTCGCCATTTGCAACGCGTTCACGGATTTTTTTGTTTTCATCTTCAAGAGTAAAGATATCAACAATTGCACCCATTAGCAAGCCTGTATCTCCGTTGGATTCTATTCTCAACTTGCGCATCATCTGACGGGCGATAACTTCAATATGCTTATCATTAATATCAACGCCCTGCTGGCGGTAAACATGCTGTACTTCTTGAATGAGATAGTTATGCACCGCGCTGATACCGCGGATTGCAAGCACATCGTGAGGATTAAATGCACCCTCGGTCAGGGCCTGACCATGAACTACCATATCTCCGTCTTTGACCTTTAGAATCATTGATGAAGGAATCTGGAACACGCGTGAATCAGCATTGTCGTCGTTTTTAACGGTGATAACTCGCAGTGCGCCTTTGCGGGCTTCTTCAATCGATACCTTGCCTGCAAGGTCTGTCATCGAAGCGGCACGTTTAGGCTTTCTAGCCTCAAAAATTTCTTCAACACGGGGAAGACCCTGTGTAATATCTTCACTGGTTGCAATACCTCCGGTATGGAAGGTACGCATGGTGAGCTGTGTTCCCGGCTCACCGATGGACTGTGCGGCGATGATACCCACGCTTTCACCAACGTTGACAGGCTCGCCTGTTGCAAGGTTAGCTCCATAGCACTTAGCACATACGCCGTGACGGGCGATACAGGTTAGTAGGCTGCGGATGTTGACAATTTTAACACCTGCTGCCTCTATCTTTGCCGCATCCTCGTCTGTCATGCAAACATCGGCAGGGACAATAACTTTGCCGCTTTCGTCAACAACGTCTTGAGATGTGAAGCGACCGATTAAGCGGTCTGACAGCGGCTCAATGACTTGACCAGAATCTGCAATTTCATAAACCGTGATGCCCTTTGTTGACTTACAGTCAAGCTCACGAATAATAACATCCTGCGAAACGTCAACAAGACGGCGTGTTAGGTAACCTGAGTCAGCAGTACGAAGAGCGGTGTCAGCCAGACCTTTTCTAGCACCACGGGAAGAGATGAAGTACTCTAAAACAGTCAGACCTTCACGGAAGTTAGCCTTAATAGGAATTTCGATGGTTTTACCGGCGGTGTTAGCCATAAGACCACGCATAGCGGCTAGCTGGCGGATTTGGTTCATACTTCCGCGAGCACCTGAGTCAGCCATCATAAAGATTGGGTTGTATCTGTCAAGTCCTGCGCGCATGGCGGCAGTAACTTGCTTTGTGGTTGCGTCCCATTCTTCAACAACAAGGCGGTAACGCTCGTCATTAGTGATAAAGCCTCTGCGGAACTGGCGGTCAATAGCGGCAACCTTGATTTCTGCCGCTTTGATAAGCTCCTTCTTTTCAGGAGGAACGGTCATATCAGAAATTGAAATCGTAATAGCTCCGCGGGTAGAATACTTAAAGCCCAAAGATTTAATATTGTCCAGCAGAACGGCGGATTTTGCAAAGCCATGCTTCTTTATGCTACGCTCAATAATTTTGCCAAGCTGTTTATTTCCCGCGAGGAAAGTAATCTCAAAATCTAAAATATGCTCTTCGTCACGGACGACATAGCCAAGGTCTTGAGGAATATTTTCATTGAAAATAATTTGTCCGACTGTGCATGGAACTATGCGAGAAATTTTCTCGCCGTTAATGACGGCTGTTCGTCTTACTTTAATCGGAGCATGGATTCCTGCAACACCTGCATCAAAAGCGAGAATCGCTTCGTTAATATCTGAGAAAATTTTGCCTGCGCCAGGCTCATCGTCCCTTGTAAGGGTGAGGTAGTAAGCTCCAAGCACCATGTCCTGCGTTGGAACAGTAACAGGGCGACCGTCCTTAGGGTGAAGTAGGTTGTTTGCTGACAGCATTAGGAAGCGAGCTTCCGCTTGGGCTTCTGCGGACAGCGGAACGTGAACTGCCATTTGGTCGCCGTCAAAGTCGGCGTTGTAAGCAGTACAAACAAGTGGATGAAGCTTTAGCGCACGTCCTTCAACCAGAACAGGCTCAAAGGCTTGAATGCCAAGTCTGTGCAGTGTTGGCGCACGGTTCAGCAATACCGGATGCTCAGAAATAATGACCTCAAGGGCATCCCAAACCTCTGCTTTTGCACGCTCAACCATTTTCTTTGCACTTTTAATATTATTAGCCATGCCGTCTTCGACGAGCTTTTTCATGACGAAGGGCTTAAACAGCTCCAATGCCATTTCCTTAGGCAGACCGCACTGATACAGCTTCAGCTCAGGTCCTACGACGATAACTGAACGTCCTGAATAGTCAACGCGTTTTCCCAGTAGGTTCTGGCGGAAACGACCTTGCTTGCCCTTAAGCATGTCTGAAAGGCTCTTTAATGCGCGGTTATTCGGTCCTGTTACAGGGCGTCCGCGGCGACCGTTATCAATCAGAGCGTCAACCGCTTCTTGAAGCATACGCTTCTCATTTCTGACGATAATGTCAGGCGCGCCAAGCTGTAGCAGTTTGTTTAGGCGGTTGTTGCGGTTGATTACGCGGCGGTAAAGGTCGTTTAAGTCGCTGGTTGCAAAACGTCCGCCGTCGAGCTGAACCATTGGGCGAAGCTCGGGAGGAATGACGGGAACGACGTCCATAATCATCCACTCGGGGCGGTTGCCTGACAGTCTGAATGCTTCGACTACCTCAAGACGCTTGATATAACGCATTTTTTTCTGACCAGATGCGTCCTTAAGCTCATTTTTCAGCTCGGCGGACATAGCATCGCAGTCAATCTCGGCAAGCAGTCTCTTAATGGCTTCTGCGCCGATGCCTGCTTCAAAATCGTCCTCATATTTTTCGCGCATGTCGCGATATTCCTTCTCCGAAAGAATATCCTTCTTTTTAAGCGGGGTATCCCCTGGCTCGATGACGATGTAAGACGCAAAATACAGAACCTTTTCAAGGTTACGTGGGGACATATCAAGGATTAGACCCATTCTTGAGGGAATTCCCTTAAAGTACCAAATATGAGATACAGGGGCGGCAAGCTGAATATGTCCCATCCACTCACGGCGGACTTTTTTGCGTGTTACTTCAACGCCGCAACGGTCGCAGACTTTGCCCTTGTAGCGAATTTTCTTATATTTTCCGCAATAACATTCCCAGTCCTTCTGAGGACCAAAAATGCGCTCGCAGAACAAACCGTCACGTTCTGGCTTTAGTGTACGATAGTTAATGGTTTCAGGCTTTTTGACTTCTCCCTTTGACCATTGTAATATCAATTCAGGAGAGGCAAGGGCGATTTTTATTGCTTCAAATTGCGTACCCATTAAAACTCCTCCTCTTCTTCTTCGGTTTCCACTGCTTCAACAAAGTCCTCTTCAAGCTCGACATCGTCTTCAGCTTCGTCGCCGTCTTCAATGGTGAAGCCAAGTTTATCGACATTTTCCTCCACAGCGTATTGTTCGTCCTCACCTGCGCGGATGTAGCTGTCGTCATCGTCATCGTCACGAAGCACGATTTCGTCGCCGTTGATGTCAAGCACACGAATATCCAAACAGAGGGATTGAAGCTCCTTTACTAGAACGCGGAAGCTTTCAGGAACACCTGGCTGAGGAATATTATGACCCTTAACAATGGCTTCATAGGTTTTTACACGACCAGAAATATCGTCAGACTTAACTGTTAAGATTTCTTGCAGGGTATATGCTGCGCCGTAAGCTTCCAACGCCCAGACTTCCATTTCTCCGAAACGCTGACCGCCGAACTGAGCTTTTCCGCCCAATGGTTGCTGTGTTACCAAGGAGTACGGTCCTGTGCTTCTGGCGTGAATCTTATCGTCAACAAGGTGATGCAGTTTTAGGAAGTACACGTATCCCACGGTTACAGCGTTGTCAAAGGGGTTGCCGGTACGTCCGTCATACAATATGCTCTTGCCGTCACGTCTTAAGCCTGCAAGCTCAAGGGTATTTTCAATGTCAACTTCGTTTGCGCCGTCAAATACAGGAGTAGCGACTTTCCAGCCCAAGGTTCTTGCGGCATATCCAAGGTGAACCTCTAAAACCTGACCGATGTTCATACGTGAAGGAACACCCAGTGGATTTAGAACGATATCCAGCGGAGTTCCGTCAGGAAGGAACGGCATATCCTCCTGCGGCAGAATGCGGGAAATAACACCCTTGTTACCATGACGACCAGCCATTTTATCTCCAACGGAGATTTTACGCTTTTGCGCAATATAACATCGGACAACCATGTTTACACCGGGGCTTAGCTCGTCGCCGTTGTCGCGGGTAAAGACTTTAACGTCAACAATTGTACCTGATTCGCCGTGAGGAACACGGAGAGAGGTATCACGGACTTCGCGAGCTTTTTCGCCGAAAATTGCACGAAGCAAGCGTTCCTCCGCTGTAAGCTCGGTTTCGCCCTTTGGGGTTACCTTGCCGACAAGAATGTCGCCGCTGCGAACCTCTGCGCCTATGCGGACAATACCGCGGTCGTCTAAGTCCCTGAGAGCGTCCTCGCCGACGTTTGGAATATCGCGGGTGATTTCCTCGCAGCCAAGCTTTGTGTCGCGAGCTTCGGTTTCGTATTCTTCTATATGAATTGAGGTAAAAATATCATTGCGAATAAGTTTTTCATTAATGAGAATAGCATCCTCGTAGTTGTAGCCTTCCCATGTCATAAATCCGATTAAAACGTTGCGTCCCAACGCAATTTCGCCCTGTGATGTAGATGGTCCGTCAGCTAGAACGTCGCCTTTTTCCACTCTGTCGCCAACGTTGACGATTGGGCGTTGGTTAATACAGGTTCCTTGGTTGGAACGAAGGAATTTTGTTAATTTATAGGTTCTCTCCACACGGTCGTCATATCTGACAGTAATAGCGTCAGCGGCGACACGGGTAACAACGCCTGCGCCCTCGGAAAGGCAGCAAACACCAGAGTCACACGCTGCTTTGTACTCAATACCAGTAGCGACAATTGGGGATTCTGTTCTCAAAAGAGGAACTGCCTGACGTTGCATGTTCGAGCCCATGAGCGCACGGTTGGCGTCGTCGTTTTCAAGGAAGGGAATCATTGCAGTAGCAACAGAAACCATCATTTTTGGCGAAACGTCAGCATAGTCAACGCGGTCACGGTCAACCTCGATAATTTCACGGTTACGGCAGGTGATACGGTCGTTGATGTATGCGCCGTCAGGACCAATTGGTTCATTTGCCTGAGCGACGATGTATTCATCCTCGACATCAGCGGTCATATACAAAACATCGCCAGTTGGCTTATGATTATCGTCAACACGTTGGTACGGAGCTTCAAGGAAGCCGTACTCGTTAACTCTGGCATAGGTTGCAAGGTACGAAATAAGCCCGATGTTAGGACCTTCAGGGGTTTCAATAGGACACATACGGCCGTAATGGCTGTAGTGAACGTCACGAACCTCAAAGTTTGCGCGCTCACGGGACAGACCGCCGGGTCCTAGAGCGGACATACGGCGTTTGTGCGTAAGCTCGGCAAGTGGGTTTGTTTGATCCATAAACTGAGACAGCGGCGAAGAGCCGAAAAACTCTTTAATCGCAGCGGTTACAGGGCGGATATTAATAAGGCTCTGAGGCGTGACAATGTCAAGGTCTTGAATCGTCATGCGCTCACGGATAACTCTCTCCATACGAGAGAATCCGATTCTGAACTGATTTTGAAGCAGCTCACCAACACTGCGCAGGCGGCGGTTGCC
>JAVBKA010000202.1:0-4096 GCA_031546715.1 Oscillospiraceae bacterium | reverse complement strand
CGAGGCTACCATGTCGCAATGTTCATAGAATGACCCGTCCTTGCTTATCATATCCTCCCACGCATCTGGTCTATCTGATTTCAAATCGCTCCAAGCCGCAATTTGCAGCTTATCCCATATAATTGTGTCAGTATCTTTTAGCGTCACTGACCAAATCGAGCTTGGTAGACCATAATATGCGCCGTCCTTGTATATTCCCTGCTCCATATCATATGCGATATAGTTTACTTGACAGTTTATCATCTCAGGTCTGGGCAAAATAACAGGAAATTCTACAATAGTAGCACCGACAACCTTCTCGACACCGTCTCCCTTTTGGACACCTACAGTGGGCTTCTTAGTGCTATAATCAAACTGCGAAGCAAGCTTTAAAGTGAAGCCCTTGGTCAGCTTCTTGGCAATGCTTTCGCCGTCTTCGCTTCCAATGGTCTTAGCCTTCCACGTTCTGCCGCCATCAAAGCTATAGGCAGCTACAGTAAAGTTCTTAACATACAGCTTTTCGTCAATCATGTTGATATATGCAACAGCGGTGGTATCTGCTTCGGGAACATTTGAATCTGGAATTACAACGCCATGAGCGATTATGATATTATCAATTTTTTCCCTGTCAGCTTTAAATAAAACGTCGTTAAACTCGTAGCTGACGCCATTTGAATCATACACTTTAATTCTGCAAGTGTATGCAGTTGAGTAGTCAAGCATCCCAAATGTAAGAGTTATCGTCTTTGATACCTTATCCCAACTCGCGGTATAGTCGGGAGCATCTACCATTACTGCACTGACGTCAAATTCTCCTTTAGAAGCATCGCTATATATTGCTGTATCATATGTTAATGTACAAACCAACCCTGACATTATTGGCACGGTTGGTTTACTGTATTCATAGCCCTCAACCTTGACACTTGGCTCGCATCTCCACTGTGCGTTTTCGGTTCTAAGCTTCCACGCGTCGAAGCGATGTTGCTCAGCTAACAAGCTTTCCAAGGATTTGAAATCAGTGCCGTCATGATACTCTAGAGCATTAGCAAAATTAAACTCGTACTCTTCGGCGTATTTTAAAGCGGAACTAATTGTGATTTCAATAGTATTGTTGACTGAATCCCAGACGACATCATAGTTGCTTTCATCCAAATAATCACTGGTATCATTAATCTTAGTCAAAGCCTTTGCCTTGGCGCTATCGAGAGGCGTGCCGCTTTGATACATGGGCTGAGTAAAAACAAAGCTCACCGTTAACCCCGGTTTTACCGAAACACTATAATTGTTTGGATTCCCTGTGATATCAACTGTATAAGCTACTGTTGCTGCCAAGGATTTGCTCTGAATAGCAAAAACTCCCGCCACAACAAACACAGATAAAAACAACATAACGAGCTTCCTAATATGTAAGCAAAAAAAACCACTCTTCACGTCAACCACATCCTGCGCATACTCTAGTAAATATTTATACTGACATCATTTGACATATTAGCAAACTTTATACAAATTGTCAACCCTTACCATTTACCCATTTTCTCAATACTCGTACCCTTATAGTACCACTGCAAAATCTCGACATAGGTACTGCCACTTTCCGCCATAGCTTTTGCGCCGTACTGGCTCATACCAACTCCGTGACCAAAGCCTAGGGTGCTGATGGTTATTTTTGTTTTTGTGGCGGTATATGTGAAATTGGTGGACTGTAGAGAAAAAGCTTTTCTCATTTCTCCGCCTGTTATGGTAACACCACCCAGTGACAGTGATTTTACCCCGCCCGCCTCTGTGCGCTCGATATTTTTGACCCAGTTTGCAGGCTTAGTGCCTAGCTTTGCCTTTGGAAAGGCGGTTTTGACTGTTTTTTTAAACTCAGTGGTTGACATTTCAACAGCCGCGTTAAGTCTCGGCGAGAAATGCTCGTCACTTTCCACGCTTTGGAGGTACGGCAAATCCTCGCCCCAAACGTCTGCGCTGCGCTCCGTTGTGCCTGATGAGGTGGAGTGAAACACTGCCACAATGGGTTGGTCATTATATGTAATTACTTCGCCAGCCGTGGACTTGACCGCATTGTCAGCCTTTGCCTTGTATACTGCATAGTCTGCGCCCCAACGGCTTTTCAGCGTTTCATCATCGACGTAGGCTTTGCAGCATGCAGAGGAGGTGCATACATCGGCATCAGGGTGAGCGGAGGAGCCGTGAAGTTGCTTGAACAGCGTGTATGTCCTCGCGGCAACGGCTTGCGCCTTTAGGGCTTCGTCTGGGAAGCTTACAGGCATTTCAGCCGCAACAACTCCGCACAGATATGTGCCTAACTGCATGGTGGCGATTCGGTCGGACATTTTTACGGTAACTAAGGCGGTCATATCGTCAGAGACAAGGTCGGTTGCCGTGGATTTTAGCTGGGTGGGGTTGTTTTCGGGGTATGAAGAAGTGTCGTCTCCGGTGGCTGTGCCGTCGAAATACTCAGGGGCAGGGGAATTTGAGGAAATTTCCTCCTCCGCTGTCAAATCCTCAATGGGAGCGGCTATGCTAAAGGGTGAGCCGGCGATGACCAGTGGTAGGATAAATGCTGTTAGAATGGCTGTTATTACTATTGCGATAGTTGCCTTCATGTGTGCGACCTCCAAACGATTATGCAAGTTCAAAATGCAGAACTTTCAAAAAACAGTTGACAAAGTATTTCTAATGCTGTAAACTAAGTCTATTCCAAATTCTAGGAGTGATAAAAATGATTGCTTATAGCGAGAAAACTGCAACCTTTCTTAAAACTGTATGCGAAGAATATCCTAAAAATAACTATATTGACCCCAAGAATTATGAAAACTACAGTGTTAAGCGTGGTCTCCGAAACAGCAACTCAACAGGCGTCCTTGCTGGTGTTACCAGAGTAGGCACAGCCTTTGGATCATACATGCTTGACGGTGACCGTATGCCAATGGACGGCAAGCTGATGTACCGCGGAATTGACATTTTAGATATTGTCAATGGTGTTTTGGATGAAGAACGCTTCGGTTTTGAGGAAAGCGTATATCTCCTTTTGTTTGGGCATCTGCCTAACAAAGAGCAGCTTGAAGAATTTGAAACTGTATTGACTGAGCTTAGAAACCTCCCCGAGCATTATGTTGACGACATGATATTAAAAGCTCCAAGCCCCGATATTATGAATAAGCTGAGTAGAGGCATTCTCGCTCTTTATTCATATGACGATAACCCCGATGATACCTCGCTGACAAATATGCTCCGTCAAAGCATGGAGATTATCGCACGAGTGCCGATTATCGTAGCAAATGCGTTTGCCGTTAAGCGTCATAAATATGATAACGAAAGCCTTGTTCTTCACCATCCGCAGGAAGGACTTTCACTTGCTGAGAACTTTTTGCGTACACTCCGCAGAAACGGTGAATACACTCTGGCAGAGGCCAGACTTCTTGATATCTGCATGATTTTACATGCTGAGCATGGCGGCGGTAATAACTCAACCTTTGCTTGCCGCGTGCTGTCCTCCTCGGGAACTGATACATACGCCGCTGTTTCGGCCGCTGTTGGCTCGCTGAAAGGTCCTAAGCATGGCGGTGCAAATATCAAGGTTATGGAAATGTTTGAAGAAATCGCTTCAAATGTTAAAGACTGGAAGGACGAAGACGAAATCAGCGATTACTTGGCAAAAATCATCCAGAAAAAAGCTGGCGACGGCTCAGGTTTGATTTATGGAATGGGACACGCTGTATACACACAGTCAGACCCACGCTGCAATATTTTGAAGCAGTACGCCAAGGACCTTGCTCCGAAGCACGGCATGCTTGACCAGTTTGAGTTGTTAGAAACTGTTGAAAAATTAACTCCTTCTGTGTTTGCAAAGTTTAAAAACGATACTAAGACCATTGCCTCAAATGTTGACATGTACTCTGGCTTAGTATACAAAATGCTGGATATTCCCCCTGAGCTTTACACACCAATTTTCGCCATCGCACGCGTTTCCGGTTGGTGCGCTCACAGAATTGAAGAAACTATATATGGCGGCAGAATTATTCGCCCTGCATACAAAGCAGTGCTTCAAAACGTGAAATATACTGCATTGCAGGATAGATAGTAAGCGCGGATTAACCCGGTAGTGAAAATA
>JAVBKA010000042.1:0-31455 GCA_031546715.1 Oscillospiraceae bacterium | reverse complement strand
CCAAGCGATTCTCCCAATCATGCCCGCCTGATGCAATTGGCTCATGGTTTTCACCGATTAACACTGCTTTGATTCGTGTCGAACCCAGCTCAATTCCTAAAACAGCTTTCCCAGACTGGATTACGTGCTTGTTGGTATCTTGCATGTAAAATCACCCTATCATTATAATTATATAGACCTGATGATTTTACCATACTTTTTCCTAGAATGCTATTTCATTGTAAATCTTTTTTTATCAGTTCCTCTTGCGTTTTTAGCAAAAGTTGCCGCGTCTCTGATGACTGAAAACCCTTTTTCTTCGCATCCTTGGATTATTTCTGCGCAAATCTGCGCATACTAGCCATGAGGTGATACAAATGGACGATAAATCTAAAGCAATGAAGCCCGAAGCAAATATGTCACGCAACCCGCCTGGCGCAAAAAACAACGTAAAGCAACGCGAACCTGGAGTGTCGGACGAGACACGGGTCATATATGCAGAAGAGCCAAACCTAAAAGACGGCGGTGGACAGGGTTAAACCCCTTCCACTGCCGTCTTTTTAATACTATTGACCTAAGTACCTTTGTAGCAGTTCTAATCTTTGTTCATAACCAAGAAATTCACCACAAACGTAATGCCGTAAACGATGAAGTAAATCCCCAGAAGCATTGTAATTGCAACAACAGAAGCAAGAACATTGCTCATTATGAAGTATGCAATTATTATGTTAAAAATACCTGTTACAAGGACAAGAAGCCACTTTTTAAAGCCAATTTTCTTTAGGCTGAAAGACTTTACAATCTCTAGAATACCTGTAAACATTGTCCAAAAACCGATGATGTAAGGAATCGAAAGCGCGGCGGCAAAAACGTGGGTGACCAGAAGTAAGCCCATTATAATATCGAGAATAGAGCCTGCAAGCACTGCTCCTTGAACATTCTCGTGGTTGCTTCGATAGGAAAAGATAGCCGTAATACCTTTAACAATTAAAAGAATACCAATAAATAGCCCAAGGCTTATTGCCGCTTGCAATGGTTCTACCAAATAGAATATTCCCGCTAAAATCACCAAGACACCTGAAATAAGTGACACCCACTTGTTGCTCTTAAGTTTTTCCACTAAATTCTCCCCTTTTAAAAGATTTCGGTTTAAGCCGCAGATTGATTATAACCTATCATCTGCCATTTGTCAAATTTTAGTGAACACATCCATTTTGTAATTGTCCTTGCGTCACAAAATTTCTCAAAACAGGCAACATATTCTACTCTCGACAGAGATTATATGCTATGATATCATATACATACTAACCAATATGAACATCACAAGGAGGCACACAATGCTACAACATGCAGATTTTAACGGCTTTATCAGCACCTTGGAAAAGCTCAAGTGCAACACTAGACACTCTTGGACGTCCTCTGGCAGACAGGAAAGCGTTGCCGAGCATAGCTGGCGTTTGGCAGTAATGGCAATGCTTCTAATGGATGAATTTCCCGACCTTGACATGGACAAAGTTCTAAAAATGTGCCTGATTCACGACTGGGGCGAGGCTATCACCGGCGACATACCGTCCTTTACTAAAAACAGCGCAGACGAAGACAAGGAATCCGAAGCAGTAACCGCCTTGCTTGCCGATTTGCCGGAGAGTATTTCAGGCGAGCTTGGCGCACTGTTTGCTGAAATGCACAGCCGTAGTACGCAGGAAGCAAAGCTTTGGCGCGCTTTGGATATGCTGGAGGCAGTCCTTCAGCACAACGACGCAGACGTTAGCACTTGGATTCCCCTTGAACACGGCTTACAGCTCACTTATGGCGAAACTGAATGCAGCGAATTTGATTACTTACGCAAGCTTCGCAAGCTGGCACGTCAAGTTTCACTGGAAAAGCTACAGCCCTAACTTTTCCGCAAGGGCGGTGCACCCTGCTAAAACGTCCTGATACGTTTTCTCGAAATCACCGGTATACCAAGGGTCGGCGATGTCTCTGTTCACGGATGTGAAGTCTAACAGGCGGGAAACTTTATTAGACGGATTAGCCTTTACAATACGCAAAATATTGTCCACATTCTGCGAGTCCATACCGACTATGTAGTCGTATTTATCATTGTCGGATGCTTTGAGCTGCGTCGAATAATGCTCAAAAGCAGTCACACCTTTCTCTGCAAGCTTGTGGCGAGTGCCGTGATGAATGCCGTTTCCGATTTCATCTGTGCTTGTTGCTGACGACGCCACGACGAAGTTATGGGACGCGCCCTTTTTGGTAATAATATCCTTGAAAATCATTTCCGCCATAGGTGAACGGCATATGTTTCCGTGGCAAACAAACATTATTTTAGTCATTACTTCCTCCTGTTTTTGCTTCTATCATTTCTTCCCCTATTGGATTATGACGCTTCAAGTTTTTATCAATTGACCCCCGACTATGGTTGGCGTAGCAGTAGATACAGCCATTTTTGCAGGTGTTGTATACCCCGATATCCACACTTTGCACGCATCGGCAACCCTTTCGCTGACTGGCATCGCGCTTAACCTTTAAGCTCTGCTCGATTATTCTTTCAATTAACGCTCTATCTATACATGCGCCCTCCGAGAAGCCCATTTCCGAGAAATCAACATCCTCACAGCAGGTTTGGATGGCGATTCCATGTTCCTTGGCTGTTTTTCCGAACGCTTCACCGATTGAATGCATGTCCTCTTTGGTGACCTCACCAATATCCGCGACTACCTTTGAATACTTGTCCACAAAGCTGATTTGAACAAGTTTAGTATGCTCAGAAAGGCTGTCGCACAGTCGGGAAAAGGCGTTTTTGTGGAAGTCAACGGTGTATTTCTGGTTGAGAATTATCGGGTCGTATCGCCATAGTACCTTGTCGCTGCCAATACGTTGGCTAAGCTCCTTGAAGGTTTTGACAAGCTCCGACTTGTCTCGCAAGCTCCGCTCAAGGTCTGCGCCGTAAGGGTTTAGGGTGAATTGAAAGTAATAGCTGTAACCCTCAACATCAAGAGTGTTTAATCGTTCAATCATTTGTTTAGGGTCTTTTGTCCAAAATACGAAGCAGTCAACATCTTTCCTTAGTAAGGATACTGTTCGTATCTGCCCCGCATTAAAGGGGTTGCGCACTTTGACGCTTCCTACTTTAAGCCGATTGATAAACCATTCGGAGAAATAACATGGGATATCCGTTCTTCGTGATGCTGAAACTATCAAGGCGGTTCCTCCGTTTCGTTTTTTTCTATGTTGACATAATCTCTAACATCTCTCGACACAATACAACCTAATATTTTCTTGCCATTTTGCCTAAGTAATGGTATACTAACCTGTACCATATTAAAAAGTCAAGTATTTTACGCATCATTAGATGATTGACATAAATTTAATTATACATGTTATTTTAGAGGTGGAGCATATGCCGCAAGAAAACTTTGTAAAACGCAAAGTGCTTATAGTTTATCCCGATTTTGTTGAAAACAGTGCAGGAACTCAGCTCAAAGGCAGCTATTCAGAGGGAATTGCATCTATTTCAGCAGTTTTAAAGCAAGGAGGGCATGACGTTGCCCTGTACCATTTAGGGGCGATGGTCAGCCGTGAGGAATACCTTAAAGAGGTTGCCGCCCAAAAGCCTGACATGATTGCGTTTTCCGCATGGACAAGCGCGTATAAATACGTCAAGCAAATGCTGGTGTGGACAAAGGAAGCAACCAAGATTTTCACCATGGTCGGCGGCTATCACGCCACATTATGCCCAGAGGAAGTTATAACTGACGTTGGCGTTGACTCAGTTTGCATCGGCGAGGGCGAGTACCCAATGCTAGACGTTTGCAACAGACTAGAAAACCCCGACGAGCTATACGCCACCACCAGCATTTGGTTTAACCGCAACGGCGAGCAGATTAGAAACCCCGTCCGCCCGTACATTGCAGACCTTGACAGTCTGCCTATGCCTGACCTAGAGCTGTTTGACTTCGGAAGCTTTTTGTCCTCTAGGATTAAGACGGCTATCGTTATGGTGTCAAGGGGTTGCATTTTTAGCTGTACCTACTGCGCCAACTCTCAGCTTCGTGAGGTGTATCCAAAATCAAAAAGCTACGCACGTTTTAAAAGCCCTGAGAAGGCTATTGCATACTTAAAGCTGATTCTCGAGAAATACCCATTTTTTGAGTATTTCAACTTTATGGACAGTATTCTGAACATGAAAAAGGACTGGTTTAACGCCTTTATTGAGCTGTACGCCAAGGAAATTCACGTTCCTTTTGCATGTAGACTAAGACTTGACCTACTTGACGAGGAAGTCGTCCGCAAGCTTAAAGACGCCAACTGTTACCTTGTTGACGTGGGCATCGAATCCGGGGACGAAGAAATCAGAAGCAAGTACCTGCACCGCAACATGTCGGACGAGCTAATCGAGCGCACTTTTTCCTATTTCAGAAAATACAAAATTTCAACCCTGTGCTTTAACATAGTGGGTCTGCCCTATGAAACCCTCAAACGCTCGCTGAAAACCATTAAGCTCAATGCGAGAATCAAACCCAATAAAATGGTCGTCAGTATCTTTTACCCATTCCCTCACACCAAACTGACAGACATGGCGTGGGAGGCAGGTTTTATTCACGACAAAACCGACTGGACAAAGGAAGTCATTTGCGACCAGCCTCTATATCCCGACGCTCAGGTTATTTTCGCTCAGCATTACTTTAGGATTTACGTGCGATTGTACAAGCTGTGCTACGCACTGCCGAAATTTTTAGGCGTACCATTAGAAAAGCTGTTTGACTTCATGTTCACCTTTAAGTATAAGCCCCATTTGTTCTTTGTTGCGTTGCACAAAGGTTGGGGTAAGCTGATTCACGGTATGAAACGCACCTTGATGAAGGTTTCACCAAAACTTTATATCGCACTTCGCAATAAATCCGTCAACCTGAAAATGAAGAAAAAAGAAATCGCGAAGTAGCTCTACTTCTAACAAATCCGCCGAAGCAAGTGTTGCTTTCGGCGGATTTTACCTATTGCGCACATTTTCTGCATTTTTGAGTAGTTTTTGCCAATACTAATACTATTCGTTTATTGGAGGGATAGTATGGAAGGCGTTTGGGATGTAGTTATACGAACACTGGTAGGCTTTGGAGTACTGATGATACTTACACGCCTTGCAGGAAAAAAGCAAATAAGCCAGATTACACTTTTCACATATATCACTGGCATCGCCCTAGGAAATATGGCGGGCGACATGATAATCCACAAGGATGTCGCCATTTCCGACGGCGTTATTGGCATGACACTGTGGAGTGCTCTAATCCTCGCTGTGGAGCTTATGACCTTGCATATGCCCAGCGTTAGAATATTTCTTGACGGCGAGCCTACAATTGTGATAAAGCGGGGCGTTATCCAAGCCCGAGAGCTAAAGAAAATGCGCCTTAATATTGACGACCTGACCATGCTCCTTCGTGAAAAGGATGTTTTTGCAATCGGCGAGGTGCAATACGCCATTCTAGAGCCACACGGCGAGCTGAGCGTTGTTAAAAAGACGGCATTCCAGCAGCCATCAAAAGCCGATGTAGGACTTGCGGAACAAGAGCCACCGTTTTTGCCCAGCGAAATCATCACAGACGGTCGGTTAATTCGCCGCAATTTAATTGAATACGGCAAAACCCCCGATTGGCTGTACGGCGAACTAAAAAAGCAAGGAATCACTTCCGTCAAACAGGTTTTATACGCAGAACTAACCGCCGAAGGCGCACTGTTTGTCCAGAAAAAGCGTGCGTTTTAGGCAATTTTGTATAGATACCAGCACCAACCAAACATCAAATAGAAGCCTATCAGCGCATCACAGTTTACAACAAAAGTGCGATTTGAGCACTTTTGTTGTAATATTTCTTAATACGTTGCGATTTTGTAAACAAAGCCTTTGCATTTACCTAAGTGATGTAGTAAAATATTAGCTATCACAAACAAAACTAGAAAGAAGCCATAAATGATAAAATCCTATGTCATAACCCGCTCGGAAACCGTCAAAGAGTACATAACCGCCACACTGCACCTCTCACTGGCGCAAATAAAACGGTTAAAGCTGCTGCATGACGGCATCTGCGTAAACGATGAGCATGTAACTGTGCGGCGTCTTATGCAAACAGGCGACGTTTTGTCGCTGAACTTTACCGATTCAACGTCTAGCCAGCACGTTACCCCTGAAAAACTGCATTTTGACATCATTTTTGAGGATGACGACTTGTTAGTAGTCAACAAGCCGTCGGGAATGTCCACCCATCCAACCCAAAACAACTACTCAACTCTTGCCAATGGTGTCCTTCATATGCACGCAGAACGAGGGATACCCTTTGTTTTTCGCGCCGTGAACCGTCTTGACAAGTCCACGAGCGGCTTAGTGGTTATTGCGAAAAACTCTCATTCCGCAAACATGTATCAGCAGTTTATTACCGGAGCTGTGTCAAGGGGCTACACAGGCATCGTGGAAGGCTCACCGCCTGACATGTGTGGCACTGTCAGCAAGCCTATCGCCCGTGTTGACGGCAGTAGTATATTGCGGAGGGTTGACGAAAACGGCAAGCGGGCGGTAACACATTACGAAGTCGTAAGTAAATCGGACAAATACAGCCTCCTGCGCTTCACTCTGGAAACAGGGCGCACACATCAAATTCGGGTTCACATGGCATATCTTGGCTGTCCCATTGCAGGAGATTATCTCTACGGCACAGAAAGCGACAATTTTCCAAACGGCGCACTTCATTGCAGCCACATAAGCTTTATACATCCCGTCACTGGTACAGCCGTAGAATATAGCTGCAAGCCGCCTGAGTATTTTTCAGCTGCCTTCGGCTGCTTTAAGATTACTTAAATACCACCTGCGGTAACTGTATTGTCAGCTTAGTGACGATGTTAGCCATCTCTTTGGCTGATTTTTTCATGCCTGTTTTCAGCCACTGCTGCAAAACTCCGATACTGCCGTTTATGGCGTAGAGATATAAATATTCCGCAGTTTCCGCATCAATACTTCCTTGCGCGGTTCTTGACGCATGGGTTGCCTGCTCGGCAATCATCATTATTCTTTTTAAGAATCCCACATCGCCTTTGTCGCTGAGTAACACCTCACAGGTGCTACCATTTTGAGCTACATATTCAAAAATCCGCTTAATCATTTTGTATGTCTGTGTGGTGTCGCTGATATTACTAAATTCAGAAAGCGCATTTGTTATTTCCGAAACTACCTCGTCCTCGATTTGACGCAATAGGTCGTATTGGTCGGCATAGTGGGCGTAAAAGGTAGTGCGGTTTATGTCTGCACCTTCGCAAATTTCCTTGATTGAAATCTTTGAAAGTTGCTTTTCCTTCATTAGTTTCAAAATACTCTCTTTGAGCACCGTTTTGGTGTATTTCGTGCGTCTGTCAGTTTTTTCTGGCATGAAAACATGTCCTTTCTTTTGTTAAAAAAAAGTTTAAAAATTGGAAGGAAAATAAACAACAAAACTAAGCGCTTTTGTTGCCAACACGACATTTTTTATTAATCTGCCTGTTGTAAAATCAACACGGTGTCATTATACTATATATTGTACAAAAAAGCAATGGATATAGAGATATGGGGGAAAAGAATGAGTAAGCTGGCGGTGGGGATTACCCACCATAAAAAGCTTGTAGTGACGATTTTTTCTGTGGTTCTTTTGGCTTCCTTGGTGATGATGCTAATGGTGAATGTCAACTACAATATTGTTGACTATCTGCCTGAGGACGCACAGTCAACCAAGGCACTGGAAATAATGCAGGAAGAGTTTAACGGCGAGCTTCCGAACACAAGAGTTATGATACCTGACGTTTCCGTTCAGGAAGCACTGGATTTTAAGAAAAAACTTGACGACCTTGACGGCGTCTCAAACGTTTTATGGCTGGACAATGTGATAGATTTACGAGTCCCTCTGGAAATGGCTGATAAGGACACAGTTGAATCCTATTACAAAGACAACAACGCCTCATTTTCACTTACTGTACGCAGTGGTGACGAAGTTGAGGTGGTTGACGCAATATACGCTCTTGTGGGTGAAAAGGGTTATGTCTCAGGCAATGCAGTCTCCACCGCCTCTGCTCAGAAAATGACTGGCACGGAATCTACAAACGCAATGCTTATCCTAATTCCGCTGATTATTTTGATTCTCGTTTTATCAACCACCTCTTGGATTGAGCCAGTGCTCTTTTTGCTTGCAATCGGCGTTTCTGTTGCGATTAACATGGGCACAAACATTTTTCTCGGGAATGTTTCCTTTGTAACCTCCTCGGTTAGCCCAATTTTGCAGCTTGCCGTTTCCCTTGACTATGCCATTTTCCTTCTTCACCGCTTCTCGGAATACCGCGAGAAAACCGACGATGTAGCCTTGGCTATGCAAATGGCAATGAAAAAATCCTTCCCCGCCATTGCCGCCAGTGCGGCAACAACGTTCTTCGGCTTTGTGGCCCTCGTGTTTATGGATTTCAGAATCGGTTCTGACCTTGGCTTAAATCTCGTTAAGGGCATAACCCTGAGCTTCATCAGCGTCATGGTGTTTCTCCCTGCATTTACGCTGCTTATGTATAAGCTCATCGACAAAACCAGGCACAAAGCGTTTATGCCTAAATTTAAAGGTATCGGCACATTAGTAAATAAGGTTAAAATACCTGTAATTATTATAGCAGTTGTACTTATTGTCCCCAGCTTCCTTGCACAAAGCAGAACAAGCTTCACCTACGGAACAGGCAAAATTGCCGAAAGCTCTAAGGAAGGGCAGGACGCTATTGCAATTGACAGCGTTTTCGGCAAATCCAATGCAATAGTTATTCTAGTTCCAAAAGGCAGCGTTTCTCAGGAGCTTGCCTTAAGTAAGGAGCTAGCGCAGCAGCCAAGCATTACCAGTGTTGTGACCTTTGCTAATATGGCGGGAACGTCCATTCCCCCTGAGTATTTAGACAAGGAAATCAGAGAGCAGTTCTATTCGGAGAACTATTGCCGAATAATCGCCTATACAAGCACTGAGGACGAAGGCGAGGAAGCCTTCGGAGTGGTTGACAACGTTCAAAAAATTGCAAAAAGCTATTATACCGACTCGGTGTACACTCTAGGCACAACATCGAACCTTTTTGATATGAAAACCGTGGTTACCCGTGACAATGCTGTTGTTAATTTAATTGCTGTTCTTGCCATTGCTTTTGTACTTTTAGTAACCTTTAAGTCTATTTCCATTCCAATTTTACTTCTTATTACAATTGAAACCGCAATTTGGATAAACCTCGCAATACCTTACTTTGCAGGTCAGCCGTTAGTGTACATAGGTTACCTTGTGCTAAGCACGGTACAGCTCGGAGCAACCGTTGACTATGCTATTTTGTATACTGACAATTATCGAGCTAACCGAAAGATTATGAGCGCGAAAGACGCTGTTAAAGCAACCCTTGCGGATACCTTCTTCTCGGTTTTGGTGTCCTCCTCAATTCTCGCATCGGCCGGCTTTGTCCTGTATGCCACCTCGTCAAACCCTATCGTGGGAACTATCGGCTTATTGCTGGGTCGCGGTACATTATTATCCGTCGCAATGGTAATTTTCTTCCTTCCCCCTGTTTTAGCACTTTTTGACAAGGTAGTCAAGGCAACAACTATCAAGGCTGATTTCTATAAAGATAAGTAATTTAGGAGAGAGATAACATTATGAAAAGAATAGCAGCTTTATTTCTTTCTGCCTTTTTGGTGCTGGCATATCCTGCACTGACCTTGGCAGAAACCCCCGCCCCCTCAAACGATTCCACATTAGCAGCACTTTCAACCGAAACTGGCGAAATAGCCTCTAAAGATGAAGTCATCTACGCAGTTTTAGATGCCGCAGGCAAGGTCGAGGGTACATACGTGGTCAACATTTTGGAAGTTACCAAGGGCGGAAAAATTGACGATTACGGCACATACAACAGCGTAAAAAACCTGACAAGTACCTCCCCTATTGAAAATAAGGATGGCAAGGTTTCCCTCGTAGCTGACGCCGGAAAGTACTATTATCAAGGCGTATCCGATGCCGCCCAGCTTCCTTGGGACATTACAATCGGCTACACTCTTGACGGTAAGGACGTTTCTCCAACTGCACTTGCAGGCAGCAGCGGATTATTGGAAATAATCCTTAAATCCACCGCCAACAAGCAAGTAAACCCATCCTTTTATGATAACTACCTGTTGCAAATTTCAATAACCCTTGACACTGAAAAATGCAGTGCAATCGTCGCCAAGGGCGGCGCACTCGCAAACGCAGGTGCAAACAAACAAATAACTTTTACAGTTATGCCCGGTGAGGACGGCGATGTTTCAGTTTCAGCCATCGTCAAGGACTTTGAAATGAACGGCATTGACATTGCGGCAGTCCCCTTCAGCATGTCTATTAAAATGCCCGATACCTCCGCCATGACTGACGAAATGCAAACTCTTGTTGATGCTATCGCAGACCTAAACGACGGCGTTAAAACGCTAAATGACGGCGTTGGCGACTTAAGTGACGGCGCGACGAAGCTCAAAGACGGCTCAGCCTCCTATAAAAGCGGCATTGACCAAGTAAGCAAGAAGAAATCAGAGCTTGTGGGCGCATCCTCCTCAATTAAGGACGCTCTTGCAACAATCAATTCAGCCCTTCAATCCCAGTCTGGCAGTCTCGACTTAAGCGCACTTACTCAGCTCCCGCCGGGCTTATCACAAATGTCCGCAGGGTTGACCCAGGTTTCAGGCGGACTTGTTCAGCTAAAAGATAGTTTCAAGCTTGCGTACAACGCCCTAAACGGCGCAATTAATGCAATCCCATCCTATCAAATTTCACAGGCTGAAATCGGTGCGTTATATCAAGCTAACCCAGGCAACGCCACACTTGATAAGCTTGTTGAATTCTATACCACCGCCGCCACTGTAAAGGGAACATATGCCCAAGTCAGCCCAGCCTTTGCGGCCGTCGAACCCGCGCTTGCCCAAATGGTCACCTCTTTAACAACTATTTCCGGCAATCTCTCCGGAATTGCCGCTCAACTGACAGCCTCCCTTAGCACAATGGATTCAAGCGCAATCACTCAGCTTTCTGAAGGCATTGCCGCACTTTCTACTAACTACGGCAGCTTCCACCAAGGTCTAATTCAGTACACTGACGGCATAACAGCACTGTCCTCAGCCTATGCAGAGCTTAACGGCGGAATCGCCAAACTAAGTGACGGTACAGTGGATTTAAGCAGCGGCGTCAGCGAACTTTATGACGGCACAAGCCAAATGCAAGAAGAAACCGCCACCATGCCTGAGAAAATCAGCGACGAAATTACAAAGCTCACCTCTTCATATGATAAATCAGATTACAAGCCTGTTTCCTTTACATCCGAAAACAACGACAAGATTAATGCGGTACAGTTTGTCCTCAAAACAGCGAAAATCGCAAAACCAGAGGATGAAGCACCTGTTACAGTAGTAGAAGAGCCCGAAACCTTCTGGACACGTCTCCAAGCATTGTTTAAGTAAGTATAATTTTTTGCTATCGTGTTAATCCGCACTTACCCTACTTTCATGCTAGTCTCAAGTAAAACAGTAGTAAACTTGCCCCCCATTTTTATCTACTTTTTTAACTAAGAATAGTTTCTGTCCGCACTACCTATATAGATGGAGAAAGAAGCACAACTCCCTTGCAAATGCCGAAGAGGCGTCTCTGCAAGGGAGTTGTGCTGTTTTGGGTATTTGACATAAAAGTGTGTATATGCTATTATTTCAATATAAACTACGATATTTTCACGGAAAACCGCATCAGGGCATCTATGCCTTGATGCGGTATATTTTTGTCTAAAAACTACAAAACAGCTTGTGTTTGCCATGTTATATAAGTTATTGCTGCCTACTGTATAATTGTAACGTATGCGGCGCACGCTGGCTATTTTACGCCTTGTTCCGCATTATTGTGCAAAAAAGGGAGTGAAGTGTTGTTTTATCAAGAAAATTCAATGAAGGGAGGAGCAATCCTATGCATGTATTTGAAATCAATGTTATCTGGAGGTTGTAGGGATGGCGAAAAAGCTAGATGCTAATCGTATTGAGCGAGAGCGTTTGAAAAAACAGTGCGTCAGTCACAAGGAGGAATCGCGTAGACAGCTACATGAGGCTTTTGAAAGCAACCGACGCGGCGACCGCAAGGTGACTGTCATTCCTCCAGTTCAGTTGGAAGAGTCAACTAATAATGTTGCACCGCTTCGCGTGGCTGCGTATATCCGTGTCAGTACGCAAGAAGAATTGCAAATGGGCAGTTTTGAAATGCAAAAGCAGCATTTCTCGGAAATAATTGAAAACAATCCACGCTATAAAATGGCAGGGCTATATTGCGACGAAGGAATTAGCGGCACACAGGTTCACAACCGCGCATGTTTTCAAAAGATGATGAAGGATGCAGTAGATGGGGAAATAGATTTGATTCTAACCAAGAGCATTACTCGTTTCGGCAGGAATATTGTCGATATCCTCACATCACTCCGAACTCTCGACGCGCTTTCACCGCCTGTGCCAGTAATCTTTGAGACAGACAATATTGACACGTCTGACGGCAAGGATAAGCTGCTAATTTCAATTCTGTCCGCTCTTGCCGAACTAGAATCACAGCAAAGAAGCGAGGCGGTCAAGGCAGGGATACGTTGGCGAATGCAGGAAGGAATCTACAAGTTTTCTCTTATGAATACACTTGGATATTATCGTGACTATACAGGAATGGTTAAAATTGAGCCCGCTGAATCAGAAATCGTTCACTATATCTACGATAGCTTTTTGGAAGGTGCCTCTCCGCAGGATATCGCCGAAGCACTGACTTCACAGGGAATAAAGTCACCTAAGGGCGTGGATTTCTGGCGTTACGGAACGATATGCGGTATTCTACTTAATGAAAAATACTGTGGAGATGTGCTTTATCAAAAAACATATACCAAAGATTTCCTAACACATAAATCCGTTAGAAATAAAAATATCCTCGCTCAGTATCATTGGGAAAACTGCCATCAGGCAATTATTGATCGTCAGTGTTGGGAAACGGCACAGGCTCTTTTCCTTGAGAAAGGGTGGGGCAAGAGCCATTCAAGGCTAGGAGATATGCGTAAAAGATTCGTTGCCGCTAAGGCGAAAACTGGTGCGCTCCGCGGTTTTTACTTGCTGGATACAGCTTGGAGTAAAGACGAGCGCGAACAATTTATCAATATCATAACATCATTAAACGAGCTAGAGAACTCGTAAAAGAAAGGAATTTTAACCATGAAAGATTTTAAAAACATAAATTTTGATTTAATGGACACTAATGTAAATGTCACCCCCGATATTTTCATCAACCGAGGTGGCATTACTTTTACCAAGCGCGTCTTGGAGGATTTAAACTATCCGGCTCATGTCCAGTTTTCGCTCAGCTCCGAACACAAAGTGTTTGCCGTCCGGGTTTGTAAGAGTAACGAAACAAAGGCCACGCCTTTTTCTAAGCCCAAGGCTGAACAGACACAGACGGTCAATACTGGCAATAAAAATATTTCCGACCCAGTTAAAAGCTATGATAAAATCATATGATTCGGAAATGCGTTATCGAGTAAGCGGTCATTTTGATTCTGAAAACAGGATTATGTATTTTGATCTTGAAGAGGCTACGACAGAAGCTTTCCACATGAAAAAAGCAGAATAAGGTACACGAGAATATTTATATCAAGGAAGGCGTTATGCGCCTTCCTTGTTTTTATGCTGTTAATATTACTACTTAAAAAAATTAAAGAAATTAAGCAAGCGGTATTGTGAATTTCTTGTTGACAGTAGTAAACATGCCAGCTACCAAACCTCAAGGCTTACTCGGACATTTGACATAAAAGTGTGTATATGCTATTATTTTAATATGAACTAACAGGGATGTGTTACTATGCGAGTTGTGCTAGTTGTAGACGATAATGCAACCAGTCTTACAATACTTAATGGGATGCTAAAGGATTCGTACAAGGTTTACCCTGTCAATTCAGGTAGCAGTGCTTTGCGTCTGCTTGAGACTAGGATTCCCGACTTAATTTTGCTTGATGTTGAAATGCCTGAAATGAACGGCTTTGAGGTAATGGAAAAAATATCCTCCGACCCTCGGCTTGCAGGCATTCCAGTAATTTTTCTCTCTGGACTAACTGAGCCTGAACTCGAAGCTATGGCGTTTAACGTTGGTGCAGTTGACTATTTACCCAAACCAGTAGACCATTTGGTGCTTAAGGCAAGGTTAAAGTATCATATTGACGTTGCTGAAAAGTTAAAAACTACTGCCGCACAGACTTAAACCCGATGAGGCGGCGAAAGCTTATAACTTCCTAGTTTTGTTGTAGTGACAACGCCCTGCCTCCCCCGCCCCATCTCATAAATCTCAAACCGTTAGGTGTGAAGTCATTGCTGTCTAAGGTTCTGCGGCTTATCAATCATTTTGTACGACATGTCCGAGACGACCTGTTTCTGCCTGAGGGTCATCAGCGAATGGTCAACGGAACGGCTGATGTTATTCGCGCTTTAGCCCCCATCAATGTTATGTTCGTCTCGCTCCCAGATGAGTACGGCGAACTTTTTGAGTATGTAATTTCAGGCACAGATATAACTGCTGAAAGGATACGTGAAATCAGGAACTACTCAAAAAGAGAAGCCCTTAATCTATATACTGCCCATAATCCCGAGTATAACGGCAAATACTTTTCCACAAAATCCCATGAAATTTTAAGCGCGCAACTCTACCTTGAACTGGCTTGGGACAAGGGTTGGGACTGTGATGACGGTCAAACCATCGTGGATGTTATCGATACCTTGACCGAAACAATTGACAACTGTATGTCCTCAATCGGGACTACCGCCCTTCAAAACACCCTTGAGCGGATTCTTGACAACATAAACGCGCTGATATATGTTTCAGATTTATCAACAGGCGAAATTCTCTTCATTAACAAAAAAATGGAGGAAGCCTTCAATATAACCGATGGCAGAGGTCAAATCTGCTGGAAGGTCTTTCAGTCAGGAATGACCGAGGCCTGCGACTTTTGCCCCTGTCACAAACTGCTTGACATCAACAGCCCTTCAATTACTTGGGAAGAGCACAATACTTTCACCAATCGTTTCTATCAAAACACCGACTGCCTAATGCGCTGGGTGGACAACAGCATCGTCCATGTTCAGCACTCCGTTGACATTACTGACTTAAAGGAAACGCAAGAAAGTCTCAACGATACCATGGAAATTCTTACCGCCCACAACAACCTTTTAGAAATGATTAACTCCACCTTAGACACTAATGTCGCCGTTGACAAGTCCGCTTCCGCACTGATAGAGTTAAGCGGCTGTACCTATGCGACCATCGTTTCCAAGAATGAAAACCACTGTTTTGAAGTTTTAGCCAGAGTGAACCACCGTGATGCTGATGTTTACGAGCAGAGCCTGAATTTGGTCAGCTCTGCCGACGGGCTTTTGCGTCTTGCCAAGGACACGGAAACGCTTCACGTTTTCTCTCGCTCCGAGCTTTCCTTCCTAGACCTGCACTATGACACACAGTCAGTTTGCGTACTGTCCTTTGGCGTACAGCAAAGTATTCAAGGGTTTTTGCTTTTGGAGTTTTCGCAGGAAAATATCGTGTTCAACTATAAGGAAAACAGTATTTTGTCAAATGCTTCCTCCTTGATAGGCGACTTAATTGTACGCAATCGTTATGAACAGCAACGCCACGAATTTGCTGAAAGTCTTGAGCAGAAAGTCAACGAGCGCACTGATGAGCTAAACGAAATGACTAAGAACGCAGAGGAGGCACGGGCTGCCGCTGAAAAAGCCGCCGCCGCCAAAACCGCCTTTCTTGCAAATATGTCCCATGAAATAAGGACGCCGATGAACTCCATTATGGGTCTTTCCGAGCTTTTGCTGGCGGAAAATTTGCAACAGCGTCACCTTCAGCATGTGAATAATATAAATCGCTCCGCGACCTCTTTGCTGGGAATTATTAACGACATTTTGGATTTTTCTAAAATAGATGCAAACAAGCTGAAAATATCCCCTGAAAACTGTGAGCTAGTGTCATTGCTGCAAAATATTGCTTCTATGATATCATTTACGGCACGTTCTAAAAGCTTGAAATTTATCTGCGATTTTAGAATCAACACCCCTGAATATGTGGTGTTGGACGATGTCCGTTTTCGTCAAATCGCTCTCAATTTGCTCTCAAATGCCATAAAATTCACTAAAACAGGCTCAGTCACCTTTTTTTCGGAAATTGTCAAGAATCACATAGTTTTAGAGGTAACGGACACAGGTATCGGCATAAAGCCCGAGGATTTTGACAGGCTGTTTTTTGCCTTTGAGCAAGCGGATATTAACAAAAACCGCTCGATAAACGGCACAGGGCTTGGTCTGTCCATTTCAAAGAGCCTTGTTGAAATAATGGGCGGCGAGCTTCAAGTTGAAAGTAGTTACGGAAAGGGCTCAACCTTTAGGGTTCTACTACCCTATGTTAAGGGCGAAAAGGTTGATGCACAGGCGACCAGTGAAAAGGTTGTCCGCCTAAGCGCGCCTTCCGCCAAGGCATTAGTTGTTGACGATATTGAGCTAAATCTCAGCGTGGCCGCTGGCTTGCTGGGTCTTTACGATATCAGCTCAGACTTGGCGATATCTGGCGCAGAAGCCGTCAAGACTGTGCAAAACAGTGACTACGACATCGTTTTCATGGACCATATGATGCCAGACATGGATGGCATTGAAGCTACTGCGGCAATACGGGCTCTTGGCGGCAAGTACAAAACCATCCCCATAATCGCCCTAACGGCAAACGCCCTTAACGAAACCAGAGATTTGCTGATAAAGGAAGGTCTTGACGATTTTTTGGCAAAGCCCATTGATAAGATGCAGTTGATAACTGTTCTTACTAAGTGGCTGCCGACGGAAAAGGTGCAGATGCATTACGTAGAGGCTCAACCGCGAAAGACTGACATTACTGAACCTGTGCTTATTGAGGCGGCTAAAATCTCAGGGCTTAACATCAGCGATGCACTCTCCCACCTTGGCGGACTGGAGCCCGTGCTTGTGGACAGCTTGACCATTATCGCCAACACAACTGACGGAAAAATGACCCTTATGCAGTCCTTTCTCGACAAGCGCAACCTGCGCGGGTTTTCAATAGAGGTTCACGGCTGCAAGAGCTTTCTTGCCAGTGTTGGCGCGGCTGAACTTTCTGACCTTGCCAAAAGCTTGGAGCAAGCGGCCCGAAATGCTGATTATGACTACTGTAAAGCCCATTTCCAACAGTTTTCCGAGATTATGAATACCCTCGCCGCGACGCTGAAAGAAATAATCGGCAGTGGCGCAGTCAAAAACAAGGCTACGGGCGATATGCAGTTTTTCAAGAGCAAAACCACTCAGCTTACAGCACTGCTCACCGACTTTGAGTCAGATGCTGCTCATGAGTGCATTGATGAGCTGACATGCTATACCTTTGGCGAAATTATTGATATGCAGCTTGAAAAAATCAAGGTCTGCATTGCAGACTTTGATTACGAGATGGCACTCTCGCTACTTTCGTGCCTACCTGCGGTATGACGCGATGCTAATAGTATAAAAACTGCTTCAAAAACCCGAAAACGGGTATTTGAAGCAGTTATAATTTTATTAGTCCTGTTCGGCAACCATTTACCGCAAATTGCTGCTTGGGCTACCACCCCGCCAACTGCGGTTGGCACCCCTCCACAGAGGGGAATAAGTTGTGCGGGGTAAATAATTCCCCTCTGTGGAGGGGTGGCGCGCAGCGACGGGGTTAATTCCCCTCTGTGGAGGGGTGGCGCGCAGCGACGGGGTGGTAGGCTTCACGGCACTATAGAAGTAGGTGCTGGTTATCGAACAAGGCTATCGTGTACAGTTTACTTACATAACGCAAAGTTATACTTATATACTATCCGGAAGCTTGATTTCGATTTCTCTGCCCAGTTTTGCAGACTGCACAATGCCATCAATAATGGCTTGGTTATACAAAATTTCACATGACGGTACAGGAGCGGGCTTACCCTCTTTAAACGCATCGACAAAGGAGCGGAGCTTGCTGAAAAACAGTCCTCCAAAGCTGCCCTCAGCTGGGAACAGCGGAACTTCGTATTCAACCTGTGCTCCTGCAACATCGCGGTAAATCTTCATAGGTCCGCCCACAGAGCCGTTCCAACAGTCAGTTGACGGAATGCGGAGTGCGCCGTCTGTGCCCATAATTATCGTGTCCCCCGGAGTGTCAACATGCATTGCCCACGCAATACGGAAGTCCAGCACGACGCCGCCTTCAAGACGGACAAATCCTGCGCCGAAGTCGTCAACGTTAAATCTCGCCGCGTCAGCAGGGCTATTGTACTTGGGGTTTGTGCCAAAAAAGTTTGAAACGTAGCCAGAAACCGTCAGTGGCTTCGGATATCTGATGGCATTCAGCATGGGTGCGGTTGTATGTACAAATGCTGACGCAGTCAAGTTTTTCAGCGGCCAACATTGATGTGTGGTCGGGATACAGGTGAACGCCCTCAAGCTCGTAACGCTTCATAAATTTTTCTGCTTTTCCGAGGACTAAATCCGCAAAAGCAACAATCTCAACGTCTGGCATATTCTTTAACGCTTCAATATGTGCCTCGGCTATCCAGCCTGTGCCGATTATGCCGTACTTGACTTTTTTTGTGGTATCAACAGATAATTCGTCTCTGCTAGGTGGTGCAAACTGGCTTAATACTGCGTCTGACATATAATCTACTCTTCATTTGATACTAGATTTTTTAGATAATTAATACTTGCTTCTGCGCATTCCATGGCGGTCATACCCTTTGTGGGCATATCCTGCTCAACAACTACCCATTTAGCCCCTGATTCTTTAGACGCTTCCAGCACAGCAGGAATATTTTGCACCCCACTGCCCACAGGCTTAAATTCAAACTCGCTGACAGTGTCCGACTGCTTTTCATCGTCTAAACCGATAAGTGCGTACAATTTCTCAGGCTTTTTGCCCGGCATAACAAAATCCTTTAGATGCACCACTGGAGTACGCCCTGAGTATTTTCGGATATAGTCCGCAGGATTTTCTCCTGCAACATTAACCCAGCAAATATCTATTTCGCATTGGAGAATCTCGGGGGGAAACGCCTCATACAGTAAATCCAGCGCGTATTTGCCGTCAAATTTGGCAAATTCAAAGTCATGGTTGTGGTAAAGCAGAGTGATGCCGTGCTTTTGAGCTTCATTACCGATGCGGTTTATAATGTCTAACAACTCTTGATATTTCGCTCCGCCCATTCTGTGTTCCTCGGCGGCATAGGGAATTGCCAAATATGTGCAGCCAATTTTGGCATAATCGGCAAGAATCTTCGAAGGGTCTGCAAGCATGGCATTAAGAGGGACATGGGCGGACAGGGGTACAAGCCCCAATTTATCTAGTTTTTCCTTAACAAACTCAGGCATTTGATTGTAAAGACCAGCAAACTCAACGCCGTCATAGCCTAATTTTTTGACCTGCTCCAGTGTTCCGACGAAATCTTTTTCTAAATCATCACGAACAGAATAAAGCTGAAACGCAATCGGAAACATGTGTCTACCTCCAAAAAAATGATACTTTAATAAGTGCGGATTAGACCGGTAGTGAAAATTTGCTTGCATATTTTCACGAAAAGTGCAGGAGCGACAGGGCTAAGAGAGCATGATATAATGCTAAGCTGATAATCTGCGGTTACTTTATTCAACACTGAAACACCTCAAAACGCAATGAAAAATCAGAAATTATCGCTTTTCATTACATCCTTCATCGTTTACAAGCTCAGCAACCTCACCGCTTCTCCTGCAAGCATTAGACCAGCGCATCCTGGCACCCAGCAAACACTTGCCGGAACGCTCCGCCTACCTTGGGACGGTTGCTCCGATACTTCACTAAACGGGCGGTCACCCTCACCTTTTGCAGGCTCAGTACTCCAAACCACACGATGATTGACGATACCCCGATTGCGCAGTTCCTTGCGGACAACTCTCGCAAGGGGGCATGTTTCCGTCTTAGAAATGTCCGAAATTCTGATCTGCGTGGGGTCAGTTTTGTTGCCTGTGCCGAGGGCTGAAATTATTGGTATGCCTCTGGAAAAGGCCGTTTCTATTAAGTCTAGTTTGCAGCTAACAAGGTCGATTGCATCGACTATAATGTCATACGCTGTGTCAAAAATAAGCTCTCTGGTGCTGTCGTTATACTTTTCCTTCATGGGGCGAACCTTGCAAAGGGGGTTAATATCTGCAATTCGCTCCGCCATGGCTTCAACCTTTGGTCTGCCCACGGTTGAGTGTAAGGCTTCAAGCTGACGATTAATATTTGTGGCTGCAATGGTATCAAAGTCAACAATTGTCAACGCTCCAACACCTGCTCTGGCAAGGGCTTCCACCGTAAAGCTGCCCACTCCCCCAACTCCCACAACTAAGACATGGGAGCACTCAAGGCGGCTCTGCACATCGTCCCCCAAAAGCATCCGATTACGGTTTTTCCAATCTTCATTCATATAAATATTTCCTATCCGGTAGTTTGACAATTGTCACAATTATGATATACTATTATTTGCCTATCTAACTTGCCTTCTGTCTTGCTCCAAGGTTTTGTGAAGCAGAAGAAGGGCACTTCCCAGTGCGGCGAGCATTAGCAGTGCAGGAATACCCATTCCGCTGAACCGTACATCCCAGAAAAAGCTGAGAAATTGCTGAAAAAGGTATGCATGATAACCTGCATACGAGCCAATTAACGTTAATACCAGTAAGAACCACTTCTTAGGGTATAACATAATAACAATAACTGCCATTATATCTGCCAAAAAGAAATACCTCTCGTGCATTGACGGCAGAAGCCACGGAATCCCAAGGCACATGCAATACGAAAACAGCACCAGTGCACGACTACTAAGCTGATTTCTATAGTAGTACGCCACATACAACAGGTAAAGAATAAACACAAAGGCAAACGCAATTCCTGCCGTTGACAGTGCTGGCGCATTGGCATCTGTTGGAATTAATGCAAACATGGACGCAGCGTTCAAGTTAAGATAGCCGCTGTACTGCTTTGCTTGGTTGTAGTAGACCCCCACGATTGAGGAAACCGACATGCCCAGCATAACCGCAGGCGCGCAGGTTAGCACATATGTCAGTGGGAACACTAACGCATGTTGAATTTTGACCTTCTTCGCAATCAAAAACACCACGTATACGGGCAGGAAGAATATAGCTTGAATTTTGAAGGAAAACGCCAGTGCCGCCATCACTACAGATAACACAGGACGACCCCGCAAAATATACAGCAGTGCCAGCATACAAAATGCGCCGTATATAGAGTCGCATTGACCCCATAATGAGCCGTTCAGAATGACCGTAGGTCCTAACCAAAGCAAGATTACGGTTAATAACTTTGCTACGTTGTTGTTTTTCAGAATGGAGATTACCCCCACGCCTGCCAGCGTCAAAACCATGTCGAAGGAAACGCTTAACGCCTTCAACAGGGCAAGCTCAGGCACTTTTAACCGCGAAAAAATGTATATAAAGTAGAGATATGACGCATTGTAATCACTGGAATTGTCCTTAAAAGCGTCCAACCCCAGAATTCTGAACTCGGATAACCAATGGGATAAAAAACGCTGGTAATCACTGGTTTCTATATGCACAAAAGCCATGCGCACGAGCATTCCCGCAAACAGTATTACCATAAATACTAAAATGAAGCCCATGTCTTCATCAGAGTATTTTTTGAGTACAAAAAGCACTCCTGCCAATAAAATCAAGGCGAAAATAGCCGATACCGACCAATCAATGTAATCGCTTTTAAACGCCAGTGGCGAGATTAGAAAGAAAATCGCCGTTAGGAGAATCCCCACAGCAGTGGCTATATTTACTTTTTTCTTTTGTGAAAGCATTCGTTTTCCCTTTCAAAATCAGAATGGTTTTATTTACAGAAAGGTCGTATCTTATGATAATTAAAAACTTTATGGAAGAGGCAGTTTTTGGTAATGTCGACAAGGTGATTTCTAACAATAATTACTGCAACTGCGAAAAATGCCGATTTGATGTTGCCGCAATCGCACTTAATAATTTAAAGCCTCATTATTTTGTCACAGATCAAGGCGAGCTTTACGCAAAATTAGACGAACTGACCTTACAGTATTCAGCCGATGTGTTTTCAGCTTTACAGCAAGCCGCAGATACAGTTAAGGCTTATCCGCGCCATAACGATTACTTATAAGCCTCTGCTTTTGCAGCCGCTTTATTGGTTTCTAACAGTGATAGTACACGCGGTTCTTTTGCCGCCGCACTCAACAGTAATTTTTGAAACACCCGCCGAAAGGCATGTAATTAAAATTCTTCCATCCTTAATAACCGCTTCCACAATCTCAGGCTTTTGAGATACTACCGTAAAATCTCTGATTGTAGTGTCCTCAGGGTTATAGGTCACATCAAGAGCGTATTTGTCTCCTGTTAAAAGCAGTAGCTTTTTCTCAGACAGCTCTATAGACTTAACAGGCACAACAACGTCTACATATACAGACGCGTTAGGCGCGTACTCACCGTAAGGCGCGGCAACAGCCGTAATTAGCACTCTGCCCGTTCGTATTGTTTTTATTTTTCCCGTTGCTGATATTTCTGCTACGGGATTTTCTGCTGTATGGGGAGTTTCGTTGGTTCCGCTGTCACTGATAACATAGCTAACGGTTTTAAGGTTCTTCCCTGAGTTTACCGTGCCCTTAATTGTGGTGGATTTGCCCAGCCTAACGGTTATATCCTCGGATTTGTTTAAGGTAATGCTATCCGGAAACAGGACGACCTTAACAGTAATATAGGCTTTTTTGTTGCCGTTATAATTAACCACCATAATTTTAGCCGTGCCAATACCCTTGGGCACAATCATTGCCGAGCCGTCAGGAAGCTGTACCGCCTCCGCCACCTCAGGATTTTTTGACGACCATGCAAATTCCAGCAGTGTAGCATCCTCAGGCTTTACAGCCTCAGCGTGTACAGCCACGGTATATACTCTTGACGCATCCTGCGGGTCATAACATAGTGTCAGCTTTTTAATGTTTTCGCCTAGCTCATTTTTTACCCCGATTTTTGACAATGGTATTACACAGGCAACAACAAATGTCTGCTCCCGTACCACACGGCTGACGGTTTCGCCGTTCATGTCTAAATAATCTTCCTCAATAACAGCCCTTAGAGTTTCTTTGCCGGGCTGAATGCCTGAAAGCTTAATTTTATTTCCTTTTATCACTGTGGTAAATACATCCGAATAAAGACTGCTATCTGTTCCCACACCGACAAATGACCATTTTACGGTTTCTCCGTTCCGAACGCCGTACATGCCAAAGGAGGCAGAGCCTCCGTCCTTAACAACAGCGTTTAGACCTTCATTTACCGTAACCACGCAGGACGCTGTGAAGTCCCCCTTGTAGGAGGTTGCGGTTATGGTCACTTCTCCAGCGGAGACGGCGGTAATTGTGCCGTTATTATCCACATATGCAACAGCTTCATCAGAGCTTACCCATGTAAAGCTGTTAAAGGTTGCGTCTCTGGGTTTTGTCACAACTGGAACTGTGAAGCTTGAGCCGCTTACCATTTTCAGCTTTTTCTTCGCCAAGGAAACCCCTGTCAGAGGCGTTTCATCTACGGTAACCTTACAAACGCCGCTCTTTATGCTCCCATCCTCATTGGATGCATACACATAACAGACGCCTGGCATAATCGGCGTAAAGATACCCTGTTCGTCAACGGATAATATTGGGCGTCCTTGCTGAAAGCGGTCGCTACTGTCGTAGTCAAGGAGGAATGGATTCATTTCCGCATCGGCGGCGACATGCCATTTCAGCTTTTGGTTAGTATCTGCTGGGTTTACTGTGGCTTTAATACCAAAGGGCGCATTAGACTTAACGGTAATATCCGTTGCTTGAAGGGTTATATCTGTTATATCCTTCTCACGGATAGAGATTACAATGTCATCAGAAATAGAAGTGCCGTCTTTTTTTATAATAAGGCAGCGAATATGAATATCCTCCAACACATTTGCATGAAAAGTGCCTGTATTGCCAACAAATGCGTTAGTCGCTGTACTTTGAGCGGTTGAAGGTGACGGTGAGGGCGATGGCGAGGTTGACGACGTAGGGGTGGCGACCGAGCTGACGATGTTTTTCACGGCAGCAAGGGTTAGTACATTGCTGTCGATTGCGCCAGTATACCATTCGATGGTACGGATATCGTTGGAATTCATAGGCTCAAAGGTCGGTAGCATGGAATAACTGTGACCCAATGCCGCAACAAATACCGAATAATTTTTAGAACCCACCTTCATAGACGCTCCGTCAGTTGTCGGCAGTATTACTTTTTGAGCGGGAATGGTTACTCCAGTTTTAACATGAGCTTTTAAACACACAGATGCAATATTATTGGTGTAGGCATCAGTCCATTCTGCGCCGTCTCCCGAAATATAGCAGTCGCCAGACCTTCCACTGCCTCCGTAGGAGTAGCTTTGCAGAGGTATGGGCGTGGTTGAATATGGCGTGGTTACCTTGACGACCAAAACATACTGCGAGTTCTTTGCGCCTATGCCTTCGTCTTTTTGAAAATTAACAGTATAATAGCCGGGAAGCTCGGCTACACCAGAGGTTGCGCCCCCTGACATCCGCAGGGCGTTCCCCTGTACAGCGGTATCAAGCGCATCTTCCACGCTGGTTGTAACAGGTGCGCCGTAAATAGAATATTCAGTGTTCTCGGAGGCGGCGAAAAACGACACCGCCGCCAGAGCCTCAGCCTCGGACTGAACCGTAAATACTGTGGAAAAATATCCTGTGTTGCCTGAAACACCAATTAGATTAGTCAGTCCGTAGGGGTCATACTCATAGGTTTTATCAAAAAGTTTGCGGGCAAGCCCGTTTACTGTATATGCATCTCTGATTACGCTGTCATATGTGACGTAATACGTGCCGCCTTGACCGTTGTTGTAGGCACTGTCCACCACTAAAAATGCGCCGTTGCCGTAATGCTCCACATCTCCGTAGGAAGTGTAGGTGTACTGATAAGCGTCGTTGTAGCCGATTATGGCGACGCTGTGGTCAGAGGAGTGGTTTCCTGTGTAACGAAAGACGCCGTTTTTCACAAAGCCCTCGTCAAAGAAAAGAGTACATGCGACTGCGCCCTGTTCAAAAACATTTTCCTTTATTCTGCCTAGGTACAGCGATTTTTCCTCGTCTGTAGGATTCGCGCTTAAATCAGGAATGTAGACAACTCCTGTTGCCCGTGCGGCTTGGACGTTGTTCTTGGTGTTTGCCGCAGGTCTTGGACTGGTGATTGTGCCGTCGTTGTTAGTTCCCGATGTATATGGGTCAACAGCACTAAAAACAGGTCCTCCCAAGGTAGAGCGCATTAAATACGCCGTTACCATGTGCCTGTTTCCTGATGCGGTATATCCTCTTGAAAATCCCAGATTATTTCCGCTGTCATTACTGAGAGCGTAACGCATGTGATTTGCAGAGTAGTTTTCGGAGCTTCCAAAGGCTTGCCGTGAGGCTTCCTCCAAAACTGCCACGGCGGCAAACGCCCAAGCGACTTTGTCGTTCCCCTGCCCCTTTGGGTAAAGCTCCGACATATATGTGGAGGGTATCGCCGTATTCAGCGTGGCTGTTGCCTTTTGAGTAAACGTTACAGGCTCAAAGGATGCGTTAGGTACAGCCAACGCTCCGGCAGGCACACTGAGCAAGCCGGCTATCAGACAACCGACAATAATTAACGCAATACTACGTTTCATATGTCCCAGTTGTGCCAGACGTTTTGAACGTCATCATCATCCTCCATTGCGTCAAGAAGCCGTTGCATTCTTTTTTGCTCCTCTTCGTCCTCAATGGCAACATAGATATCGGGAACTTGCTCAACCTGTGCGCTTAAGAAGCTATAGCCAGCATTTTCAAGTGCTTCGCGAACGGCTGAAAAGGTTTCTGGGGTTGTGTAAACCTCGAAAACCTCGCCTTCGTTCTGCATATCGTCTGCTCCTGCTTCGATGGCGGCTTCAAAAAGAGTGTCCTCGTTGACGGCATCACCATTAAAGCCTTCTGCCGCCTCGATTACAATAACGCCCTTGGGCTTAAAGCTCCAAGATACGCAACCTGTCGCTCCGAGGTTTCCCCCGAATTTGTCAAAATGATGGCGAACCTCAGAAGCGGTGCGGTTACGGTTGTCCGTCATAGTTTCCACTATAACCGCCACTCCGCAAGGACCATAGCCTTCATACTGAATGCTTTCATAGGCATCGCCCCCCGCTGAACCTGCGGCGCGTTCAATAACCCTCTTTATGTTGTCACTGGGTACATTGCCCGCTCTTGCCTTAACGATACAGTCCTTCAATCGTGGGTTAGAAGCGGGGTCGCCTCCGCCCTCACGAACGCAAACGATTATTTCGCGGGACAGCTTTGTAAAAAGCTTGGCACGGTCTGCATCGGTTTTTTCTTTTTTATGTGCTATGTTTTTCCATTTTGAGTGTCCAGACATTGGCTACCTCCAATTATTTTATTCAGAAATAGTATCAATCCAGTCAAGTGCCTTTTGCAGACAGGCATCCCAGTAATCCCAAGTGTGTGAGGCTGTTGGATGTTCATGCCATGCAATGTCAAAGCCCTTTTGCAGCATTTTATCCTTAAGCATCACGTTCAGCACATGTAAATTGTCAGCCTTGCCGCAGGCTATATAGAATTTTGAGCGCACTGCTTCGCTGGCGTTTTTGTCAACAAGCTGGAAAATATCGTCATTAGGCTTAATGGTACTGCCGAACAATGCTCTAAATTCGTTTAAAAGCTCGTCAGAATCTCCGCGCTCGCTTAATCTTGCCTGTGCCATAATGTTTCCCATAGGTGCGCCTGAAAATGACGCTACTGCCGCAAATCTTTCAGGCTGTCTTAGTCCAAGCTTTAGTGCGCCGTAGCCGCCCATGGAAAGTCCAAAGGCGAAGGTGTCTTCACGTTTATCGGAGAAGTAAAAAAGTTGCTTACATATGGCAGGAAGCTCCTCGCTGATGAAGCTCCAGTACTTTGTGCCGTAGTCTGTGTCAGTGTAGAAGCCTCGGAAGGTTGACGGCATTACCACCATCAGGTTGCGGTCTTCAGCGTAGCGGTCTACCGAGGTGTATCTGCTCCATGCGGTGTGAACGTCGGATAGCCCGTGAAGGAGGTACAGTATTCTGGGCGGCTTATGGTTTTTATTTCTATCTACGCCTTGAGGATACAAAACCTTCATTTTGCTTGTCAGACCTAATACCTGAGACTTAAATTCTACATCAAATACAACATTATCCATTCCGTCTTTTCTGCCCCTAACTCATATACTCATATTCATAGCCGTACATATGGACTATGTTACCGTCCTCACAGCCTTTGTCCTCAAGTGCTGTAAACACTCCGTACTTACGAAGCACACGTTCAAAATACATTGTGCTTTCATGGTCGGAAAAATTAATATTACCCATTAAACGAAGAAGCCATTCGCCTTCAACACGCCAAACGCCATCTTCAAATGTAATTGTGGTTTTCGCTTCGGTTTCAGCAGGTGCAACAGGCACTTCCTCTGGCGTGTAAATAACGACAGGGGGAAGGGTTTTCAGCTTTTCGTAAGCGGCACGGATAAGCTTTTGAACGCCCTCGCCTATTACTGCTGAAATCGGAAACACAGGCAGCCCTGTGTGCTGTACCAGTCTTTCAATATTGTCGCTGCCCTCGGGAAGTGAGTCGATTTTATTGGCGGCAATAAGCTGAGGTCTTTTTGCAAGCTCAGGCATATGCGATTCAAGCTCGCCCATAATAATGTCAAAGTCCTGACAGGGGTCGCGTTCTTCTGTTCCCGCAACGTCAATAACATGTATAAGCAATCTGCACCGCTCCACATGCCGAAGAAATGCATGACCAAGCCCAGCTCCCTCGGCCGCACCTTCAATAAGTCCCGGAATATCGGCACACACAAAACTCTGCTCCTCGTCAACCCGAACAACGCCAAGGTTTGGAATCAGCGTAGTAAAATGGTAATTCTCAATTTTGGGTCTGGCGGCTGAAATTACTGAGAGAAGCGAGGATTTGCCAACATTCGGAAAGCCCACAAGCCCCACGTCCGCAAGGAGCTTAAGCTCTAGCTTAACCTCAAGCTCGACCCCGGGCAGACCATTTTTTGCAAAATGGGGTGCTTGCCGTGTGGGTGTTGCGAAGTGGGTGTTCCCCCACCCTCCTCTGCCGCCTTTTGCAAGGACAAAGGGTTGGTCTAAGGACATATCTGCCAGTAACCTGCCTGTTTCAGCCTCACGAAGCAGCGTTCCTCTTGGAACACGTATGACAACGCTTTCGCCGTTTTTGCCAGAGCAACGTCTCGGCAGCCCTGGCTGACCGTCCTCTGCTTTGTATTTGCGTTTGTAACGAAAATCCAGCAGGGTAGAAAGGTTGTCGTCAATTACAATGATGACATCCCCGCCTGCTCCGCCGTCTCCGCCGTCAGGACCGCCTGACGCTATAAATTTTTCCCGATGGAAGTTGACAGAACCGTCTCCGCCTTTTCCTGCCTTAACTAAAATAGTTGCTATATCAGTAAACATTAGTGCTCCAATCAAATTAAATATGCCAAACCACAGATTAACTTCCAAGTATAAGCTATATTTTACACTACATTTGTTAAAAAATCAAGGACAAAACCGCAATTATCAGCAGCCTGCCGCGTCTTTATCAACAATTAAAACTACATCCTTGTGCAGTAGAAGCAAACTGGCAGGAACATCGGTATAAATCTTGCCTGATTGCAGTTTTTTTACAAGCTCTGCCTTGGCTTTTCCGCTGATTAGCAAAAGCACTTTTTTCGCGCCGAAAATAGCTCCCATACCCATGGTGAGGGCGGAGTGAGGTTGTTCTGAGTTATCCTTGAAAAAGCGTGAGTTTGCGTCCATGGTGCTCTGGGTCAGGGAGGTGAGATGGGTTGCCGTTTCGTATACTGCGTCTGGCTCGTTAAACCCGATGTGACCGTTTAAACCAATGCCAAGAAGTTGTAAATCGATTCCGCCTGCCGCTTCAATCTGTCTGTCATATTCAAGGCACTCAGCATGAGGGTCTGCCGCTTCGCCGTTTGGCAGGTGGGACGCCTTAAACTTAACCTTTGAAAAAAGATTTTCATTCATAAATGTATAATAGCTGCATTCATGGCTTCTCTTCATGGGGTAATACTCGTCTAAATTATAACTAACTGCATTTTCAAAATTGATTTCATTCTTGGCTGCTCTTTTTGCTAATTCAGCATACAAGCCAACGGGAGTACCCCCTGTTGCAAGCCCAAAAATGCTGTTTGACTTCTCCTTAAGCTGCGCGGAAAAAATATCGGCCGCAGCCTTGCTCATTGCCTCATAGTTTTCACATACAATTGTTTTCATAAAAATACACTGCCCTTCATTTTTTGTTATCAACATTGATATTTACATTGTAAATTAGTCCGACACTATTGTCAAATGAAGTTTTTATGAGTTGACATCATATAGTAATTGTGGTATGTTATTTTCATAGAGGGGAGTGAGTTTTATGGATATCGGTGCTATCGCCCAAATGTCTACTAGCTTGAGTAACTACAAAGTACAGTCTACTGCCACTGCCGCAGTTATGAAGTCTTCAATGGATACTCAGACCGCTTCTTTTGATAAGCTAATTCAGGGTCTTGAGGATTCCATGGAGCTTATGACGCAGTCTGTCAGCGGTGTTGCAGGCACGAACCTAGACTTGTCTATATAAAAAGCTTTAGTAAAAGCATTAATTTGACCGTCTTTTGACGGTCTTTTGTTTTTCGGGATTCTTTGACATATGATTAATTGTAATTGACATTTTCACTTTTATTTGTTATTCTTATTGACAGCTATAACTACATATATATTTACTGGTGATTTACTCATTTCTAGGCTTGTCACCCGCAATTATAAATTATTCTTACATAAAGTATTTTTTTACCAGCAAAGGAGTTCTCAGTTAATGGATATTACCACGCTAATCGGTGTTGTATCCGGATTTGCGCTTATGGTCATCGGTATTCTCTGGGGCGGAGGAGCTTTGAAATCGTTCTATGACCTATCTTCAGTTGTTATTGTCATCGGCGGTATGATTTCTGCTATAGTCACCTCGTTCTCGGTCAAAGAGCTTACTTCAATGTTTAAAGTGGCAGGAAAATCCTTTAAAAATCCTAAAAATGACATTAACTCCACAATTGCCATAATTGTGGATATGGCAAATATTGCTCGCAAAGAAGGACTGCTCGCCCTTGAAGAAAAAGCGTCAACTCTTGAAAATCCTTTTATGAAAAAGGCCGTGAACCTTATGGTTGACGGCACTGATATGGGGCTTATGAAGGATATCCTTGAAGCCGAAATGTCATTTACAGAATCCCGTCACGCAAAGGGCGCGTCAGTTTTTGACAACCTTGCCGCTTACGGTCCTGCTTTTGGTATGCTGGGTACTCTTATCGGACTTATTAATATGCTGAAAAATCTGTCTGACCCTGCGGCTCTCGGTCCTGGTATGTCCGTTGCATTGGTTACCACATTTTACGGCTCACTTTTGGCGAACGTTGTCTGTACTCCCATTTCAACAAAGCTAAAGCTCCGCAGCTCCGAAGAAATTATGCACATGGAGATGATTATGGAGGGCATACTTTCAATTCACGCAGGCGAAAACCCAAGAATTATTTCCGAAAAACTAAATAGCTTCTTGTCACGTACAGATATTGAGAAAAATGCGGCAAAAACTCCGGCAAAGGCTGATGAATAATGGCTAGAGAAAAAAAGGCTTCCGGCGGTAGCGATTTGCCTACTTGCCCCGGTTGGATGGCAACTTACGGAGACATGGTTACGCTTGTTTTAACCTTCTTTGTTTTGCTGTTTTCATTTTCCACTGTTGACGCGCTTAAATGGAAAGACATTGTCGGCTCACTCACAGGCACTACGCCTCAGTTTTTTGACTCTGTTTTCGATAACTTGGACATACCCGATAACCCAAGTCTTGTTCCTGCGAAGGCAGGTGCCAGCGATGCCTCAAGCATTTTTGAATCCTCTGATTCAATTTGGGAGAATTTGTATAAATATATAACAGAGTATGCCGCCAAGAACACTCAAAAGGGTAAAATGGAAATTGACAAAAATGACCACGAAATTCACATTCGTGTTGAAAGTCAGGTTTTGTTCGACTCTGGCAAGGCTGACCTTAAGCCCGAATCTATCGGATTTCTTCAATCTGTTCTTGAAATCGTCGAGCCTGAGCTTCCCTACATCGAAAGCATCATGGTCGAAGGACACACCGACAGCATCCCCATGATGTCGGAAGAATTTCCTGATAACACAGCCTTGTCCATGTATCGCGCTTACAATCTTGCGAGAGCGTTAAATGGGCAGTTGACTGAATTTCCGCCCGGAATGCTCCAGCCTA
>JAVBKA010000122.1:0-4769 GCA_031546715.1 Oscillospiraceae bacterium | reverse complement strand
TTTTCTACCGAATGCTACCAGTTTTCAAATTGGTTTAATTTACGATATGCAGTGGTCAATTATTCCAAGTATATTACAAGTTGATTATACCCTAATTTTCGTACTTATGGGAATACTGTGGTACTTTACTCGAAAAAAACTGATACATGTCTCAATTTTGATTATATTTAGTCTAGCATGCTACATAACTCCGCTTTTTGTAAGCGCAATGGATTTGGGAAGGTTAGTTTCATTTTTTGGACCACCTCAACCATATATGATACTCGCAGCACCTTTTATCTATCTGTATAATCATACTAAGGGAAGTAGCCACAAATATTTCTTTTACATATATTATCCATTGCATCAGTATATGTTGCTATTTTTAGGCTTGGCAATAAAAGCTATCTTTCCTTAATGCGATTGGCTGTGATACAATTTTTGTGTTTTAGACATACAAGATTTCTGCGCATCGTGCTTAAATGCTGCTTACAATAATTAAGTGAGGTACTACATGAAAAAAGTCTTTACAGAAATTGCAATATCCGCACTGATATTTACTTTTGGGCTGTTTTTTGCTCTTTGGCTCACCAGTATATCAGGCAATTCGTTAGGTGAGAATGGAACACTTTTATTGTCTATATTATATGCAATATTATATCTTGCATCGATAATATGGCTTTCTGCCTATCGTATAATCGCAACTGTTAGAAATGAAATAAAAAGCATAAAGGATAATTCGGACAAGGACTAAGTATTTACAATCTATCCATAAACTATTGCGCTAATTGCCATGACAATCGACCACCTTCCTGTCCTGCCGGCTTTGCCACAGCGGTTCAGCCAAGCACAGAGGAAGAGCAATTTATCGCCACTACTAGTGATAGCTCTGGAGATATCAATGTCTTAGACGGCAGAATATCCGGCTTACTTCGTTCTACCAAAGTACCTACCGATTTTCATGATTTGTCGAAAAGCAACTACAATGCGGACCTTAAAGCAGTTGTTGTAAGTCTACTTTACACCAATTACTATTTCAAGCCCAACGCATCAAACGAGATTCATGTTAGCTGGGATGTCGCAGCTGAAGGAAACCCAATGCTTCAAAATAGCGAAACTCGCGCTCATGCCATTCGGCGCGAGGATTATATAGGGAGGACGCCGTGAGTATTTACGCCTTGATATACATAACCGCTGTCAGTCTGCTCGCGGTTGTACTGACAATTCGCGATAAAAACGCCGCGCGAAAAAACGCGTGGCGCGTTAAAGAACGGACGCTGCTCACTGTTTCAATATTCGGCGGTTCGGCGGCAATGCTACTTACAATGCTTGCTGTTCGGCATAAGACGCGGCACAAAAAATTTATGGTCGGAATACCGCTCATAATAATTGTTCAAATTGCAATCATCGTGTTTGCATTAAATACAAGCCTATCGGTCAGCCGTTACGATTTTGAAACCGATAAAATCAACGGGCAAATAAAATTGACTCTTTTAACCGACTTACATTCATGCGATTACGGCGACGGGCAAAGGGAATTGATTAACGCCATTGACGCGGAAAACCCGGACGCCATTCTGCTCTGCGGAGATATTTTTGACGATGGCTTACCTTCGGAAAACGCAACAGAATTTATAAAGGATATTTCAAGCAAATACCCCTGCTACTACGTTTCCGGCAATCACGAATTTTGGAGCAGGCAAGCCGACGATTTCAAAGCAATACTTGAATCATGCGGCGTTAAGGTTTTGGAGGGAACAAGTGAGGTTTTAGAAATCGCCGGTGAGAGAATACACATAAGCGGCATAGATGACCCCGATACCGATAGATACCCAAGCCGTTCTGTACCATACGCAGAACAACTCCGCCGTCTGAGTGAAGAATTAGCCGATGACGAATTATTCACGATACTGCTGTCGCACCGTCCGGAGCGCATTGACGAGCTTTTACCGCTTAACCCCGACCTTGTTTTATCAGGTCACGCACACGGCGGACAATGGCGACTGCCCATTCTGCTTGAAAACGGCTTATTATCGCCAAATCAGGGACTGTTTCCGAAATATACGAATGGTGGATATTTATTTGACGATACGACATTGTTCGTCAGCCGTGGGTTAGCGAGAGAATCGACAAGAGTGATACCGCGCATATTCAACCGCCCGGAGATTGTCGTTATTACGTTGAAATAGGGAGAAAATAAAATGAAAAAGTGTAGAATTACCGTCTTGAAAAGGCATGCGGCATCCCCAACATGTGCAGTTTTTGAAATATTTTTTGCTGGTCTTTCGTGTTCAAGCTCTCGTACATTGCAGAGCCTCAAGACCGTTTCCACAGCTTCATTAAAGCTCATGCTGTTTCGATTTGGATAATGCATACATATGAGATTCGCTGCATCCACGTGAAACGCTTTTATTCTATCCTTCTCCTTTGGTACCGTTGGACAAACCGCCTCAAAGCTGCAAATCTTATTCATTTACATTTATTTTACACCGAGTTGACTACCAGTTGAAAAGCGGTAATATTAATATAGCAATTCATTGTCCACACATACCATTTGCCCTACAATAGTCAAGCAATGAATCGCATATTTCCTGCTCCGCGCGGTTACTGAGCCTAATTCTACAATATCCTCTAAACGTTCTGATTCGGTAATTTCCTCTTTTTCCGTATCGTCATGCTTTACAGTTTCTTCGTTATCCAAATCTATACTCCTTTACTGTGGGATTGCGGCGATAATAACTATGCTGATGCTTTAAATATGTGCATAGTTTGTCCCGAAATTCTCAGAAGTATTAATTTATGGTGATACTGGTAAAAAGCACTGAAAGTGAACGGTGGATGTGATAAACTAAAAACAACAAAGACGAGGCGACGACAAAAACGGCTATACCCACAGGGAGCGTCGTTACACCTCAATGCAGCGGTCGCTGTACCTTTCTGATGCCGCCGAAGAAGGCGTAGACGCTAAGTTGACCGATGGTATCCTAAGTGTTACTATTCCAAAAAAAGCAAAGGCTGACGTATCCAGACGTATCGAAATCAAGTAAAAAATTCAGAGGGGCGTTCCGAAAACGGAACGCCCCTCTGCTTTAGCATCCAGCCCAACTAGGCTGTTTTTATCCCAATACAGAGCTGTTAGGCGTAGTTTTCATCTAAGAAACTCAACAATTCAGCTGTCATTTGGTTATCTAAGTCTTTGTTCACAGCATGAAAATCCTCCATGAGTTTTTCCTTTTGTTCACTGGTTAAGTTTCTCTCAAACCAAGTCTACAGGATTTCATCTTCCTTTTTTATATGCGCTCTTAGCAGCTCTACGTACCCTAAAACGGCTTGCCGAGCAGTTTTTTCGTCCTTTGTCGAAATGCCTGCCAACGTTTTGGCTACAAACTCTCGTCCGATGTCATGCTCGGTAAACATCGCGCGTATGATTTCTTGCCCTTGGTCGGAGGTCTTAAACAAAATATCTTCCTCTTTGGAGTGGTGAAGTTTGTCGGCATAATTTTTGACATAAAATACTACTTTATTAAGAAGCTCCTCCTTTGTCTCAAGAGGTGCTTTTTTGTTTACTAGGCACTCAGCAAGGTCAAGGAGTCGCTTAATATTCTTATGCTCGTCAACAAGCTCCTGCAACGGCGCAGAGAAGCTTTTCTTTTTTGTCGAATATTGGAGATTTATCATAGGCAGCGTCGAAATGTCAACTTCCTCGCGGTTAATAATCTTGTTCATTTGCACCGTTAAAAACTCTTCCTGCTCACGGGAAAAATCGTGAATGCTTAAAACGTCCTTAAGCAAGCATGTGCCAACAGAGCATGTCACGCAGTCAACGCCGTAACGTTGCAGCAATTGTCCAATTTGGGGGAAGTCTGTTATGACGCTTTTGATGTCTGATTTATAGTAATCCATGTGATGTTCTCCTTTGGTTTTGTGGGTAATTCACCCGCTTTGTTATGCATGCCAATCAGCGCTGAATAAGCGTTTGCAAAACTCGTCTCTTTGTTATCCGAAACAACTATTAGTTTAACGCCCCCGAACAGGAAATTCAATAGTCAGTTTGGTTTTTTGTGTTTGCGCAGAGTTGACAAGCAAGGTAGCTATCATTGCAATTTATCTATTAGTATTATAACCAACTGATGCGTCAAAACGTCATCGTAATCGTTTGTTCACGTTTTTTACAGCTTTATGTTTTGCCCTATTTGTGATATATTTGCAATATCAGCCGTTTTCGCACAGCATTACCTTCACGCAAACACGATTTTGGGGGGATAGCAATGAACAAAATTCTTATAGTCGAAGATGACGCCAGCATATCGAAAAACCTTTGCCGTCTGCTTTTGGGCGAGGGCTACACAGTGACTGCGGCGGACTGCAAAAAGTCTGCACTAGAAAAAATTAGCACTGAGCAATTTGATTTACTGCTTATTGATATTTCCCTGCCTGACGGAAACGGTTATGCAGTTTGCACGGCGGCGAAGCAAGGCGGAGACACGTCTGTAATTTTCCTTACTGCCGCTGACGATGAAATCAGCGTTGTAACAGGGCTGGACTTAGGTGCAGACGACTACATTATTAAGCCGTTTCGACCTATGGAGCTGCTGTCTCGCATCAAGAGCGTTTTGCGAAGAACCAGCAAATCACCCGCGGTATTTGAAATAGGGCATCTCTAAAAACCCAAGCAAATCTCAGTAAAATCTGATATAATAGTCATAACAAGAAACGAGGGTGAAGCAAATGAATCAAATCGGATTTTTTGACGAAGATAAGCGGCTAAGACGCTTGAGCGAGATTGGGGA
>JAVBKA010000185.1:0-5672 GCA_031546715.1 Oscillospiraceae bacterium | reverse complement strand
AAACTGAATTTCATACGCCGCCTCCATGGCATGAACGTCAACAGGGAACGCCGCCTTTAGCAGCACCTGCTTCTCCTGCCAGTCAACCTTGGTAACAAAATCTATGCGCCGCTCATGGGCATACACAATCATGTCCTGCTGAATGGTTGAGCGGTTAAACGTCAGCTTGCGGCGGATAACTCCACGCAACGCGCCCCGCTCTGTTACTTCTACAGATACGCACTTGAAAAGGTCGTAGGGCTTTTCCTTGTAAAAGGCGTCAATATCCCAAGCATCAAAGCGCAACGGCTTATCCTCAAAGGCTTCCAGCACATTTAGCGAGCCATTTTTATTAACAAGTCTGCGGGCTTCTTTGTCATATAACGTGACGATTTCGCCCATTGCACCAAGCTCAATTTTGTAGTAATCATTTTCAACTGCTGTTTCTGAAATCTCCATAGAGCTGAGAACTGGCGGCGTATTTATAATTGCAAAGGAGCAGTAGCCATATGACGGCACATTGGGCACTCTCGCCAATAACCCCTCCGCAGTATGCTGTACAGGCACAAGCTCCCCGCCCGAGGTTCGCAGACCTGCCGAACGGTGAACTAGCTCCGAGTACGGCAGCAGCACAAACCCTGTTCTGTCCCAAGAGGAGTTGTTAAACACTATAACTGAGCGAGCGGACAGCTTTGCCCTCTCGGTAAAACGCTGTTGCGCCTGTGCATATAAGTGGTCAGTAATTGTGGAAAGCTCTTGGTAATCCTTGCGAGTGTCCTCGTACACCTCACGGATGGACGAACCGGGGAGAACGTCGTGGAACTGGTTTTCCAGTACCCGCTCCCACACGTCATTTAGCTCCTTCTGAGGGTATTCCGCTTGGTGCAGAGCCATTGATAAAGCATTTGCAAGCTCCGCATTATGAATCTTGTTTTCAATACTGCGGTTGGATTTTTTATTGTGCGCCTGAGAGGTGTATGTTCCCCGATGGTACTCAAAATACAGCTCCCCTTCCCAAGTGTTCAGGGTCTGTGTTTCCATTCGCTTCGCCAAACGGTCAAAGTATGGCTCCACGGCGTCAATATTTACATAGGGAATCCCTGGCAGGTTTTTCATGACACGGGCGGTTTCAAGCATTTCCTTAGTAGGTCCGCCGCCGCCGTCGCCCCAGCCGAAGGCGAGAAGAAGCTCATCGTTGACCTCTTTTTGTTTGTAGTTGCGCCAAATTCCCGGTATTTCTGAGGGGATTAGCTGACCATTATAGGTGTAAAACCATGAGCCGTCCTCAGGGGTGGTGATAAAGTGAGAAAGCACCTCCGAGCCGTCAAGTCCACGCCACATAAAGGTGTCGTAGGGGAAGTGGTTAAACTGATTCCAGCTAATTTTTGTAGTCATGAACTTGTTCATGCCGGACTTTTTAATTATCTGAGGCATAGCGGCGGAGTACCCAAACACATCAGGCAGCCATACCACGTCAGTTTCCTTGCCAAACTCTTGCTTTATAAAACGCTTGCCAAAAAAGAACTGACGAACTAAGGATTCGCCGTTAGGAATATTGGTGTCAGGCTCAACCCACATACCGCCGGTAATTTCCCACGAACCCTCAGCGATTTTTTGCTTCACTCTTTCAAAAATCTCGGGATAGTCGGACTTTAAAAACTTATAAAGCTGAGGCGAGGAGTGCATAAAGCGGTACTCTGGAAACTGCTCCATGAGGTTTAGAACCGTTGAAAATGTTCTTGACGCTTTCTCCCGTGTCGCACTTAGTCTCCATAGCCACGCCATGTCGATGTGCGAATGTCCCACACAGGTAACGGTGGGCTTAATTTCCTGCATTTCGGCAAGCTCGCCCAAGCCCTTTTGCAAAAATGAAAGGGCTTCTATAATTGAGTTATAATAATCCGCTTCTCTCATGTTTAAGAAGCATATTTTTTTAAACGCTCCGTTAATCAGCTTTGTCAGGCGAATACGGCGCAAATCATGCTCGTGCAGCAGTGCAATAGACTTTGCCAAGGTAAGAGCCAAATGCGCAAAGGTGTCCGTTTCGGGGTGAATAAACCGAAGGGCAGCTTCCTTAAAGGTGCGGAATTTAGGCGGCTTTAGTACGCCACTCCAGACCTTGATGTCAAGCCTAAGCGTTTCCTGTGTACGTAAATTTTCAGGCAATATGACCTCAGGATGCCAGATGTCCACCCCCTGAACAGCATGACCGTTTACAAACAGCAGACCTTCGGCGGTGGAATCTCCGCCGTCACGAGGTCCGAGAATCAGGTACAGTGACGGTGTCCCGCTTACGCCCTTGGGTAGCGTCACCTCAGCTTTAAACCATGCGGTGCGGTCATAGCCGCCCCATGTGTCCCACAGTTTAAAGTCTGCAAATCGGGGGTCTGAAGCGGGGACGTTAAGCAGGTCGTTAGATGCGTCATCTGCAGAGGTTTCGCAGTATCTCCAGTTGGGGATATCCGCTGAATACACTATGCGGCTAGGTAAAATGTCCTCTTGAATATATTTTTCTATTTTTTCAAGGGTAAAAAACGGGTCAGATACTTTCATTTCTACCTCTCCAGCATGTCAGTTTCAGCATACGGCTTGGCGATGTCATAAGGCACATACACTGTTTTTATTTCATATGGGGCAAATTGAAGGGGAATAGTACGTCCGAGCAACCCCAAATCAAGCACTGCGTTCACGGTGTTTCCAGTGGTTTCATATCCGCGAACAATGACGCCAAGTCCGTTTTCGGACTGCTTTAGCACTGTAAGCGTTATCTCAGAATGGTCAATACTTGCAAAGGAGCGTACTTGAGGCTGTGAGCCGCTGTGATAGGTTTCGATAATGGGAATTGCTCGACGTTTAAGCTCCTGCGCACGCTTGGACAGCCCGCAGTCCTTCCAGTTTCCTGTGTGGGGAAGAATGGCATAGGTAAGCTCCTGAACACCACGCTCCAAAAAGCGGTATTCCTCGGTTGGCTCTAGCTCTTTTGGGTCATGGTGGGCGAAAACGGAGTTTTTAAGCAATGTTATGCACATTTCGTCAATTTCCATGCTGTAGCTGAACTTAGAATCGTTAAGCAGTGCCAGACCGTACATTTTACCCGCCTTGAAGTGCTCGCCCTGCATGTCTATAAAGCCCTGACCTGCTTCTTCCTCGCCGTTGCCGCTTTTTTCAATATGTCCGTATGGAATTTCAATGGTTGGGCGGCGGAAGTTAAAGCAGACAGGGTATTTCAGCTTGAGCATTGTCTGCTCCTCGCGCCAGTCAATTGTGGTTTTAACCTCGATGGAGGGTAGAGTCGCATAGAGCCTAAAGTCTTGGGTTACATAGGATTCGCCGTATTTTGAGCGGACACGGATTGTCGAGCGGACAGCACCCTCTTCTATTTTTCTGACATACACCGGCTTCATTTCCCCAAGCAGCTTGTCAAATTTAAAGACATTGTGAGACCATGTGTCGGTTTTGTCCTCTATTACGCAAAGCCTTGCACCTTCACGGCGCAGAACCTCTAACTCTGCCACCTTGTCCCAAAGGCTTGACATATTGCCTGTTGCGGGGTTAAACGTAACCTTGTAGCGGTCGTTTTCCAACGTAGTGTCCGTAACACGGACAGGCACATATGCAGGTGCAGCCTCAAGACCCATAAACAGCTTAAATGTGGCATACCCCAAGGATGGCAGCTTAGCAACAAACAGCAGCCGTGACTGACCGTTTACAGTGGCTTCGGAGGTTACCCGCTGTGCAGGAATAATATTTCCCTCAGAGTCCTCCAGTCTAAAGCAATCGTCCTTTAGTCCTCTAACCTCAAGCTCAACAGGCAGAGACGCCTCCCACATATGGGCGTTACATACCACGATTGGGCGCATGGCGGTGTCCATGGGTATGTCAATATCCCATGTGATTGCCTGAATGGCATTGTTAATATTGCGCTCGCCGATGCTAATGGCTTCGCCGTAAGCATAGCCTGAGTCACGGTAGGCGGTGTGAATGCTTGTTCCTGCTAAAATATCGTGAAATTGATTAAAAAGTGTATTTTTCCAACCCAAGGTCAGGTCGGCGGGGTAACCCAGCGCACCAATTGCGGTTGTTATGGTGCTCCACCGCTCGGCGGTCATAAGTGCCTGCTCGGCGGTCATATTATCACGCTTGACTGCGGAGTTTACGCTGTAGCAGCCGCTGGCGTGATGCTGTAAATCGTCAGTCACTGTGGGGAATATGTTGTTTTCCACGTCTTTAAAAAAGCTGTCCACACGGCTCATTTTAAAGGTTGGCAATGTGGGGTCGTCGTTCATTTCATGGATTGAGCGGATGTTTTCCTTAGTTGGGCCGCCGCCGTGGTTGCCCACACCGTAAAACAGCATTAGGGACGCAGGCCCGTCCTTAAGTTCGCAAAGAAGACGGTCAGCATTTTTGCGCAAATCAGCGCGACCGCTGCAATACTCGTAAGGAATGCGATAGGTCAGCACCTCGCTGCCGTCCGCCGAACGCCAATTGAAAACACGACCGGGCAGCCCTTTTTCCAGTGGCATTGGGCGCATAAAAACATACCGATCCAAGCCGCTTTTTTTGAGAATTTGGGGCAGCATTCCGTTATGCCCGAAGCTGTCTACATTATAGCCTACCATGGCTGTTTTGCCGAACTTTTCAAGAAAGTAGTTTTGACCGTACAGCCCTTGGCGCACAAAGGATTCGCCGCAGGGAATATTGCAGTCCGGCTGTGTCCACCAGCCGCCTACCAGCTCCCATCGCCCCTCGGCAACACGAACCTTTATCTGCTCAAACATTTTAGGGCAGTTAAGCTCCACCCACTCATAATAGGAGGCGGAGCTGCACGAGAATATGAAATCAGGGTCTTCGTTCATTCGGTCAAGGGCGGACTGAAATGTCGCCTTAACCTCCTGCAAGCCCTCCTGCCAGTTCCAAAGCCAGACTACGTCAAGATGCGCATTGCCAATCATATACAGTGTTTTGTCCTTCATTTTTTATCATCCTTCTTGTACTATTATTTGTTATGTTCGGTGACGATTTACCGCTAGGAGAAACCACCCCGCCAACTGCGGTTGGCACCCCTCCACAGAGGGGAATAAGGTGATTCATTTCCATCCTTGGAGTGGTGCGGCAACAATTACCGCTAGGAGAAACCACCCCGCCAACTGCGGTCGGCCCCCTCCACAGAGGGGAATAAGGTGTGTGGGGTTAATTCATTTCCCTCCTTGGGGTGTGCACACAGCGACGGGTCACTAATTCCCCTCTGTGGAGGGGTGGCGCGCAGCGACGGGGTGGTAAGGTTTCACGACACTATAGAAACGGAAACAGGTTACCAAACAAGACTATTACTTATTACTTATTATTTATCCAATACATCACTAATCAAGCTAGAAAAAAAGTTATTCGCCATTAGCTCCCCAGCGCCGATAACACCTGCTTGCTGTCCGCAGGTTGCCCTGACAATCTGGTTTTCGCGCATACCGGGAAGCCTTCGCTGTAGTGCAGTTTCGCGGACGATGCTTATAAAAGGTTCGTATTCTCTAACGGGCATCTCTAAAAACCCAAGTAACTCTCAGTAAAATCTGATATAATAGTGATAACAAGAAACGAGGGTGAAGCAAATGAATCAAATCGGATTTTTTGACGAAGATAAGCGGCTAAGACGCTTGAGCGAGATTGGGGATCCATTAGAGAAAATCACGAGCACAGTA
>JAVBKA010000151.1:0-3581 GCA_031546715.1 Oscillospiraceae bacterium | reverse complement strand
AGCAAGAAAGTGGCAAAAAAGGTTTTAGGCGGTTCGGTTTTTTAGCAGCAACACCTGCGAAAGTTATCGTTTACGGTTATATAATAGTCATTACAACAGGCGCGTTATTACTTACTCTACCTTTTGCAACTAGAAGCGGCGTTGCAACACCGTTATCAGACGCTTTGTTCACGGCGACTTCCGCAACCTGCGTGACAGGTCTTGTAGTTCACGATACTTACACATATTGGTCGCTTTTCGGTCAACTGGTAATTTTAGCACTGATTCAAACGGGCGGATTAGGGTTTATGACCATAATGATGTACATATTTGGGTTTACGCGCCACAAAATTGGTCTGGCGGAGCGTTCGGTGATGCAGGAATCAATCTCTGCACCTAACTTGGGTGGAATTGTTAGAATGGGGCGGTTTGCGTTCTACATTGCGCTGGCTATTGAAGGGTTGGGGGCGATTTGTCTATCATTTCGGTTTTGCCCTGAATTCGGAATGCTAAAAGGTATCTATTTCTCAATTTTTCACGCAGTTTCCGCTTTCTGCAACGCAGGCTTTGACCTAATGGGAACATATACGCCGTTTTCTTCACTGACGAAATATTCAGGCGATATACTCATTAACCTTACAATAATGCTGCTAATAATTTTCGGCGGCTTAGGATTTGTTGTGTGGGATGATATTTTTCAGCACAAGCACCGTATCAAGGAGTACCGCCTACATACTAAAATAGTGCTATCGTCCACAGTTATTCTCGTTTTATCAGGAGCGTTGTTGTTTTTCCTGTTTGAATCAAACGGCAGCATTTTTACAGGGAAAAGCATGGGCGAAAAAGTACTAAGCTCCTTATTTCAATCCGTAACGCCGAGAACTGCGGGGTTTAACACGGTAAATCTCGCCCAGATGACGGACGCAAGCGTTTTAATGATGATATCATTTATGATAATCGGTGGCGCACCCGGTTCGACAGCGGGGGGAATTAAAGTAACAACATTTTCGCTTTTGATTTTATGTGTTGTCTCAGTGCTTAAAAAGCGGTCGTCCTCGGAGTGCTTTAGCCGAAGAATAGAGGACAGTGCGGTTAAGAAATCCTTTACAGTGCTAGTGATTTACTTGGTTCTGGTACTGGCAATAGCTACGACAATTGCTAATATTGACCATTTGCCGCTGAAGGACTCGCTGTTTGAGGCAGCATCCGCCATCGGTACAGTAGGCTTATCACTGGGAATTACAACTGAGCTGAGCTTAGTTTCAAGGCTGTTATTAGTTTTTCTAATGTATTTTGGCAGGGTAGGCTGCCTGACTATCGTGTACTTACTTATTGGTCGATTAAAGGAAGAGCCAAATCACTTGCCAACAGGCAAGCTTGCGATTGGCTAGAAAGTGGTTTATTATTATGAAATCTATATTATTAATCGGGCTTGGACGTTTTGGCAGACATATGGCTGAAAAGCTTCATGAGCTTAAAAATGAGGTCATGGTGGTTGATATTAACGAGGAACGTGTGAATGCAGCGCTGGACTTTACAACTGCATCGCTCATAGGTGATTGTACTGACGAAAAGTTTGTCGCCTCCCTCGGTGTTCGCAACTTCGATTTGTGCATTGTTGCCATTGGTAAGAATTTTCAAAGCTCTCTTGAGGCGACGGCACTGCTTAAGGATTTAGGCGCAAAATATGTTTTAGCCCGCGCCAGCAGGGACGTTCACGCTAAGTTTCTATTGCGCAACGGCGCAGACAAGATTGTTTATACTGAAAAAGAAATGGCGTATAAGACGGCAATTAAGTGCAGCTCCGACCACATTTTTGATGTAGTAGAGCTGACGCCCAACTGCTCAATATACGAAATATCAACACCGCCAGAATGGATTGGCTTCACAATTGCACAAAAAGCCATCAGAACCAAATATCATACTAACATTTTAGCAATAAAGCATGACGGTGAAATATTGCCTCTCCCGGGGCCGAATTACATGTTCAATGGGAAGGAAACCATAATTGTTCTCGCAGGAAATGATGCCTTAAGAAAAATTACGTGACGCCGCGTTGCGGGTAGCTTCTAATTTCCCAGCCTTACAATATTGTAAGCTTTCTGTAAGCCTAATCGATTTTATCGGTTGGGCTTTTTGTGTATAATAAAAACATCAAATGAATGGAGCGTTGTTATGAAAGAGATTATTGGGGCGATTAATTTAAAAAAGGTATATCGTTCGTTTAAAGGCGCAGGAGAAGTCACCGCATTAGACGGCATAAATTTTTCAGTCAATGAAGGCGAGTTTATCGGCATTATGGGAGCGTCAGGCAGCGGTAAGACTACTCTTTTAAACGTTCTCTCTGGTATTGATACAGCCACCTCAGGCGAAATAATAATTGACGGCAAGGACATTGCTAAAATGAAAAAAGATGATTTAGCCTTGTTCCGCAGACAAAAAATAGGCTACATTTTTCAGGACTTTAACCTTCTTGATAGCCTAACGCTACAAGAAAATATTGCGCTACCCCTAATTCTAGATAAGATTAGTCCAGTCGAGATTAATAAAAGAGTCAGTGAGCTAATGGAGTTTTTCGGAATATCTGACCTTAAAAACAAGTACCAATACACCGTTTCAGGCGGACAAAAGCAGCGTGTCGCCGCAGCGAGGGCGTTAGCGGTTAATCCGTCAGTGTGCTTTGCTGACGAACCGACAGGAAACCTAGACTCAAAATCCTCGGCAAACGTCATGGGAATGCTTAGCGATATGAACGAAAAGAAAAATGCTACGATACTTATGGTTACCCACGACGCATTCGCCGCCTCATACAGTAAGCGCATAATTTTCATCAGAGACGGAAAAGTGGATTTACAAATAACCAGCAATGGCGACCGCAAGGCATTTTTTGACAAAATTCTTGAAACGCAAAGCATTGCAGGAGGTGACCAGCGTGACATTTAAGGATATTACTCTGAAAAACCTCAAGCACAATCTCAGACGATATACATCGCACTTTTTTGTCAACAGCTTCGTTGTTGCAGTGCTTTTTATGTACGGAAGCTTGCTTTTTAACGATATTTTAAACCTAGACCCCGCCATCAAATCAGCCCAATCCCTGATAGTAATGGCAGCCGTTGGTATCTTAATTTTTAGCATTGTTTTCCTAACCTATACGGGCATTTACTTTGTAAAATCACGGGGAAGAGAGTTCGGGGTTTATCTTACCCTCGGCATGACCACCCGCGACTTATCTAAAATGGTGGTTTTTGAGAGCTTTATTATCTCCATATCCTCCGCGCTGATAGGAATATTGTCTGGCTTGCTGTTTTCAAAGCTGTTTTACCTAGCCTTGGGCAAGATACTAAAGATTTCGAATGACATTTTCTTTTTAAACTATAAAACGTTTTTACTAAGCCTTGGGGTATTTTTATGTATCTTTGCTTTTAACATGATTTTTACTAACGTTTTCATTAGCAAAATGTCCATAGTTGATATTACAAAGTCCTCAAAAACCAAGGGCGTGAGCAAGCAAAGACCTTTAGTTGGCATATTGGCAATAATTTTACTTATAGTGTCGGTTTGGTTCTTTAATGCAGTCGTTAAAGGTGATGATTTGGTTA
>JAVBKA010000160.1:0-8741 GCA_031546715.1 Oscillospiraceae bacterium | reverse complement strand
ACGGGTAGGGCATATGTGGCGCGAATATATGTTGTTAGGCTTTCGAGGTAGTCTGCACCTCTTGTGATTCTGCTGAATGCCATTGTATTACTCCTTAATCGCTGCACTAGCGAGGATATTGTCTTTGCCCATAGCGTAAGTATATCACTAACTTCGGTCTAAAGGTCTGTTCAAGGGTTTCGCTCACGTTCTTGACGTAATTGGGAAAATAAATCTCTCAGGCAGCTCAAGACTGCCTTTAATAAAGAACGGGTCGCCGTCGCCGCTTATGGGTTCCCAAGCAGCGTTCACGCCCAACCAATCAGGACAGAAACCAAACTCTATGCGCTGAACGCCGACAAATGGCAGCTCGGCGGCGATATCGCTCCATTTCAAAGGCTTATCGGATATCACATCTGCGACAAACAGTTTTTCATCCGTTTGCTCGGCGACGACAACGACGTCACTTTTTGGCAGGTGGTATATGGCGTCAGTATATTCCAGTAGTAGGTGAAACATCTGCACTGACTGGGTATTCACGCTGTCAACTAGGCTTGAATATGCTGTGCGATTTTGTATAGCCGATTGGACGGCTTCATCGTCCGGCTTTAGCATGATTATAGGTGCGGTGGGGTTGTCAATTTTTGCATCCAGTGCCGGTCTGTATTCTGTCACCCTGCGAAAGCCAAATCGAGGATAAAAATCCAGCACACTGGGATTGGCCGAAAGAAACGCCGGAACATCGGGATATAAAGAGTTTATATGCTCCATAATCACACGGGACAAGCCTTTCCCACGCCAACTTTTCCTCGTTGCCACTGCGCCGTATTGATGGGCGCGTACAGGTTTCCCAACCACTAGTAAATTAGTCTTGAATATGCTGATATTTGAGAGCATTCTGCCGTTTTCAATAATGGAGTAGCTCTCGTACCGTTCGTCCCACAGCTTGCGCTCAAACCATGGCGCAAATGAGAATCCAAAGGTTTCTTTGATAAGGTCATCATACATTGCTTCATATTCTGGGTTAGAATAGTAATTTGTTGTAATTTTCATAATATCCTCCAACATAATACCAAGCGGCTTTGCCGCTGGTCAAGCTAAAAATAAAAAATCCTTCTCCGTTATCGGAAAAGGATTGAAACTCACAGTGCACGGTATAACCGCAAACTCTGATGAGCGTTGCGAGGCAAAGTCTACAAGGATATAGTTCCCCGCCGACAAACGACCGCACTCTCAAAAATCTCTTAAAGAAGTCTTTGAGTTTCAACCAAATTCCAACAAAACCAAAGCTCAACAATCATTGAGCCTACCAAGGTTATAAGTTGGGAATTAGGTTAGTGAATCATTATGACACCTCAAGCCCACAGAGCAGACGTAGCCTGCTTGACCGAGCGTATTTTGTTGATAATAGTATTATAGCTGGGTTATTAAAAAAATGCAACACTCAATATTGACTTTTCGATGGCATGGTGGTAGAATGACCGAAATACATTGTGGAGGATAAAGCTGTGGCTATGGTATTGTTTCTCAAAAATAATAATCATTATAAGTCTGGAAACGATTTTAGTTTCGAGGCTTTTGTCCGTTTTATCCGAAAATCATAGCCGTATTGATTTTTGATGAAAAGCGGGTGGAAGCGAAGCAGCTTCCACCCGCTTATTATATTTTTACGAAGCAATATCCAGTACTGTAGAAGTTGTCACAAGAAGAATTGACTTATCTGAAAAGCTTTTAGAGGGCAAAGAGTCATTAGAGCGGTCGGAATAATTAAAGTATGTCGAGAGGAAAACAAAATGAAAAATGTCAAGTTAGTCATCCCAAGTGAGGAATACCTACAGAGTTACCTAGAAGCCTGCCACGAGCTCAAAGAGCAGAGCAGTCTTGTGGAACGAGGGTTTTTTCGCGACCCTGACACATATGACGAATGGAAGGATACAATTTTTGCCAGATTTGAGGACAATCGGTTAGACAAAAACCTCCCCGATGGGCATGTCCCAGCCAGCACATTCTGGCTTGTTGAAAACGGTGAATTTGTCGGCGAAGGAAGTATCCGTCATCGACTAACCCCTGCGCTCGAAAAGTTCGGCGGGCATATCGGTTACGCGATACGTCCAAGAAAATGGAATCAGGGGTACGGCACAATTCAACTAAAATTTCTACTCAGTGAGGCTTTTAAACTCGGTATTGACAAGGCACTTGTGACCTGCGATGAGAGTAATATTGGTTCTGCCTGTGTTATGGAAAAAAACGGCGGCGTGTATCAGGACACTATCGACAACATCATCGACGGTAAACCTCGCCGCACAAAGCGTTACTGGATTGACTCCTCACCCGCGCAGAAAAATCGCTACATCCGCACTGCTCATCTATATGACCTCGACCAGCGTGATAACCTGTCGGCAGACATTCCGTTTTATCTAGATTATGCCACGAAACAAGACGGCGAAATACTAGAGCTAGCCTGCGGCACAGGGCGGGTGTCGCTTGAACTCGCCAAGGCAGAGCATAAAGTCACAGGTCTTGATATTTCCGAGCCGATGCTTGAAGTATTCCGTGAAAAACTACAAAACGCGGCGCACGCAGTCAGAGAACAGATATCTCTGGTACATGGCAATATGGCAGACTTTGCCCTCAATCGAAAATACAGTCTAATCATAACACCATTCCGTGCTTTTCAAGCGTTGACCGAGGATATAGATATTATCGGTTGCTTGCGGTGCGTCAGAGAACATCTGACAGACGGCGGTATGTTCATAATAAACGTGTTCCGACCGTATAAACAGCTTGACCAAAGCTGGTGTTACCCCGAGACGATTCAGTGGGAGCAAGACGATGAGAAGTCGGGCTATCATATTGTCAAAAAGCACTGGGGCGACCGCATAGATACCGATAAGCAGATCAGTTATCCGCACTTCGCATATGAAGTCACCAACTCTGATGGCAGCATTGAACGCACTGAAGAAGACTTGTCGCTTAGGTATTATTACTATGAGCAACTAAAAGACTTACTTATCAGAAACGATTTCCGTATCAAAGATGAGTTCGGTTGGTATGACAAAAGTCCAATCGAGAACGGTCGTGAGCTGATTTTTGTGTGCGGCAGATAAACAGTTAAAGGGCAGCAATTACGCTGCCCTTTAGTGCTATTTACTGATATAGGTCACCGTTTTACAGGCGGAATGGAAGTTGTCTTTGAAAACGGCGATATGGTTGCCCATATCGGAGCAGAGGCACGTGGAAATGAACAATACTCTGAGCTGACACTGTTTGAATTACCCCCACTACTTCAACAACTGCTTGCAAAGCTCCGCATACAGTTTTTCCATGCGTATTGGCTTTTCTAAATGGCTGCTCATTCCGCAATCAAGGCATTTCGCAACAGCTTCTTCCATTACGTCGCCAGTCATTGCAATAATTGGAATGTTACGGTAGCTTTTTGTGCTGCTTCTTATTTCTTTAGTGGTTTCAAATCCATCCAAAACAGGCATGTGAATGTCCATCAAAACGATATCGAAGGTTTCTTTTTCCAACAAATCAATTGCTTCTCTGCCATTATTTGCAATGGACGCCGTTGTTCCGTAAACTTCTAACATCGCCATTGCCACATTTTGATTCACACGATTATCTTCGCAAAGTAAAATTTTCTTGTCCTTTAAGTCAGCGGAAACAATGCTAGGAGTTGATTTAAGTTCGGTAGTAGATGTCATGTTAGAGCTTGATTTCTTTTCAGTTTGAATTTGAACATTGATTTTTTTATACCCAGTTGAGTTGCTTGGCAAGGCATCATAGGAAAACGGTAGCTCTACTATAAATGTCGTTCCTGCTCCAACTTGGCTTTTGACAGACATAGTTCCGCCCATCAAATCAACCAACTGCTTAATAATTGCGCCGCCTAAGCCAGTGCCAGCGTATTTGCTATGAATGTCATTACGGAACTGCTCAAACGGCACACACAACTTCTCAAGCTCATTTTCCGTCATACCAATGCCAGTGTCAGCTATGGTAAATCGTAGGGTTATTAACTCTCCGCTGACCTTTGCCACATCGATACTGAGCTTAACAGTTCCCTGATCTGTGAACTTTGTGGCATTGTCCAAGATGTTTTGCAAGACTTGCTTGATACGGTTCTTATCACCTGTAACGGATTTCGGAACGGCATTAGAAAGCATGGCGAAAATTTCTAATGGTTTTTCTTTGATTCGCAGAGAAGCGAGCTCCATTGATTCGGTTATAGTTTTGAGAACGCTAAACGGCTCTTTTTGTAGCTGTAGCTTATCTGCTTCCAGCTTTGAGAAATCCAAAATATCATTGATAATCATTAATAGTGACTCCGCTGAGTCATTTATCTTTCTAAGTGCGTTATAGCCCTCTGCGTTTTTATTGCCTAGCAATTTTACTTCTGAAAGTCCGATAATCGCATTCATAGGTGTACGAATTTCGTGGCTTACGTTGACTAAAAAGCTGCTCTTGAGTTTGCTTGCTTCTCTTTCTTTTTCTGCAAGATTTTTGAGCATGTCCTCACGCAATAATTCCTCAGAGATATCGATGGGCACAATGATAATACAGCGTGATGTTTTGTATAGTATGGGGATTTCAAAGGTCATGGTGTTAAGGGTCGTATCATTTTTAAGTGCATATTGCCATTCAAATTTTTCCGCACTTGACGAATTAAATGACCAGTCTACTTGGTTCTTCAACGCCGTCATAGAATCTTCGCCGTTGCTTTGCTTATCGGGGAAACAGCTTTGCATGCTTACACCCATTGCCTCTTGAAGTGAATCAAGGTCAAAAATATTGATAAATGTGTCGTTGCAGTACTGGATTTGTAGGTTTTCCATGTCTAAAATTGCAAGTGGCAGCGGTAATGTGTCAATAATTTTTTCAAATTCCTTTTGAAGCTGGACAATGGCATCGTTCTGCTTTTCGTATTCCTCAGCGTCAACGCACCACAGCACCGTGGAGGCTTCTTCAAGATACTCCACATTAGCTGTGTTGACATAAAAACGGTTTTGTTTATTAGCAGGAGTTTTTAGCGTAATGGTTTTTTGTTTTTCGTCTTGACATACCGCGGCTAATTCGGGGTGTTGATTTAGGTCAGACCCTTGCTCCAAGCCAATCATATTCTTCACAAATTGATTGCTCTCAACAATAACTTGATTTGAAACAAGTGCGTACCCAATTGGTGAGCTTTCGATTAAGCTTTCGGTATATTCCTTGACGTCCTTGATAGCTTTGTCTTTTTCCAACAAATCCTCAGCAGAAATCAAGTTTTTTTGCAGCTCAATCAATGCTGTGTTTCTCTTTCGCATGATATAAGTCAAATTGGCAAAAATTGCTACGGATAAAATCAAAATCAAGATTAAACCCATAATTGGAATGGCTGTTGCAGGGTGTGCTTTGAAAAACGAAACCGTGCCGTTAGTAAATTCGGCTGGCACAAGCTCTGTTATCGTTTTTTTTGTAATATTAGCTTTGTCTAGTTGTTTTAAATCAAATTTCCATTGATTTTCTTGAGCTGTTCCCGCAGTAACAGGAATGTCAGCAACAGAAGCTCCGTCTAAAACTTCCTTTACTATGGTAGCGGCTAATTGTCCTTGGGTGACACTATCCACATATTTGCCGCCAATTTGTCCAAAGCCAAAGTCAGTTGACTTTAGTCCGAAAATCGGTACTGGGCTACTTTGATAAAAAAGTTTTTGTGCTTCCTCTTCTGAGAAATATTGTCCGTTAAGGTCTGCGGAGTAGTTGCCGTTAAGAATCAAAGTATTTTCGTACAGGCTTGAAATTTTTGCCGTTAAATCTGCCATGGAAATATCTTCGCTGTATTCAAGGTTGACTTTTGTGCTTAATGAATGCAATTGGGTTTCCAAGTCTTTCTTCCACGCTATACCTGTTGGTGTGAAGTCGTTGATTATAAATACATCTTTCGTGTTGGGAAACAGCTTTAGCATAATATCAAGCAAGTCCGCAGCAGAAATCTCCTCGGCAACCCCTGTAAAGTATTTTTCATAACCTTCTATGGAAGTGCTGTGGTAATCATTTATTCCGCAAAAAACAACAGGTACGCCGACGAACAACGTATAATAGAACTCCTTAATAAACTCCAAGGCCTCGTTATCGGAAACAAAAATCACATCTGGTTTTTTTCCAACAAAATCAGCTCGAACTAAGCTAATTTTATTAAGCCATTCTTCTCCCCTATTAGTTATACCGTCTGTATTAAGATTTATGCTGTAGGTTTCAATTTTTTCATCAAATTCGCGGAAGGCTTTATTAATACCGGTGCCCCATGGCGAATCTGCGTTGGATGAAGAGATTGACAAAATTGTTTTTTTATCGTTTGGAAAAACCACCAACTCATGGTCAATAATTTTTTGGGTTATTCCGCTGTCTTGCATTTTTGTCAAGATTTCAGAAAGTGGCTCGATTAAATGTTCATTCTTTTTATTCAAATACGCGTAAGCATTCATCGTATCAACTGATGATTCAACATGAACATTTTTAGGTAGCCAACATTCTTGTCCTTCTGGAGTTTGAACAACTCCAGCGTCAAGCTCTCCTGTAGAAATTGCCATAAGCATCTCTAGCATAGTAGATTTTTTGGTAATAATGGCGTCTTTAGGCAAATGGCTCTCAACGTAGGGCTTTTGAAAAAGCTGTCCAGTTTTTACGAATGCGAAATCGTCCCATGTTTTGATTTCAATAGCGGAATCAGTGCGAGTATACACGGCAAAATCACAGGGATAGTTCGGAACAGGGATTTGAATAAGGTTCGGATAGTTATTTCCAATAGGCGTGGCACGTCCGATTAGTCCGTCAATTTCGCCTGAATCAGCCATACGAGTTACAGACGATGTACCGCCGGTCACAATTGAAACTTTGTACCCCATTTGGTTTAAGGCATAACAATAAATCATATCAGCAACATCCGGAAGGTCATAGGCTATAGCCAAGGTAAGCGACTTTTGATTCAATGCGAATGCGCTGGAATTGCTCAAAACCAACACAAGGACAAGTACTGCACAAAAGATACGCCTCATTTCAACCCTCCTTTGGTAATGCTACTCTTGCCCGCAGGGGCTTTTTCTTCGTCATCAAGAAAAGATAAATACTCAATAATTGTTTTGCCAATTGTGTTACATTTGGCAACTACGGTTTCATATTGTTCCTTTGTCTGCACTTGCTCATATTTAGCGGCTTCCTTTTGGATAGCCACAATTCCAAGGTTGGCGGCTGCGCCTTTGATTGTATGAATTCTAATTTTAGTTGAAGCTGGGTCAGTTAACGCAACTTCATATGAAGCAAAATCTCCTGCTATATCTCTTGCAAAATCCAGCAATATCACTGCATATTTTCTTTGATTATTTAAAAAACACGACAATCCGTCGTCAACGTCAATTCCTTGAATTGTGCGAACTTCCGCTAGCAAATCCGCCTCCATATTTTCTTCACTTTTGGACGTTTTGTCCTCAATCAAATGCGGCAGCCATTCTGTGAGCATTACACTGACCTTTTCTACTCTAACAGGCTTGCTTATATGCCCATTCATGCCCTCTTGCAAGCATTTGTCAAGCTCATCCTTCATAACATTGGCGGTCATGGCGATTATCGGTGTTTTGCTATAGGGCTTGCTACTTGCACGGATTCTGCGGGTTGCCTCATGTCCATCCATAACGGGCATTAAAATGTCCATGAAAATCAAGTCGAAATGCTGAGTTTCCAAAAGTTCCAATCCGCGTTGTCCGTTTTCGGCGATTACGGGGGTGATGCCAAAAATCTCTAATATTCCAACTGCAACTTCTTGATTGACTTTGTTGTCTTCGCAAAGCAAAATTTTTGCTTTCGGGAACACAATATTGTCATATCTGATAGTCTTAGTTTTTGTGCCAACTGCTTCACAGAGCTTGCGAATAAAATCCGACGGGCAGAAGGGTTTTTCAATAACGTCTTCGTATCCCGCGGCTTCTATGTCTGATAGCAGCAATTGCTTTGCGTAGGCAGATACCATGAGGAGCTTTGCAGATTTTTGGATTTCTGCTCCTAGGCGGTTGCCTGTTTCGATTCCGTTAAGCCCGCCCATTAAATAGTCTAAAATAATAATATCAAATGGCTTGCCGTTTTGGTTATGCTCAATAGCTAACTCGATTGCTTCTTCACCGCTTGAAACACATACAGGCTCAACACCGACATGGGTTAGCAAGGTTCTCATAATTTCTAACGAAACCGGGTCATCGTCAGCAACTAAAACCTTGTGGTTTGTAAGGGGGAGGTCTTTTAAGGTTTCCCTGATGGTTAGCGTATTTTGTGAAATCTCAAATGGGATTGTAATTGTGAACGCTGTTCCGACATTTTCTTCGCTCTCTACGGAAATAGTGCCGTCCATGAGGTCTACAAGCTGCTTTGTAATGACCATGCCCAGTCCTGTTCCGGCGTACATGTTCGTCACACTATTGTGGAACTGTTCAAATGGGGTGAAGAGCCTTTGAAGCTGTTGGGTGGACATTCCAAGTCCTGTATCGGAAATTTTAAAGTTAATGTACCAAATCTCGTGCTCCACTTTTTCAAGGTAAACATCCAAGCTGATTTTTCCTTTTTGTGTATACTTCGCCGAATTATCCAAGATGTTTTTAAGTATTTGCCACAGCCGTGTTTGGTCGGAGTATACACGGTTAGGTAAGTCTGAGCTCATTTGTAATGTGATTTCAACAGGCTTGCTTCCGATTCGCTGAGAAGCCATTAAAAGAGCATTTGCAATTACTTCT